>NZ_JACDRR010000021.1 GCF_013449375.1 Pectobacterium sp. CFBP8739 | reverse complement strand
CGCCCGGTCTGGATGGCCCGACCATCACATGGACACCAGAAAAACCTGACGGGGTTGAGCCTGTTACGCATACAGGAAGTCCGGTCAAACCCATCGATCAGCCCACCATCCTGATCTATCCTATCCCTGAAGAGGAAACGGAAACCACCACGCCACCGTTTCCGGTGCCGGATGAGCATGACTTTAATGACTGGATCTTGGTATTCCCTGATGGTTCAGAGATAAAGCCGATCTATGTTTATCTGCAATCGGCGCGCGATAACCCCGGTGTCGTTATAGGGAAAGGTGAGATATTGAGCGGTGAAGGTAAATGGCTGGAGGCTGCCAGTTCAGGATTAGGCGCGCCAGTGCCGGTTGAGGTCGCGGATAAACTGAGAGGGCAGAAATTTGAACGTTTTGATGATTTCAGGGAAGCGTTTTGGCTGGCTGTATCGGAATGCCCTGAGTTAGTGGAACAATTCAGTAAGAATAATATAAGTAGAATGAAAAAAGGGTTATCACCTCGAACGATTACGACAGATCATGCTGGGAAGCGACGTTCATTTGAGTTACATCATGTAGAATTGATATCAGAAGGAGGGGATGTGTATGATATTGATAACATTAGAGTTGCAACCCCAAGAAATCACATTAACATCCATTCTAGTCGGTAGGTGATAATTATGAATATGAAAGATAATTTTTCAGAGTATACCAAAGATGAATTTATTCGTTTAATTTCTGAAATATGCGATGCTATTGGCGATGACGATTATCAAGACTCTTTACTTGATCATTTAATTAAAATTACCGAATATCCATCGGTATCTGATATTATCTATTATCCCGCTGATGGAGCTGATGATTCACCTGAAGGTATTGTTTATAGCATAGTTGAATGGAGAAAATCCCAAAATCTCCCATTATTCAAAGACTCGAAATGATTGCTTTTTTGCGTCTACAATCCGTGGGAAAGGGTTGCAGTTTGAGCGATACCCAACAAACCTCAATATGCAGGTTTGAGTACCTGAAACGATCATCAATTCTGGACGTGAGTGTTGGTGATGTGATCTTACCCAGTATTAGCGGAATTAGTGGACACAACAGTCGTATCTGCTCCTTTTGACGAATGGAGGCACCAACGGCAGGCATGATGAGTGTTGTAATCATTCGCAGGCATATTTTCCCTATCCGAAAACAAACTGTCATTAAACTGACGCCCCAGTGACACGCTAGCGTTTTAGGGTAAGGCCTCTGTGTTTCACACTGAGCGGCCTTTGAGTTATGCGTGCAAAATGCTTTCCCTATCTTGTGCTGTTGCCGACGCTGGTTTTTTTGCTTGCCTTCACCTATTTCCCCCTGCTGCGATCGGTTATCGACAGCCTGTATGACACCCGACTAAATGCCGATACGCCACTGTTCGTCGGGATGGATAATTTTGTGCGTCTGGTGCAGGACGTGGTGTTCTGGCAAGCCTTGCTGAACAACGTGCTGTATATCCTGATGACGGTGGTGCCCGGTGTGCTGCTGGCGCTGTTGCTCGCGGTGCTGTTGTGGGAAAACACACGCGTTAACCGCTGGCTGCGTACTGCTTTCTTCTTTCCTATGATTATTCCGCTGGTGAGCGCCGCAACGCTGTGGCTATTCATCTTTATGCCGGGGCTGGGGTTACTGGATTACTACCTGGCGAAGGTGTTCGGCCCGATGAATAACAACTACCTCGGCATGAGTAACAGCGCGCTGGTGGCGGTGAGCGTCATCGGTATCTGGAAATTTGCCGGTTACTACATGCTGTTTTTTCTCGCCGGTCTGCAAGCCGTTTCTGCTTCCGCCCGTGAGGCCGCGCTGATGGAAGGGGCTTCACGGCGGCAGGTATTTTTCTACGTCACACTGCCGCTGCTGCGGCCAACCATCGCGTTTGTGGTCACTATCGCCTTTATCTACGCCATTACCCAGATCGATCATGTCGCCGTGATGACACGCGGTGGGCCGAACAACGCGACGACCGTGCTGCTCTATTACATCCAGGATCTGGCGAATGATACGCACGATCTGGGCAAAGCCTCCGCGGCCACTTTTCTGACGTTGGCGGTGCTATTCGTCTTTTCCATGATGAATCTGAAAGTGCTGGAGAAGGGGGCGCATTATGAGCGCTGAAAATCCGATCGTTGACGTTCAGAACGTGAAAAGTCCACGCGTTGAAAGCAGAAACGTGATCAACCCGCTTCGTATCACGACGCGATTCACGCTACCGCTGCTGCTGATTTGCGCTGCGCTACTGTGGGTCAGCCCGTTTATCTGGATGCTGTCTTCTTCCATTAGCACCAGCAGCTTCGGAGTAGATATGGCTTCGCTACTGCCGCGTCTCCCATTAACGCTCGATAACTTCCGCGATGCGTGGGACAGCGCCAATTGGCTACAGCTTTACACCAACACGCTGATTTTTGCGGTCGGCACGTTTCTGGTGCAGTTGGTGACGATCACCACGGCAGGCTACATCTTTGCCTACCACGAGTTTCGCGGCAAAACATTGCTGTTTTACCTGCTGTTGATTCAATTGATGATCATGCCCGTCGTCATGATGGTGCCAAACATGATGACGCTCAAACAGCTCGGTCTGCTCAATACCCTGACTGGCGTGATGATGCCGTATTTCGCCTCGGCGTTTGGCGTGTTTCTGATGCGTCAGGCATTTCTCAATATTGCCAAAGAGATCGAAGAAGCCGCGTTGATGGAGGGCTGCCGCTGGTGGCAGGTGGTGTTCCACGTCCTGATCCCGATGACCTGGCCGTCGATTCTGGCTTTCGCTACGGTCAGCATTACCTACCACTGGAACGAATATCTCTGGCCGCTGATGGTGCTCAACGACCCTGACAAACAGGTGCTGACCATCGGGCTGGTGTCGTTCGCTATGGGCGCGGAGTCCGGTGGGCAGTGGGGATTGATCTGCGCAGGTACGCTACTGGTGTGCTTGCCGCTGATGGTGGCTTTCGTGTTGTTCCAGAAGCAGTTCCTGAGCAGCTTCGGCTTCTCGGGCATTAAGTGAATCGCTGTAAGGGTATGTGGGTGAATGCAGGGCGATTTAAGCATGGGTTTAGGGGGAAACACGGTGATGAGGTTCCCGGAGGGATACCTCACACCGTGGTCGCCCCCGGTATCTCGATCTTTAAACGACCGATATTAATCATGCGGGTGACGTAGTTCTATTTATCTGGAGCGACAGGCTCCGTGTATCTCGATCCTTACACGATCGGCGTTCGCCAACGGGCGAAATAACGATAGAGGTGGTGGTTATGTTGCTGGCACAGATTTCCGATCTGCATTTTCGCAGTGAGGGACGCAAGCTCTATGAATTTATTGATATTAACGGGGAAAATGCCAAAGTCATTAATCAGCTCAACGCACTGAGCGAGCGGCCGGATGCGGTGGTGATTAGCGGCGACATCGTCAACTGCGGCAGTCCGCAGGAGTATCAGGTGGCACAACGTGTGTTACAGATGCTGGATTACCCGATGTACGTGATTCCGGGTAATCACGATGATAAGCAGCATTTCCTCAACGCGATGCGCCCGCTTTGCCCGCAATTGGGTGATGATCCAGAAAATATTCGCTATGCCGTCGATGGCTTCCCGATGCGCCTGCTGTTCATCGACACCAGTCTGGCCGGACAGGCGAAAGGCTGGCTGACGCCGTCCACGCTGGGCTGGTTAGAGCAACAATTGCAGGATCATGCCACGCGTGAAACGGCGATCTTTATGCACCACCCACCGCTTCCGCTGGGATCGGCGCAAATGGATCGGATCGCCTGCGAAAACGGACACGAGTTGCTGACGCTGATCGAACGCTTCCCACAGCTTACGCGAGTCTTCTGCGGCCATACGCATCGCCTGATTATGACGCAGTATCGGCAGGCGATTATTGCTACCGTACCGGGCACCGTTCATCAGGTGCCGTATTTCCACTATGACGATGCGCCTTACTACAATCTGGAACCCGCCAGCGTGGTGATGCATCGCTACGTGCCAGTGACTGGGCTGGTCAGCTACAGTCAGTCGATCGCATCGTACCCTGGGCCGTTCCTTTATGACCCACGTATCAGTTGTCCGGTGGATGCGTAATGGCCGTGATTCAACTACGGAATATCAGCAAACGCTTCGAGCACACGCAGGCGTTGGCATCGCTATCGCTGGATATCGCTGACGGCGAGTTTCTGGTGCTGGTTGGGCCGTCTGGCTGTGGCAAAAGTACGCTGCTGCGCATGCTGGCCGGACTGGAAGAGGTTAGCGACGGACAAATCCTGCTGGGTGATGACGACATTACGACGTGGAGCCCAAAGCAGCGTAATTTCTCAATGATCTTCCAGAACTACGCGCTGTTTCCGCACCTGACGGTCGAGCAGAACATTACTTTCGGGATGCGGATGCGTGGTGAACCGAAGGCGGAATATCCACAGCGCGTGCAGCGCGTTGCCAGCCTGCTTCAACTTGAACCACTACTCAAGCGTAAACCGGGGAAATTGTCCGGCGGGCAGCGTCAACGTGTGGCGATGGCGCGGGCGATCGTGCGCGATCCGCATTTATTTCTGATGGATGAGCCGTTGTCTAATCTGGATGCTCGTCTGCGCAGCGATGTGCGGGACGGCATTATGGATCTGCACCGACAGTTGAAAACGACCACCGTTTACGTCACGCACGATCAGATTGAGGCGATGACGATGGCCGACAGGATCGCCGTGCTCGATCGCGGTGTGCTGCAACAGGTAGGCACACCGGAGCAGCTGTATTCACACCCGGCTAACGTCTTTGTTGCGGGCTTTATCGGTACGCCCGCGATGAATCTCGTGACGCTGCCCTGCACCGACGGTTGCGCGATGTTACAGGCATTGCCCGTGGCGCTGCCTGCCAGTGAAGAAACACGTTCATTAACCCGCGTGCTGTTGGGGATTCGCCCTGAGCATATTACCGAACACGCCGCGTCAGACGGCGAATTGTCATTACCGGGAACGGTGAAGCAGCGGGAGCTGTTTGGCGCGGAGTATCTGATACATGTGGATACGCCGTTGGGCAATATTCGCTACCGTCGGCCCAATCGCGATGGCGTACCGGATGTTGGCGCGTCCGTTGTGCTTCATTTTTCACCGCAGGATTGTCATTGGTTTTCCGGGCAAACCGCCTGCAATTTATCCCAGGAGAAAAGACATGCGTAAGCCCCGTATGATGGCGCTGGCAATCACCTTGCTGATGTCTGGCTCGGTATTGGCAAAACAGAATATTGATTTTATGTTCCCCGCACCGGTTGATGGCAAGCTGACGATGGAAATGACGCGCATCATCAAGGAGTACAACCAATCGCAGGATCAGGTTGAAGTGCGTGGGATCTTCACTGGCAATTACGATACAACCAAAGTGAAAGCGGAAGCGGCCGCCAAAGCGGGCGATCCGCCAGCGCTGGTGATTATGTCGGCGAATTTCACTGCCGATCTGGTCATCAAAGATGAAATCCTGCCGATGGACGAGTTATTCAAATATGGCAATGAAAAAGCCACGCCTTTCCTGACCAAGAACTTCTGGCCTGCGCTGCATCAGAATGCGCAGGTAATGGGAGTGACTTATGCGATCCCGTTCCACAACTCGACGCCGATCCTCTATTACAACGAAGACATGCTGAAAAAGGCCGGCTTTAACGAACCGCCGAAAAATTGGGATGAAGTGGTTGCTGTCGCGAAGAAACTGACTGACCCAGCGAAAGGGCAGTGGGGCATCATGATTCCGTCCACAAATGATGATTACGGCGGTTGGATGCTGTCTGCGCTGACACGTGCCAACGGCGGGGCGTATTACAATGCCGATTATCCGGGCGAAGTGTATTACAACACGGCATCAACCAAAGGCGCGCTCCAGTTCTGGCGCGATTTAGTGTACCGCGACAAAGTAATGCCCGCTGGCGTACTGAATTCCAAACAGATCAGTGCCGCATTTTTCTCCGGCAAGCTGGGTATGACGATGCTGAGCACCGGCGCGCTGGGCTTTATGCGTGAAAACACCAAAGATTTCCAGCTTGGCGTGGCGATGATGCCGGAAAAAGAGCGCCGCGGCGTCACCATCGGCGGGGCGAGTCTGGTGAGCTTCAAAGGGATTTCCGAAGCGCAGAAGAAAGCGGCCTGGCAATTCATGAACTATCTGGTCAGCCCGGAAGTGAGCGGAAACTGGAGCCGTTTTACTGGCTACTTCGCCCCGCGCATGGCGGCCTACGATCTGCCAGAAATGAAGGACTATCTGGCGAAAGATCCGCGTGCGGCCATTGCGCTGTCACAACTGCAATATGCCCATCCGTGGTACGCCACCTATGAAACGGTTGCGGTGCGCAAAGCGATGGAAAATCAGCTGGCGGCGCTGTTAAACGATCCGGCGAAAAAGGTCGATGACGCTGCTGCTGCTGCACAAAAAGAGGCGGATGGCATCATGAAGCCTTACGTGGATAAAACAGCGTTGCGAGACGTGAAATAAGGATGTCCGCCCCGTTGATACTGGCGTAACGGGGCGGGAAAAGGCTAGTTGCCTGCGCTTTCCGTCACCGCGGAAAGTGCGACCAGAATAGCGGTTTCCGGCGTCAGGACGGGAAGGGCAAGTCCTGCCTGCATCAGCCAGTCGCCAGAAACTACGATCGGCTGACGTAACCAGGGTGGAAGCTCACGCATGGTGCTGCCGCCTTCGCGCACCGTTTTGATTTCCGGGCTATCCAGCAGTGTGACTGCATAACGCGCGTCGGGCTGTAGGCCGGGGAAGCGCAGCGTACCCGCCAGCGAATAATTCGGCATACGCAACTGGGCTACCTGAAAAACGGCGTGCTGCCGATCGTGGCTGACCACGCCGGTGACCTGCGTAGTCTCGTCCGGCATATCGACTCGCCAAGTGGTGCCGTTGTGCAGCAGCGGGCGCAGCGTTTTATGCAACTGGATGTAGTGACGATAGCCTTCCAGTTCGTCGTTATCGGCCTTCACGGGATCCAGCTCGATGCCCATGTGGCCGAACAACGCGGTCAGCCCGCGAAAGGCGAGGGTATGCCGCCGATATGTAGCGTGGCAGCGGGCATGTCCAATATGTTGCCCCATCACTTCCGGCGGGAAGAAGTAGCTCATACCGCGCTGGATCGTCTGGCGCTCCAGCGCGTCGTTGTTATCTGACACCCAGAAACGCTGGGTGCGCTCCAGTACGCCGTAATCGATGCGACCACCGCCGGACGCGCAGGATTCAAATTCCACATGAGGAAAACGCTGGCGCAGGATATCCAGCAGACGATAAAACTGACGGGTTTGCGCATCGGCGGCCAGACGCCCTTCATGGCCGGGCTGCACCAGCTCACGGTTCATATCCCATTTCACATAATCGATTGGGTGATCACCCAACAACCAGCTCAGTCGCTCCTGCAGGTAAGCGAAGGCGTCGGGCTGGTTTAAATTCAGCACGTACTGGTAGCGACCCGTTGGCTGCGCGTAGCCGGGCAATTGCAGCACCCAGTCGGGGTGGGCGCGAAACAGGTCGGAATCGGGGTTGATCATCTCCGGCTCGACCCAAATGCCGAACTCCATCCCCAGTGCTTTGACATGCTCGATGACGGGCATTAGCCCGTTCGGATACTTTTCTTCGTCCAGATACCAGTCGCCGAGCGCGGCTCGGTCGTGATGACGCCCACGGAACCAGCCGTCGTCGATAATAAAGCGTTCCACGCCGACATCGGCGGCCTTGCTCGCCATCTGCATGATGTACTCAGGGGAGTGATCGAAATAGATCCCTTCCCACGTATTGAGGTGCACCGGCCGCGGTTTATCACCGCAGAATTGGATCAGAGACTGGCGCAGGAAGGCGTGATAACGCTGGCTCATACCGTTCAAACCCGCATCGGAGAAGGCGGCGTAGACCCACGGCGTGGTGAGGGATTCCGACTGTGCCAGCGTGATTTCGCCCGGCAGATACAGGGCTTCCGCCTGCACGACGCGGCGCCCGTCCGTTTTGATATCGGCACGCAGGCGGTGGTTGCCGCTCCAGCCTAAATGCACGCCCCAGACTGCGCCATGCTGTTCGTCAAACGCGGATTCACCGAGAATGAAAGCGGGAAAATACTCATGAGAACTTCTTCCTCGACGGCTTTCCTGAATAAAACCGCCATGCTGCAACGTGAGTCGGTGAGTCTGAAATTCACGCAGCCAGCGACCGTGAAACGCCATGATCTCGCTTGCATGCTCTGGGACGGGCAACGTGACAGCGAGACGCTGTACTTGCCAGGCATCAGCGTGCAGGTTCTGTAGCGTGTGACGGAGTTGCAGGACATCCGTTTGTGGATCCAGACGCAGTTCGCTGGTCAGGCGTAGTCCGGCTTGTGTATCCTCCGCCGTGATGATGAGCGTATTGTCCCGAACATCAGCCTGCGTCGTCGTGAAGATCGGTGCGGCGTCATAGCCCGAGCGATGCCCCTCAATGCCTGGTGAACCGAACTGACCACGTCCGTACTCCATCGCCAGCGTCAGAGGAAGATCCACATCCAGACGACCGTTAGCAATGGGGCGTTGCAGAGAAACGATATCCTCTGGAGAGAAACCGCGCAGCCGTGGCCCCCAGTAGAGAATTTCCGCTGCCGGCGTGCAGCGAACGATGATATCGCACTGCGTGCTGGTTAATTGAACAAGATCACGCACCATAATGAAGGCTCCCAATTACGATCCGAATAATGTCTTTTAGTGAAAGCTTAAACGTTTAAGCCATCAACTTAAACGTTTAAGGAATGTGATTTTGTTAAAATAATTGTTAAGAAAGAGAAGAAGGTAACGATGACGATGTGAAGAACATCTCACTGGCGGCTGGCCTCAATAAACTAACTGATGCCTTTATAAAACGTGGAAGGGGACGAAATAGATTAGGCAGGAAAGCTCGTCTGGCCAATGCGTAACGTCGGCTGCCATAACACCTGCAAATTTTCTACGATTTCGCCTGCGATAAGCGCCTGCGTCATGCTGGCAATCTGTTCACCAACCTGCTCGCGCGTGGCCTGTTCTATCGCCGTCACGTTGAGGTCAGTCAGACTATCCTGCGGCAGACCGTCATACATCACTAACGCGATAGGGTGTGAACCAGAAAGCCGCCCCGCCTGCTGTAATGCGGCGACAGCGCCGTCACCGTGGACGTTGCCATCGATCACTAGCGCGGTGGGCGGTTCAGGCAGCGCCAGAAGGTCGATCATGGCCTGATATCCCGCGCGGCGCGTGGGGCTGACATAACGCAGATAGGCTTCGTGAAACGGCAGGCCGTGGTGTTGCAGCGCATCGCGATAGCCCTGACGACGCTGCATGATGAATGCCTGCGGATGATCTTCACTTAACATAGCGATACGACGGTGGCCGAGCGCGATCAGGTGTTCGGTCGCCAGCGCCATGCCCGCACGGTTGTCAAAGTCGAACCAGGCGTAAGGGTAGGGGAGCTGGCTGCGCCCCAGCGCCAGAAAAGGCGCGTTGTGGCGTTGCAGTAACGCCAGCCGCGCGTCCTGTTCACACGTATGCGCTACAATCAGCGCATCAATACGGTGGCTGGCGATCAGCCGGGCGGCGCCCTGGCAGGCGTCTTGCTCGTCGGCCAGCAGGAGAAAATCGATCTCATGCTGTGCCAGCTTACGACTGATTGCACCAATCATCTCAAAAAAGACATCGTTACTCAGGGAAGCCGCGTAGGGATAGACCAGCCCGACGGCGTTGCTTTTGCCCATTCTCAGGCGGCGCGCGTGGGTATTGGGACGATAGCCGATACGTTCTGCTTCTTCCTGAATACGCTGGCGCGTGGCGTCGGAGATATCTCGATGGCCGTTCAGCGCACGACTCACCGCTGCTACGGACAAATCTAGGTTATTCGCGATTGTTTTTAACGACATCACCCTCTCCTGACGTGAATGCTTGGCTAGCGGGAAAACCGAATTATAGCAACCACCCTTTGGCTTTGGCGTCTTCCAGATGCTGCTTCAGGTAGTGCCACAGTTCTGGGTTGATATCGGCGATGAACTCGGCGCGTTCAATAACCTGTTCCAGACGAATGCCGTTTTCTACCCAGCTTTGTCCGCCGTTGTACAAATTCATCAGCATTGGCATGACGCGGTCGAGCACCATAGCAAATTGGGCGCTGGGCGTTTCATTGGCTTCGTACTCTTCCCACAGATCGTGGAATTGCTGGCGCTGTGGCTCTGGCAACAAGCCAAAAATACGGGCGGCGGCAGCGACTTCTTGATCGTGAATTGCCAGACGAGCGGAAAGGTCGTAAACGATCACATCGCCCGCATCGATTTCGACGATGTCGTGGATCAGCGCCATTTGGATCACGCGTTGGATGTCTACGTCTTCACCTGCATAAGGTGCCAGCGCCATCGCGGCGACGGCAAAATGCCAGCTGTGCTCGGCAGAATCTTCGTGACGTTCGCTGCCGATAATCTTGGTGCGGCGCTGCACATTTTTTAATTTATCGATTTCTATCAGAAAGCCGAAAACATCGGTCATGGAGCCGAAATCCAGCGTGGATGAGGAAGATGACATGAAACGTTTACCTCTTGCAGTGAAAATGACAAAAAGGTGCTGTGAGCGTCAAAACCGGATGAGCGTGAATGCGGATAATCGGTAAAAACGGCAGAGCCCTTCAAAAAACAGGGAGATATCGAGGCCGATCATTGTAGGGGATGTTGCCCGGGATTGACATGCATGATTACACGTTAAGTCAGAGATAAAGTGGGATGATAATTATTTTAGCTTACACGTGTACACTGAAACTATTCTCAGTTACTCTGCTCAAAGGTTAAACACCTACGCCTGCGTCCCCGGCATGAAATCGTGCGGGGGAAAGCGGATCACGTCAGCGCATGACGTTGTGAAGTGTGTGATGTTGTGAAATATGTACTGTTGCCGAATACAGTGGAATCTATTGATGTCAAAAAATACACAGATGCCGGATTACTCTCTGGCAGAGGAAATTGCGAACAGCATCAGCCATGGAATCGGTGTGATTTTCGGGATTGTGGGTCTGGTCTTGTTGCTGGTTCAGGCGGTCAACAATGACGCCAGCAGCGTGGCGATTACCAGCTACAGCCTCTATGGCGGCAGCATTATCCTGCTATTTTTGGCATCGACGTTGTATCACGCGATTCCGTCTCAGCGTATTAAGCCGTGGCTGAAGAAATTCGACCACTGTGCCATCTATCTGTTGATTGCCGGAACCTATACGCCGTTTTTGTTGGTGGGGCTGGATTCACCGCTGGCGCATGGTCTGATGGTCGTTATCTGGAGTATGGCGCTGCTGGGGGTGGTTTTCAAACTGGCATTTGCCCACCGTTTTGAAGTGCTGTCGTTGATTACCTATCTGGTGATGGGCTGGCTATCGCTGGTGGTGATTTATCAGATGGTGATGAAGCTAGCGGCAGGGAGCGTGACGCTGCTGGCGGTGGGCGGCGTGGTGTACACGCTGGGGGTGATATTCTATGCCTGCAAACGCATTCCCTATAATCACGCGATTTGGCACGGGTTTGTATTGGGCGGGAGCGTCTGCCACTTTCTGGCGATTTATCTTTATATTTAACCTTACATGATTGCCAGCAACGTACGGCTTGCAGTGATAATGGGTAGATCGTAAAGACGCTGTGAATACCTCCCTGTACGCTCGAGCCGCGACATCCCTGTCGCGGACGCTTTACTCTTCTATCCCATTATCACTGTTATCGTTCTGAGAAGAAATTTGCCATCTTTATGATGTGGCTTAACGTGTCGAATTAATCCGTTATTTCATACGGCAGAGGCTGAACGGTGAGCTGGCTGTCGGCATCTTCACGTACGCGCAGGATGTTCTCTGCGGTGAGATCGTTATTCAGCACCGCCTGTACCCACACCTCGCCGTTCTGCAATTGGCTGGCCGCCAACACTGTACCGGTACGGCGCCAGTTCTCGCCGAGCTGCAATTCGAGATCGTCCCCCGCTTGCGGCACCTGATTGGCCTTACCCGCCAGCCAGTAAAGCGCACGCTTGTTTGCCCCACGATATTTTGCCCGAGCGACCATTTCCTGGCCGGTATAGCATCCTTTGCTGAAGCTAATCCCATTTAATGCCTGTAAATTAGTCGCTTGTGGGATGAACTGCGCACTGTTTGTGCTCTCAATGATGGGCTGACCTGCTTCGATATCCAGCGTCAGCCACTGGCGGCTGTCGTTCAGACTGACTTTATTGCCGAACTGCTCAAGCAGTGCAGCGTTTTGCTCAGGTGACAGCACCAGCAGGAAGCGTTCTGCGGGATAGGCAAAATGCAGTAAGGTTGCTCCTTCATGCTGCACTACAGGGTGATCGGCGTCTGGCAACTGGCTAAAGGCAGAAGCCAGCAGTTCGCGGATGCCCGCACCTGCGGCGCCCAGCAGTACGGCGTTGTCGTCTGGTGCGATCGTGGTTTTCGAGAAAACCGCGTATTTTTTCAGTTCGCTAAGCTGGGCGTCGCGTAGGTTACGACGCTCAATGAAAGCAAAGCCTTCACCATGGTGGAACAGACGTAGGTTGCTCCACATTTTCCCTTTCGCATCGCAGTGCGCGCAAAGGACGTGCTGGTCGTCAGCAAGCGCGTTGACATCCGCGGTGACCTGTCCCTGGAGATATTTGACGGTATCCGGCCCGACCATCGTGGCCAGCG
This sequence comes from Pectobacterium sp. CFBP8739, assembly GCF_013449375.1. Lineage (GTDB taxonomy): Bacteria > Pseudomonadota > Gammaproteobacteria > Enterobacterales > Enterobacteriaceae > Pectobacterium. The sequence goes on along the minus strand of NZ_JACDRR010000021.1, from coordinate 199,358 downwards.
CCCAGTCATCCAACGAGATGAGCGTGGCGGTCAGTTGGGTACAAGCCAATGGGGGTTGTGATGCAAAAGGAAGCTGATGAGCCTTATGTTCGTTAACCATAGCCGTATGTTCGTTAACCATATAGTACAATCCTGCGCGAAGGGCGATACCCGAATGGCTTAATGGTAAAAGAGCGCTCAGGGTTTGCAAGGGGTTATTCACGCAGCGTTATTGTATTGCACATCCTGATACCGATCGGCGCGCCCGTCGCGGTGTTTGTCGGTAAATTATGTCAAAATGTTACTATTAGTTGATGCCCGCTACCGGAATCGGAGTACACTAGCGGCACGTTGCGATAACAAGGTGGACATGAAACATGGAAATCGATAATAAATCACGCATTCATTGGGCATGCCGCCGTGGTATGCGCGAACTGGATATCGCGATCATGCCGTTTTTCGAGCATGACTATGACACACTTAGTGACAGCGATAAGCGCACGTTTGTACGCCTGTTACAAAGCGACGATCCCGATTTATTCAACTGGCTGATGAATCACGGTGAGCCGAAAGACGGAGAGCTGAAACGCATGATTTCTCTTATTCAGACGCGAAATAAAGATCGTGGCCCAGTGGCGATGTGACCTTCGCATTTCCTGGCGTATGCAACTGCTGTCATTGGTTGTGCATGGCCTATTAGTATTGTTCATTCTTCTGGCGCCGTGGCCGGACGGCTATGCATGGTTGTGGCTGTGTCTGGTCACGATGGTGATGTTCGGTTTTATCCGTAGCCAAAGGAATATTAAATCCCGACAGGGGGAAATCGTTCTGCTTAGCGAAACGACCCTGAACTGGCGGCAGCAGGAATGGCAGATCGTTAAACGACCGTGGTTGCTGAAAAATGGCGTGTTGCTGTCATTGCAGGCCGTTAACGGTAAAGACAGACAACAGCTTTGGCTGGCATCGGACAGCATGGGCGATGACGAGTGGCGTCACCTGCGTCAGCTTCTTTTGCAGCAGAAAAACTGGGCGAGATAGCGGTGCGTTGGAAAGGTTCTTATTCGGTCACTGTGTGACCGTGCTTTAAAATTGATTGGATATACTGATGACTAAGCCCGCAGTGCAAAAAAATGGTCTGCATCCTCGTAATCGCCATCGCGATCGTTATGATTTTCCCGCGCTCAAACAGAGCTACCCTGCGCTGACGCCGTTTGTCACGGTAAATGCCTATGGTGATGAGTCAGTGGATTTTGCCAATCCCGAGGCGGTGAAAGCGCTGAATCAGGCGTTGTTGCAGCATTTTTATCAGATTGAACACTGGACGATTCCAGACGGTTTTCTGTGCCCGCCGATTCCCGGCCGTGCCGACTATATTCACCATCTGGCTGACTTGCTGGCGGAAGATAATCGCTCGGTGGTGCCACGGGAGGCTTCCGTGCTGGATATCGGCTGCGGCGCTAACTGCATTTATCCGCTGATTGGGCACCGTGAATACGGCTGGCGCTTTACTGGCAGCGAAATTAATCCACTCGCAATGAAAGCGGCTAATCAGACGATTGAGGCGAATCCCGGTTTGAACCGAGCGATTCGCCTGCGTCGTCAGAAAAGCAGCAAAGCGATACTCGCAGGGATTATTCACAAGAACGAGACGTTTGATGCGGTCATGTGTAATCCGCCGTTCCACACCTCTGCGGAGGAAGCGCGGCAGGGAACGCAGCGCAAGCTGCATAATCTGGGGCTGGATAAGCGCTCACCGCTAAATTTCGGCGGCCAGCAGGATGAGCTGTGGTGCGAAGGCGGTGAAGCCGCATTTATTGGTCAGATGATTAAAGAGAGCGTCGGTTTTGCTCGTCAGTGCCTGTGGTTTACGTCGCTGGTGTCGCGCAAGGAGAATCTGCCGGAGATTTATCGCGCACTGGAAGCGGTTGATGCGGAAAAAGTCAGAACCATCGACATGGCGCAAGGCCAGAAGCAAAGCCGCTTTGTCGCGTGGAGTTTCCTTGATACTGCCGCGCGTACTCGCTGGTTACAAAAGCGCTAAGCCGCTTAAACGGATGTGGATACCGATCACAACGGTATCCGCTCTGATTACCTGCCAGTTCAAATCACAGTAGTGAGGCCATTTCTTGCAGGATCTGTTCGCACCACTGTTCCAGCCGTTCATCACTGAGATCATATTGATTCACTTCGTCCAGCGCCAGCCCGACAAAGTGTTTACCGTCAGCGGTCAGCGGCTTTGGACTGATGAAATCGTAGCCTTCTGTCGGCCAGTACCCAATAAATGTCACACCCAGCGGCAGCAATTGTTCATGCAGCATACCCAATGCATCCAGGAACCATTTGCTGTACTCAACTTGGTCACCCATGCCGTAGAGCGCGACGACTTTTCCTTTGAGGTTAAGTGTTGCTAGCTGACTCCAGATGTTCTCCCAGTCTTCCTGAATCTCACCGAAATCCCAGGTTGGGATGCCGAGAATCAACGTGCTGTAGTCTTCCATTCGTTGGGGGTCGACATCCTTAACGTTGTGCAGATCCACCAACTCTTCACCCAAAATGTCGCGAATTTTTTCCGCCGCCATTTCGGTGTAGCAGGTGCTTGAGCCGTAAAACAGACCGATTTTCATAGTGAGTGCTTATAAATAATTTTTATCAGTAAGGGCAAGTTCGCCTCAGGCCACAGCGATAACGTGACGGGCGAATGATGCCGCCGGATGTCGGTATTCTAAAAGGAGAACAGCAGTAAGGAAAGGAGCGGTGAGAGCCGTAGCCCTCACCGAAGGGATACTTATCCCAAAGACTGGTGACGTGTTTCTCTGGTCGCCAGCAGTGCAATCAGCGTCAGCGATGCCATGGCCGCCAAATAAACGCCGACGTAGAACAGACCATAGTTGGCCGTCAGCCACGCTGCGATATATGGCGCAACTGAGGCACCCAGAATTGACGAGACGTTATAGGAGAATGACGCGCCAGTGTAGCGTACTTCTGTTGGGAACAGTTCCGGCAGCAAGGCACCCATCGGGCCGAACGTTAGTCCCATGAGGCTCAGACCCAGCACTAGGAAGCCCATCACCAGTGCCTGATTGCCTGAACCAAGCATATAAGGGAACAGCATGGCAAAGACGATCATCAGGCAAGTAATGGTAATCATGGTCTTACGGCGACCAAAGGCATCTGCCAGATAGCCGGCGACCGGCACCATCAGACCAAAACCGATCACCGCGATCATCAGCATCAACAGGAAGCTATTACGTGAGAAGCCAAGCCCTTTAGGCACAGGTGCCGTGCCATAAGTCATGGAATAAACGGTCATGATGTAGAACAGTGTGTAGGTCGCCAGCATGATGAAGGTGCCGAGGATCGTGACTTTCATATGTTTGCTAAGCAGCGTTCCCAGCGGCATACGCACCTGCTTGCCAGCTTTGACCGCTTTGGTAAAGACTGGGGCTTCATGTAGAGAGATACGGACATACAGGCCAACCAGCACCAGCGCGGCGGACGCGACGAACGGTACGCGCCAGCCCCAGGTCATGAACTGCTCTTCCGTCAGCAGCCAGGACAACAGCAGGAAGGTACCATTAGCGAAGAAGAAACCAATCGGTGCGCCAAGCTGGGGGAACGACCCATACAGCGCACGTTTATGGGATGGTGCATTTTCCGTCGCCAGCAGCGCTGCGCCACCCCATTCACCGCCCAGACCCAGCCCCTGGCCGAAGCGTGCCAGTGCCAGAAGAATCGGTGCAAAAATACCAATGGTTTCGTAGGTCGGTAACAGCCCAATCAGAACGGTTGAAACCCCCATGGTTAGCAGAGAAGCGACCAGCGTGACTTTACGTCCAACGCGGTCGCCGAAGTGACCGAATACTGCCGAACCGATAGGACGGGCGACAAAAGCAATCGCAAAGGTCGCTAGTGACTGTAGCGTCGCGGCCGTCGGATCACCCTGCGGGAAGAAAATGTGCGGGAAAACCAACACCGCAGCAGTGGCATAGATATAAAAATCGAAAAATTCGATAGCGGTGCCAATCAGCGACGCAACAATGACTTTGTTGCGTGAGTTTACGGGTGGTGCTTCCGCTTCGGCATCGAGAGTGGGAGTGACGGTGGTGGCTTGCATAATGTTTCTTTATTTTAACAACACGAACGACCATTCTACGCACAGAAAAATTGGCTTTTCAACGTTGATTAAGTAAGGACAAAGCCAGTCGGTACGCGGCTTCAAGGAGCCTGTTCCAATATATTATCGATACATAAAATATAATGTGCCGCAGCCTTGTTTTTGCCGGAGAATGTTATGGCGATGTTGATGTTCACGGAATATGTGAGATCGCGCACAATTCTGTCTGCGTGAGAATACGGCCCTGATGAAGGTGTAAAGTCGCCGCTTCATCGGCATACTATTGTCAATCAATAAAGGGGTGCCAATCAGTAAAGGGGTGCCAATCAGTAAAAGGGGCACGGCGATGCAAGAACACGATCAGGTGCTTATTGAACAGTTTCTCGATGCGCTGTGGCTGGAAAGAAATCTGGCCGAGAACACGCTGGCTTCTTATCGGCTGGATCTGCGCACGTTCGCGGAATGGCTTGCACATCATGATAACGACCTATTACAGGCGCAGGCGCTCGATCTTCAGGCGTTTCTCGCTGATAGGGTTGATGGCGGTTACAAGGCGACCAGCTCGGCCCGTTTGTTGAGCGCGATGCGCCGTTTCTTTCAATATCTTTATCGGGAAAAATATCGCAGTGACGATCCCAGCGCGGCGCTATCGTCCCCGAAACTGCCGCAGCGTCTACCCAAAGATTTGAGCGAGGCGCAGGTAGATGCGTTGCTTAATGCACCAAGCATTGAACAACCGCTGGAATTACGCGATAAGGCTATGCTTGAGGTATTGTACGCGACGGGGCTGCGTGTTTCTGAGCTGGTCGGTTTGACGATGAGCGATGTTAGCCTGCGGCAGGGCGTGGTACGCGTGCTGGGAAAAGGTAATAAAGAAAGACTAGTGCCGCTCGGTGAAGAAGCGGTGTACTGGATCGAGTATTATCTGGAACATGGTCGCCCGTGGCTGCTGAATGGGCAAACGCTGGATGTGCTGTTTCCCAGCAACCGCGCCCGGCAAATGACGCGCCAGACGTTCTGGCACCGCATCAAGTATTATGCGGTACTGGCGTCGATTGATAGCGAAAAGCTCTCGCCGCACGTCTTGCGACACGCGTTTGCTACCCATTTATTGAACCACGGCGCGGATTTACGGGTCGTACAGATGCTCTTGGGGCACAGCGATCTTTCCACGACGCAGATTTACACCCATGTGGCGACGGAGCGGCTGAAGCAGCTTCACCAGCAGCACCATCCGCGCGCCTAGGGGATAGCGTAACCAATCGAGTCATTATACAGAGTAACAGGATGTTATCTGGCTGGCGGAATTTCCCGCTTACTATCACTGCGCATCGTTGTTACAGGCGATTTGCTGCGGACAATGTTGCGAAAACACAGGATTGATGAAATGAAAAAAGGGTTATTACTGCTTTCTTTACTGGTCGCGACAGCAACCCATTTTGCCCACGCCGATGATGCCGCGATCAAACAGACGTTGACGCGTCTGGATATGCAGGGGGCGGAAATCCTGCCTTCGCCGATGGCGGGCATGAAAACGGTGATTACCGACAGCGGCGTGCTGTACATCAGCGAAGACGGCAAACATTTGCTGCAAGGCCCGCTTTATGACGTGAGCGGCACCATGCCGGTCAACACCACTAATAAGATCCTGATCGGCAAGATGGATGCGCTACAGGAACAGATGATTGTGTATAAAGCCGCACAGGAAAAACACGTTATCACCGTTTTCACCGATATCACCTGCGGCTATTGCCACAAATTGCATGAGCAGATGAAAGATTACAACGCACTGGGCATTACTGTGCGTTATCTGGCCTTCCCGCGTCAGGGTATGAAATCGGCAGCTGCGAAAGATATGCAGTCCATCTGGTGTGTGGCCGATCGTAATAAAGCGTTTGATAGCGCGATGAAGGGTGATGCGATCTCGCCAGCAACCTGCAAAACCGATATCGCCGCGCATTATCAACTGGGCATACAGTTTGGCGTGCAGGGGACTCCTGCCATCGTGCTGCAAGATGGTTTGGTTGTGCCGGGATACCAAGGGCCGAAAGAAATGCTGGCGATGCTGGAAGCACATAAAGCCTCCAAGAAAACTGGCGGTTAATGCTACGTGAATATGATTACCCAACTCCGTCGGCGTCCGCTGGTGGAGGACATTGATTTACCTGACACCGTTCCGCCCTTGCTGCGTCGCCTTTATGCGCAGCGCGGCGTGAAAGGTGCGCAAGAGCTGGAACGTAGCCTGAGCGGTTTACTCAATTACCGTTTGCTCAGCGGCATTGATAAAGCGATTGACCTGCTGCAACAGGCGCTATCTGAAAAGCGCTGCATCGTCATCGTTGGTGACTTTGATGCCGATGGTGCCACCAGTACGGCGCTCACCGTATTAGCGCTGCGCAGTATGGGCGGCGTGAACGTGAAATATCTGGTGCCGAACCGTTTTGAAAACGGCTACGGGCTAAGCCCAGAAGTGGTGGCGCAGGCCGCCGCGCTGGGTGCAGAAGTGATTGTGACCGTGGATAACGGGATCTCTTCTCACGCGGGTGTCGAGGATGCGCATCGCCGTGGTATCACCGTGCTGGTGACCGATCACCACCTGCCGGGCGAAACCTTGCCTGACGCCGATGCCATGATTAACCCCAATCTGCCCGACTGTCAGTTTCCTTCCAAGGCGCTGGCGGGTGTGGGCGTCGCGTTTTACCTGATGATGGCGCTATTTGTGCGCCTGCGTGATAGCGACTGGTTTACGCAACCTTTGTTTACGCAACAGGGGCTGGCGAAGCCGAACCTCACCGAATTACTGGATTTAGTGGCGCTGGGCACGGTCGCTGACGTCGTGCCGCTGGATGCGAATAACCGAATTCTGGTTGCGCAGGGACTGAACCGCATTCGTGCGGGCGAATGCCGTCCGGGGATTCGGGCGCTGCTGGAAGTGGCGAATCGCGATGCCAGCCAACTGGTCGCCAGCGATTTAGGCTTTGCGCTTGGGCCACGGCTGAACGCCGCGGGTCGGTTGGATGATATGACGGTCGGCGTCGAGCTGTTATTGAGTGACGATATTACTCAGGCGCGCATGCTGGCCAATGATTTAGATGCGCTGAATCAGGACAGGCGGGAGATCGAACAGGGGATGCAGACAGAAGCGTTACGCCTGTGTGAATCGCTGGAGCGCACCCGCAATGAACTGCCTTACGGATTGGCGATGTACCACCCGGAGTGGCATCAGGGCGTCGTTGGCATTCTGGCTTCGCGTATTAAAGAGCGTTTTCATCGTCCGGTGATTGCCTTTGCCCCCGCGGGCGACGGCATGTTGAAAGGGTCGGGGCGTTCTATTTCCGGCCTGCATCTGCGTGATGCGCTGGAGCGGCTGGATACGCTGTACCCCGGTATGATGGATAAATTCGGCGGACACGCGATGGCGGCAGGACTATCGCTGCACGAAGATCGGTTTGAGGATTTTCGCCAGCGCTTCGGCGAGCTGGTTGGCGAATGGCTTGATCCGTCTCAGCTTGAAGGCGTCGTTTGGTCTGATGGCGAGCTGATGTTGCCGGAGCTGGATCTGCTCTCAACAGCAGAAATGCTGCGCTACGCGGGGCCGTGGGGTCAGTCCTTCCCTGAGCCGACATTCGATGGCTGCTTCCGTATTCTGCAACCTCGCCTACTCAAAGAGCGCCATTTGAAAGCGATGTTTGAACCGATCGGCGCAACAGGCGCTGTGCCGCTGTTAGATGGCATTGCGTTTAATGTTGATACCACCATTTGGCCGGATCCGAGCATTAAAGAAGTGGAAATGGTGTATCGATTGGATATTAACGAGTTTCGCGGTAAACGTTCGGTGCAATTGCTCATTCAACATCTGTGGCCGCGCGCGTGAACCGAATACGGCGGGCAGAAAGTCTATAAACTGAGCCTTTTATCCGCTAGAATGGCGGGTTACACCATTCCGTTGTCAACGACTTAACGTAAGAATATAAAAAATCATGTTTGAAATTAATCCGGTAAAAAACCGCATTCAGGATCTGTCTGAACGTAGTGCCGTTCTTAGGGGGTATCTTTGACTATGATGCCAAGAAAGAACGCCTCGAAGAAGTAAATGCCGAACTGGAACAGCCTGATGTCTGGAATGAGCCTGAACGCGCTCAGGCATTGGGAAAAGAACGCTCCTCGCTTGAAGCCATCGTAGACACCATCGATCAACTGACTCAGGGTCTGGAAGATGTGGCTGGTCTGCTTGAGCTCGCAGTGGAAGAAGAAGACGAAGATACGTTTAATGAAACGTCGGTAGAACTGGACGCGCTGGAAAATAAATTAGGCCAGCTCGAATTCCGTCGCATGTTCTCCGGCCAGTACGACAGTGCGGATTGCTACCTGGATATTCAGGCGGGTTCTGGCGGTACGGAAGCGCAGGACTGGGCCAGCATGCTGGTGCGCATGTACCTGCGTTGGGCGGAAGCCAAAGGGTTTAAAACCGAAATTATTGAAGAGTCAGACGGTGACGTGGCCGGTACGAAATCCGCCACCATCAAGATCATCGGTGACTATGCGTTTGGCTGGCTGCGTACCGAAACTGGCGTACACCGTCTGGTGCGGAAAAGCCCGTTCGATTCCGGCGGCCGCCGCCATACCTCATTCAGCTCCGCGTTCGTCTACCCGGAAGTTGAGGACGATATCGATATCGAAATCAACCCAGCCGACTTGCGTATTGACGTTTACCGTGCCTCCGGTGCGGGTGGTCAGCACGTTAACCGGACAGAATCTGCGGTGCGTATTACCCACATGCCTACCGGTATTGTCACGCAGTGTCAGAATGACCGTTCCCAGCATAAAAACAAAGATCAGGCGATGAAACAGCTGAAAGCCAAGCTGTACGAGTTTGAGATGCAAAAGAAAAATGCTGAGAAACAGGCGATGGAAGACAACAAATCTGATATCGGCTGGGGCAGCCAGATTCGTTCCTATGTTCTGGATGATTCGCGCATCAAAGACTTACGTACCGGAGTGGAAACACGTAACACTCAGGCCGTACTGGATGGCGATCTGGACAAATTTATTGAAGCAAGTTTAAAAGCGGGGTTATAAAAATTCACATGGCTGAATCACAATCACAGGGTGCCGATCAGGCGCAAGATCTGAATAACGAATTAAAAACGCGTCGTGAAAAGCTGGTGGCGCTGCGTGAAACCGGGATCGCATTCCCGAATGATTTCCGCCGTGACAGCACGTCCGATCGTCTGCACGCTGAGTTCGATGCCAAAGAGAACGAAGAGCTGGAAGAACTGGGCGTTGAAGTGACCGTCGCGGGTCGTATGATGACCCGTCGCATCATGGGTAAAGCCTCTTTTGTGACCTTGCAGGACGTCGGTGGCCGCATTCAGCTGTATGTTTCCCGCGACGATCTGGCGGAAGGCATCTATAACGAGCAGTTCAAAAAGTGGGATCTAGGCGATATTCTGGGCGCGCGCGGTAAGCTGTTCAAAACCAAAACCGGCGAGCTGTCCATTCACTGTACCGAACTGCGTCTGCTGACCAAAGCGCTGCGCCCGCTGCCGGATAAATTCCACGGTCTGGCCGATCAGGAAACCCGTTACCGTCAGCGCTATTTGGATCTGATCGCTAACGATGAATCTCGCAATACCTTCCGTATTCGTTCCAAAGTGATGGCGGCGATCCGTAGCTTCATGGTCGATCACGGCTTCATGGAAGTCGAAACGCCAATGATGCAGGTGATCCCTGGCGGTGCGTCTGCCCGTCCGTTCATCACGCACCACAACGCGCTGGACATCGACATGTACCTGCGCATCGCGCCGGAACTGTACCTGAAGCGTCTGGTTGTGGGTGGTTTCGAGCGCGTGTTCGAGATCAACCGTAACTTCCGTAACGAAGGTGTTTCCCCACGTCATAACCCTGAATTCACCATGATGGAACTTTATATGGCGTATGCCGATTATAAAGACCTGATTGTGTTGACGGAGAACCTGTTCCGTACGCTGACGCAGGACGTGCTGGGCTCAACGACGGTGCAATACGGTGACCAGACATTCGACTTCGGCAAGCCGTTCGAGAAGCTGACGATGCGCGAAGCGATCTGCAAATACCGTCCTGAAACCAACGTTGCCGATCTGGACTGCCTGGAGAAAGCGACTGCTATCGCCCAGTCTCTGGGGATCAAGATCGAGAAAAGCTGGGGTCTGGGCCGCATCGTGACCGAGATATTCGAAGAAACGGCAGAAAGCAGCCTGATTCAACCGACCTTCATCACCGAATATCCGGCTGAAGTGTCGCCGCTGGCGCGTCGTAACGATCAGAACCCAGAAATCACTGATCGCTTTGAGTTCTTCATCGGCGGCCGTGAAATCGGTAACGGCTTCTCCGAGCTGAACGATGCTGAAGATCAGGCAGAACGTTTTGCTCAGCAGGTGAATGCTAAAGACGCAGGCGATGACGAAGCGATGTTCTACGACGAAGACTACGTGACTGCACTGGAGCACGGCCTGCCGCCAACCGCAGGTCTGGGTATTGGTATCGACCGCATGGTGATGTTGTTCACGAACAGCCACACCATCCGCGACGTGATCCTGTTCCCGGCGATGCGTCCACAGAAGTAAGCTTGTTGTCGCTTCGCTAGACCTTTTAAACCGGTGCTATTGCACCGGTTTTTTACTTTATAGCGGCTCCAGAACGACATCGGCTGTCAGATCTGTTCTTACATACGAGCGGCTTCATGCCTTTTCATGTAACGATTCCACTGCCTTGTTCGATCAGAATTGGTATCAATATTCGAGACCAATCTTGCCAAAATGCCCGCCAGCCTGCTGTAGGCGGAAGGCCTCGGCGAGGTCGGCAAGCGGGAAGGATTTATCGATGACGGGCCGGATGGGGAGTACGTTGAGTGCACGAACAAGATCCTGCTGGTGCTGGCGGCTACCGACGATCAATCCCTGTAAGCGCTGCTGTCGCACTGTCAAACCTGCGGTGGGCACGGGGCCTGCCGGGCCAGTAAGGACGCCGATGAGCGCAATGTGACCAGCCACGCGTGCAGCTTTGATCGATTGCGCGAGCGTACCAGCACCGCCGACTTCAATCACATGATCGACGCCGCGACCATTGGTGATCTCCAGCACTGGTGTAGCCCACTCGGGTTCACGCCGGTAGTTGATTAGGTGATCGGCTCCAAGTTGGCGTGCGCGTTCCAGTTTCTCGTCCGAAGACGACGTTGCAATGACCGTTGCTCCCAGAGCTTTTGCAACCTGTAGCGCGAAGACAGAGACACCGCCAGTTCCTTGTACCAATACCGTGTCGCCAGCCTTGATGCCACCATTAACGACCAAAGCCCGCCAGACCGTCAAACCTGATGTTGTTAACGTGGCGGCTTCAGCATGGCTCCAACCCTGCGGTGCGTGAGTAAATGAAGTGGCTTTGGCGACTACCCACTCGCGGGCATAGCCGTCAACACCATCTCCGGGAACTGTCGAGAAGTCCCCGCTCACCGGATCGCCATTCAACCAGGTGGGGAAGAAGGTTGAGACGACACGATCGCCGATGGCGAAATCACTGACGCCGGCCCCGACGGCCTCGACGACGCCAGCGCCATCCGCCATTGGAATGCGGCGATCGGCCGAAGGCATATGGCCGCTTACTACACCGAGGTCATGGTAGTTCAGAGAACTGGCATGGATGCGGACGCGAATCTGACCAACACCTGGTGCGCCGGGATCCGGTAAATCGACAATCTCAAGTCGATCAAGTCCACCTGGGGCACGCAGTTGAATCGCTTTCATAAAATTATCTCCAATATGAGTGTTATTGTGCTGGGAACATCGCGTTACCGTTTGCTGATTTATCCGCCGTCACTTCTTCTTGCATGACATCCCAGTGCTCCACAATCTTGCCGTTATCCAGACGGAAGATGTCCACGGCAATCATCGTTTTCCCGAACCAATTGCTATAGCGGCCATGCACCATCACCAAATCGCCGTTTTCCATAGCAACACCGGATTCGTAGGTGGGACTTGGATTTGGGCTGCTGATAAAGTCGCGTAATATGCCCAGACCGTTAGGCATACTGGGGTTGTGCTGGATCATGTCGCCAGCCCAATACGTCTCTGCTTTGATCAGACTGCGTTGATTGAAAACGATATTCAGGTATTCGACGATAATGTCTTTGTTGCTCATGGTCGCTCCTTTGATAAAAACGGCCTATCGATAGTGTGGAATGTTGACTGACTGCCCTGTGACGATGTCGCCATCGATTACAGCGTTTTCACAAGGTAGAACATCTCCAATCAACCTTGTTTAACTTCAAAAATTGAATGGTAGCGGCTACACTTTATTTTTGATAGTACGCACAAAAAGGTTAGTGACATGGCGATCGAATGCACATCAGGAGAGAAAAATGCTGCCAGAAGCGCAGGGTAGGACTCTGACCGATAAGGTCAGGCAAGGAGAGTTGTTTACGGTGGATTGTCCCTCAAGAGAGGTGCTCAAGCATGTCAGCAGCCTTTGGGGGGTGTTGTGCTTAATCAGCCTACGCGAGGGAACGCTGCGCTTTGGAGAACTGCGCCGTAAAGCAACTGGCGTAAGTGAGAAGATGCTGGCTCAAACGCTGAAGCGTCTGGAGGAAGATGGATTTGTTCTGCGTTTCTCGCATCCGGTAGTACCACCTTATGTGGAGTATAGTTTGACTCCGCTGGGGCGTGAGGTTTCCGACCAGATTGCGACACTCGCCGACTGGATCGAACTCAATGTCTGGAGAGTAATGGATTCACGACGGGAGAAGGGAGTCGCGTAGATGCCTCTCAAACAGAGTGGCTAAGTCGGTGGGGGCATCTATCTAACCAATTGACTCCTGATTTTCCCTCGTCATTCTGCCATTGTCGCCCGATGGGGGAAGATGTTATTTTCAGGCATTCATTCACTGCTGGAACACTATCATGATGACGTACCGCGATGCCTGGTTCGAACTGGCGCTGTTAACCAACGGGCGCAGTTTTCCACGGCATACGCACGACGAGTTCGTCATCAGCGCCAATCTCAGCGGGTTGGAGACGGTCTGGCTGGATGGAGAAACCTTTGTTGTCACTAATGATATGGTGACGACCTACAATCCCGATCAGCTACAAGGTAGCGACAACGCGTTTGACCGCTGGCAATGCGCATCACTGTACGTTCACCCGCAGGCATTCGAGCATTATTTCCACCAAACTTTTCGCTTCTCACGGGGCTGGAATCCATCGCCGCAATTGGCGTCCGAGCTAAAACAGCTGGTCATCTCTGATCTGGACGACAGCACGCGTCAGGAGCGCATTATCCTGCTGCTGGCTGCATTGATGGAAAACCAGCATCCTGTGGCGTCTCAAGGTCAGGTCAAAGAAGCAGAGCGGATCACGCGGATCAAAGACGGGTTGTTGAACGATCTCAGCGATGTCCCCACTCTCGATCAGCTCGCGCAGCAGGAAAATCTGTCAGTCGCCCATCTGGTTCGTTCGTTTAATCTGGCAGTTGGGCTGCCACCGTTGGCGTGGTTGATGCAGCGACGCATGTGTAAAGCACGGGAGCTGCTGCGGCAGGGGGCCGCGATCAGCCAGGTCGCGGGGGATGTCGGGTTTGCCGATCAGGCGCATTTCACGAAAGCCTTCAACCGCTATAACGCCATGACGCCGGGGCAGTTCCGCCGTATCAATTTTTGACAATACAGCGTGTCCTTTGGGCTCTAGACTCGCCTTATTACTTAACGCTCGAAGGGAATACCATGCTGTTAGTTGTGTTCACGGGGATGCTGCTATCTCTGTCATTGTGTCTCGATCTGGGGATGGTCAATACCGCGATTATTAACCGTGGGCTGCGGCATGGGGCGCGCTCGGCGTTTTATATCGGGCTGGGTTCCTGCTTTGGCGATCTGTTTTACGCTACGCTGTCGGTGCTGGGGCTGGCGGTGGTCTTTAACCTGACGCCAGTACGCTGGGCGTTGTGGATTGGCGGCGGGCTGATTCTGATCTGGATGACAATCAGCATGGCACGTGCGGCATGGCGCGATTATCAGGTGAAACGCTTTGCCGATCTCTCTGAGTCAGCGAGCGTCGCCAGTTCTTCCACTCCGCCAGCACGTTATACCGAATTCTTCAGCGGCGTCGGTATGGCTCTGGCGTCACCGACGGCATTACTGTGGTTTGCAGCGATAGGCGGCACCATTATCGCACAGTCTACCGATGGCTCAGCCTTCATGATTAGCCTGTTTCTGCTGGGCTTTTTTGTGGGCGGCGTGCTGTGGACGCTTTTACTTGCGGCGTTGGTGAAGTACGGTCAGCGGTTGCTGAAAGAACGTCTCTCATTCTATTGCAGCCTGATTTCCGCGCTGCTATTTGCCTACTTTGCCTGGCACGTTATTTCCAATGGGTATGAGACGCTGTTTCTGCCGCTCTCCACAGCCGCATAACCGGCTAAAACACCAGCACTTTGCCGGGTTTTTTACTTGCTCGGCAACGGCATAGCGCTATAATGCCACTCGCTCTCTGTGCGAGTGTAGTTCAATGGTAGAACGGCAGCTTCCCAAGCTGCATACGAGGGTTCGATTCCCTTCACTCGCTCCAGTTATTCCCCTCTCTGTATCTACTTAAGTACATTAAATTCATTAAGGTCAATGTATTGCTTTGGTTTTCGGTCGGTTAGGAAAAAACTCGTCTGTCGAAATGTATACATCAGAGTGTATAGAATGTGCGTATAAAGTAATCCCCGACAAAAGCAGATCATTCATAAGCAGAATTTTCTCGTAATCTGAATACAAGAGCTTATTATTAATAATATCTCTATTATCATAGGGTTGTGTGTTATTCCTTATTGGGTTTTACGCCATATCACTGAGGCCATGCTTATGAAACCACATCCGATACGCGAAATTATTGAGGCCTGTGACAAAGCAATTTCTGAGCGAAATTTTGATGCGCTGATGAATTATTACGCAGAGGATGCCGCACTTGTTATCAAGCCAGGCATGGTTGCGAGAGGCAAAGAGGAGATAAGAAAAGCGTTTGTCGCCATTGCCGATTATTTTAAAAATCAACTTATTGTTGAACAAGGCAATATGCAGGTCATTGAAGGTGGTGGAGACGCTTTAGTTATCATGGAAACAGTCCTTCATTACCCAGATGACAAAGGGAATATTGTTACAACGACTCGGCGAGCGACCTATGTGTTCAGGAAAAATGTCGATGGAAACTGGCTTTGCACCATTGATAATTCCTATGGAACAACCCTGCTGGACTGATTCAGTTTAGGTAAGGCAGGCGCGTTTTTAGTCTTCCTCGACCGCTTTTCCCATGAGTGAATTTGAGGTCAGCGAGTGACCTCAATTTCTGTCATTTACCGGCTTCCACTACGGTTGTTGTCCAGCTAGGTAAATCCCAGGTGCCGCCAAGTTGGATCATGCGGCATGAACCTGTGGTCGATACACTGCTTTGCTGGAATGTTTTGCCATCCCATGTCCAAGTATCATCGCTCATGCAGTCCGCAAGTCCACGGCCCTTATGCACAGAGGTAATTTTACCCTTTCCATAATCCGTTCCATCTGTCGTTACGAGCTGCGGTTGCGTCTGCATGGCATTATCGATAACCCAGTAGGCATAGCCTTCGTTATACGCTGCGCGCCAGCAAAGGGTGCTGAGCAGAGACAGGTTGTCAGTCAGGGAGATAAGTTCAATGGGTTCTGCTTCTTGACCCTCTTGCGGTTGCAATTTATCGCAATCATCATTGAGCGTTTTAAGCAGTTCTTTGCGGATGAATGACTGTTCTGCGTCTGTCAGATTCCGTGATGGTGCCTGCTTCGTGACTGCTGCGTGGATGACGGGGGCGGGGACGGCAGGTAACGCGCTGCTTTTATTTCCTTTCTTGGTGATGGCATCCGTTGTGCCGATACGACCTTGTTTCTCATCCATTTTTAACAGCACCGCATAAGCACCCGCACCAGACAGTTCAGAAACGACGCCATTGTGATGAAACGCCACTTTGCCGCTTCCCTTTAGCGCCTGCAATACGACAGGTATTTGTTTCTCGTTTAGCTGCCAGAGATTGTCTCGGGTTGGGGTGAGCTGGCCTTTATCCGCACCGTTAACCATCAAGGTAAGTGTGGTGCCTTTAGGGATTGCGCGGTATACCTCAGCCAGTGTGACTTCAGCCGTTATTGGCGTGTTTTGCCCAGCATGACGCGTAAGAAGCAGTGAAACCCCAGGAATATCTTTTTCTTCCCCTGAGTATTGTTCTTCTGACGAGTAACCGGCGGCTCGACACGTCAACGTGTTATCACAGACCACTTCCCAGTCTTTGTGAGAGAAAGAGCTATCGGCAAAAGTTGTGGAAACGGCTAATGAAGGAATACTCGCAATGAGTGCAGCCAGTAAGGCGGAGCGAGAAGAGAGAGAGAAGGTCATGATGATCTGATCCTTGATGAAGGCGTGGTTGATTATCCTGCTTTCGTGGGTATGAATACTATCTGAATACTCGAGCAATGCGTGAGGAGAATCCGACAATCAGAGCTATCTCTTGTCGGATCCTAGAGAGAGGATCCTACATCGCGTTAATGGGGGAAGCGTTTTAACCGCGATGTGCCCAATGTGTCATTTTCTTTTCGATAAACGCAAAGATTTCATACATCACCACGCCCATAGCACCGATGACCAGCAACCCAGCGAAGACGAGCGCCATGTTCATATTAGAGCTGGCCGACATCATCAAGTAACCAATGCCTAAGTTGGACGCGACCGTTTCCGAAATCACCGAACCGACAAATGCCAGTGTGATAGCGACTTTTAACGATGCAAAGAAATAGGGCTGAGAACGCGGTAAACCGACTTTTTTCAGGATGTCGAGACGAGAAGCGCCGAGGGAACGTAGAACATCTTCCATCTCTGGTTCTACGGTGGCCAACCCCGTTGCCACATTGACCACGATAGGGAA
This sequence comes from Pectobacterium sp. CFBP8739, assembly GCF_013449375.1. Lineage (GTDB taxonomy): Bacteria > Pseudomonadota > Gammaproteobacteria > Enterobacterales > Enterobacteriaceae > Pectobacterium. The sequence goes on along the minus strand of NZ_JACDRR010000021.1, from coordinate 182,320 downwards.
AAAAGAGATGAGGAAAGCGGTCGCGATGGCCGGTATGGTGCCAATACCAAACCAGACGACTAATACCGGAACGAACGCGACTTTGGGGATCGAGTTAAACCCAACCAGCAGTGGATAAACGGCTTTGTAGACCAACGATGATGCCCCGACAGCGACGCCTAACAACACACCGACAACGACCGCCAATGCAAACCCTACCAGCGTGGTATACAGCGTTTGCAGCGAGTGGGCAGCGATAGGCCGCCAGTCGGTGATGAGCGAACGATAGACCTCGCTTAATGAAGGGAAGAGGTAGCTTGGCACGTCTAAGCCAACCACCACCATTTGCCAGATCCCTCCCAATAGCAGCAGAAGTGCCCAAGGGGCAAGCCGTATCAAGGTTGCACGTGACATAGTGGGACGTCCTCTTTTAAGCATGGTGTTGTGAAGAGATATGTTCACGCAGTTCAAAGACATAGCGGGAAAACGTATCGGTGTAGGTGATCTGGAGATCGCGCGGGCGAGGCAGGTCGATCTCGCGGCGTGCAAGAATCTGTCCGGGACGCGTGCTCATGACGTAGACGGTATCCGCCAGGAACACGGCTTCACGTAGGTCATGCGTTACCAGCACCACGGTAAACGGCTCTTCCTGCCAGAGATCGCGCACCATGCACCACAGCTCTTCACGCGTAAAAGCATCAAGGGCGCCAAAGGGTTCATCGAGCATCAGCAGGCGCGGTTTATGGATTAATGCGCGGCAAATCGACGCACGCTGTTGCATTCCGCCTGATAATTCCCACGGATATTTATGCTCGCAGCCAGACAATCCTACCCGTTTCAACAAATCACGCGCCTGTTGCTCATATTCACGGCGTTTCGCTCGGAACGTGGAGCGGTATGGCTCCACGATCTCCATGGGCAACATCACATTCTCCAGCGTGGTACGCCAGGGAAGTAAATTCGAGGCCTGAAATGCCATACCGACGCACTTCTGCGGCCCGGCGACCTCACGGTTATTGACGAAAACGTAGCCTTCCGTTGGGGCGATCAATCCGGAAGTCAGCTTCATGAACGTTGATTTGCCACAGCCTGACGGACCGACCAGCGCGACAAACTCATTTTCTTCAATGTTGAAGTCGATCTCTTTGATCGCCAGTTGGCTGCTGTTGTAGCCCAGGCTGACTTTTTCAAATTTAACGAAGCTCATTCACCACCACCTGAAATGTTTAGGGGACATCACGTTCCGCACGCGGCGGGAGGAATGCTGAAGTAAATATGGCTGACATCTCCGGCGTATTCTTCAGGCCAAAAGCGTCGACAACCTCGGTAATGGCGCGCTGCATCCGTGCGGGATCGACATCGCCAAGCCCGATCTTTTTGTTCTCCGGTGTGACGACTAACTGGTCAAACGCCATTTGCAAGCGCCGTGTTTCCAACGGGGCGTTAATCAGTGGATCCTGCGCTTTAACGTATTGCACCGCAGCCACAGGATCGGCCAATGTTTCCTTCACGGCTTTATTGAAGGCTCTCAGGAAGGCTTTGATTGCTTCAGGATGGCTTTCCTGCATGTTTTTGCTGACGATAATGCTATTACCGTAGAGATCGACGCCGTACTGGGAATAGGGGAAAATCACCAGATCCTCTGCTTTGGCACCACGCGCTTCCAGATTCAGCAAATTGGTAAAATAAAAGCCCGAAATGGCATCCACATTTTTGCGCACCAGCAGGTTAGGCGTGATAGTAGGGTCGGAGGATTGCCAGGTCACGGCGTCTTTATCCAACCCCACTTTTTTCGCAAAGGCGGGCCAGGCTTTACGTCCGGCATCGAAAACGGGGGCGGCAATGGTTTTACCGGCCAGCGCTTTTGGCTCTGTCACGCCACTGCTTTTTAACAGAAAAATCGCGGCTGGTGTGGTGTTATACAGCATGTATACACCTTTTATGCCGGTTCCGGGATGCTGTGATTCTTGCTCTATCAGCGCATTGACATCCGCAAAGGCCATATCGTAAGCGCCTGTTGCCACACGCGTTACCGCGCCAGCAGAGCCGTTACCCGAATCGATCTGCACATCCAACCCTTCTTGCGCAAAATAATTTTTTGCTTTCGCCATCAGAAAAGGAGCGGAAGGGCCTTCAAAACGCCAATCGAGAGAAAATTTAACCTTTACCGGCTCGGCCGCTTGTGCCTGAGAAAACAGGAGAGCGCACGACAGCAGTGCGGTAGCACGTAATTGGTGGATCTTTGATAACGTCGGCAGCATTGTCGATTCCTCAATCGTAGAAATAAGGGGATTTATTTTTGAATGCAGGGTGGAGCGCCGCGCACGATATCGCATAGCCCTGCGATAATGCGTTCGCCCGTTTCCGTGCGCAGTTCGTCATACCAGGCTTGGGTTAACGCACCGTCCTTGCCGTGAGTGATATCGCAACGTTTACGCGCTTTAAGCACCAGTTCCTTGACGCGTGGGCTACGTAGTGACTGATAGCGCAGCAGTGCTGCTGCAATATCGGCCTGATTCGCTGCGCAGTGTTGCAAGGATTCGCCCAGCACGACGGCATCTTCCAGCGCGGCACAACCGCCCTGACCGATATCTGGTGTGGTGCTATGCCCTGCATCGCCCAATAGCGCGACTCGACCTCGGACTAACTGCGCAAAAGGTTCGATATCGTGGATTTCGATTCTGTTTGTCGTTTCTGGATTGATCGCCGCGATGAGCCGTTGTACCTGTGGTGCCCAGCCAGAGAAATAGCGCAGTAGGTCGGTGCGCAGCGTGGTGCGATCTTCCGCTAATCCCAGCGGAAGCGGCACATCGAAAAAGAAGTAAAATCGCCCGTCGGAAACGGGCATCAATGACACGCGCTTCCCCTCTCCGACAAACGTCGTCCACTGGTTCGCGGGGGCAATCTGTTCATCAATCTCCACCAGGCCATTCCAGTTCACATATCCCGCGTAGCGACGTTCCGGTGTGTATCCCAGCACATACGGTCGAAGAACGGAGTGCGTACCGTCTGCGGCGATTAACATATCGCTGTGCGTGCTGGTGCCGTCAGTAAACCAGGCGGTAACGCCATGTTCATCTTGCGCTACGCGTTCAACGCGTTTGCCGAACTGCACGGTATCCCGTCCCCAAAAATTCAACATCTCTGCTTGTAGTTCGGCGCGGGCAATAGGATAAGGGCGCTCGCCAACTTGTTCGACGAGCGGGCTAAGGCTAAAACGAGTCATCATTTGCCCGTCACGGTAATCTTGATAGGCCATGTAGTGCATTGGTCCGCCACAGCGTTTCATAATGTCGCCCATACCTAAATGATTCATGCAGGCAACGCCGTTCGGCCAGACGGAAATCGCGGCACCGACCGGTTTAATGTCACGAACGGCTTCAAATACCTCGCACGTGATGCCCGCCTGCTTTAAGGCTACTGCTGCGCTTAAGCCACCAATACCTGCACCAATGATTGTCGCTTTCATCATTATTCCTCTGGCTAATCTGTCCCGTGACTGTTGCCAGTCTGCAACGTTTGTATCAATGTTTGTTTTTCCTGCAACTTTAGTACCAGTTTGTGTTAACGGGTTATGTGCGGTAATCAGGCGAGATAAACGTAGGTGGTGAGCGTTAATTGCACAATAATAGTGCGATATGGTTGTCGCATTGTGCAACAAAGGGGCGCGAAACGTTGTTGTGATGAATTTCCTCAGTGTGACTGAGCACTAGTGTGAAAAGGTAAGCGACTTCAGCGGTGAGGCGCTTCTTGCCGTGGGGGATCCGTGATTGCGTCGGTTTTTTCTCACGTCATGAAAGTGGCGTGTTTTGTGCAAGTCATTAAAACGTGCAAGTCATTGAATCATGATGTTACGGGAAGCGTGACAGGATAAGACGCGGATGATGCATTGAGGTTGATGGAGGAGACATGGCTTCACTTGAGCAGTTTAATCAATTGAATGAGAAAGAGGCGCAAGCGCTGCTGTTGCCCTGCGTAGCGCTGCCCCGTTGGGTCAAGCTGGTTGCTCAGGGGCGCCCCTATCTGCACGTTTCTGATGTGCTGGAAGCCGGAATGCAGGCAAGCCAAGACTGGCAAGCTGAAGATCTGAGGCTGGCGCTCAGTACCCATCCCCGCATTGGCGAAAAAGCGGCAGGCAGCACGCAGGAAGCGGAACTATCGCGACAAGAGCAGGCGGCGGTCAATCATGACGATGCGGCACTTGCGCAAGCATTACGCGAGGGCAATGTGCGCTACGAAGCACAGTTTGGTCATGTGTTTCTCGTTCGTGCCAAAGGACGCAGTGCTGAGGACATACTGCATCTCTTGCAGCAACGGTTACAAAATACGCCCGAACAAGAAACGCGAGAAGCGCTGATTCAATTACGGGAAATCACAATGTTAAGACTGGAAGGAGTGTTTAACGAATGAGCACGCTAAGTACCCATATTCTGGATATTGCTTTAGGCCAGCCTGCCGTTGGCATAAAGGTTCGCTTAGAGCGGCAGGACGATGCTCACTGGCGCATGATCGCTGAAGATGTCACCAACGAAGATGGTCGTATTGCAGCGTTCGTCAACGCCCCGCTGCCTGCGGGACACTATCGCCTGACGGCCGCGATTGGCGATTGGTTTGCTGCGGCAAACCGCGAGTCGTTGTTTGTTGAGGCGCAGATTGATTTTCGTCTCAGCACTTCTGGCGGGCACTATCATCTGCCCTTCCTGATTTCGCCGTGGTCTTGGTCAACCTACCGCGGCAGTTGATACTTGATGGTAAACCGCAATAATTTCTCCGGCGATCGCCACAGCGATTTCTGCCGGTAGCTTCCCCTTAACATCCGGCAGACCAACCGGACAACGCATCGTCGCAAGCTGTGCTTCACTGATGCCTTTTCCGGTTAACTGGTAGGTGAAGCGCTGGCGTTTCGTGTGGGATCCGATCAGGCCAAAGTAGCGATAATCGCCGCGTTTCAGAATGGCTTCTGCCAGTGTGAGATCGCGTGGATGGTGGTGCGTCATGACCACGAAATAGCTGCCGACGGGGCTGTCTTTCACCGCATCTAACGGATCTTCCAGATGGCGGGTGATCACCCCCGGCGGCACTTCACGGAACATCTCTTCTCGTTCATCCACCCACGCTATCCGGCAGGGCAGGGTGGCAAGTAACGACACCAGCGCCTGACCGACGTGGCCTGCACCAAAGACCACAATATGTGGCTGGGGTAAAACCAAGGGCTCCAGCAACACCGTGGTCATGCCACCGCAGCACTGGCCCGCCCTAGCACCAAGGTTAAAGTGCTCAATGCGCGGCTGAGTCGCATGTTGTCTTAACATATCGCGAGCAATGGCGATGCATTGATACTCCAGATTGCCGCCGCCGATGGTCAGCCAGCTTTCCTGTGAGGTGACGATCATTTTGGTGCCGCCATCACGCGGGACGGAGCCTTTCTCGCCCAGCAGTGTCAGCAGGACACACGCTTCATGACGGGCGTGCAAGGTACTCAGAATGTTAATCCAGGTATCGTTCATGCCATCTCCCGCTGCGACTGTATCCCCCAAAATACGCGCTCAGGCGTAGCTGGCGCATCAAGATGCGGGTGGTGGCGATAGTTTGCTAGGCTAGCCACCGCATCCTGTAACGCACACCAGACGGAAATGCCTAACATAAAAGGCGGTTCGCCGACGGCTTTTGAACGGTAAACCGTCTGTTTGGAATTGGCGTGGTTTTCCAGCAGATGTACACGGAAATCCGGCGGGATGTCGCTGATGGCAGGGATCTTGTAGCTCATCGGACTGTCGGTAAGCAGACGTCCCTTCTGATCCCACACCAGTTCTTCACAGGTTAACCACCCCGCGCCCTGAATAAACCCGCCCTCGATCTGGCCGATATCCAACGCTGGATTCAGCGACTGCCCAACATCGTGCAAGATATCCGTGCGCAACAGCCGATACTCGCCAGTCAAGGTATCAACCAGAACTTCTGAGCAGGCTGCGCCGTAGGCAAAATAGTAAAACGGTTGTCCTCGCCCTGCGGCGCGGTCGTAGTGAATACCGGGAACCTTGTAAAAGCCAGTGGCAGAGAGCGAAACCTGATTCAGCCATGCCAGATTGGTGACATCGGCAAAGTGATAGTATTTTCCTGGTACCTGTACAATGCCGTTACGAAAGACGACGTCCTGTTCATCACAGTGATGTAATTGACACAGCATCTCTGTCAGCCGTGTTTTCAGTGTTTGCGCGGCGATTTCCGCCGCTTTGCCGTTTAGGTCAGCGCCCGATGACGCGGCGGTGGGAGACGTATTGGGCACTTTGCCGGTACTGGTGGCGGTGACCTGAATTGTCTCCAGCGGAATTTGCAATACCTCCGCCACGACCTGCGCGACTTTGGTGTTGAGGCCTTGTCCCATCTCGGTACCGCCGTGATTGAGCTGCACTGTGCCATCGGTATAGATCAGGATTAATGCCCCAGCCTGATTTAAAAAGCTCGACGTAAAAGAGATGCCGAACTTCACTGGCGTGAGCGCCAGACCACGCTTGAGTACCGGACTGGCGGCGTTAAATTGGTGGATTGCTTCACGGCGCGCGTGATAGTCCGCGCGGTGCTCCAGTTGTTGGGTGATTTCTGGCAGCGCATTGTCTTCTATCGTTTGCCAGTAGTGCGTGACGTTGCGTTCTGCCTTGCCATAATAGTTACGTTTACGGATCGTCAGTGGGTCGCACCCCAGTTCACGGGCGATGCGATCCATAATTTGTTCGATGGCGACCATGCCCTGTGGTCCGCCGAATCCGCGATAAGCGGTATTGGAGGCCAAATGCGTGCGGCAGCGATAGCCCGTGATACGCGCATCGCCGAGGTAGTAGGCATTGTCTGCATGAAACATGGCGCGATCGCAGATAGAACCGGAAAGATCGAGGGCGTAGCCGCAGTTTGCCGCCAGATCGATCGCGACACCGTGCAGCATGCCATCATCGGTAAAACCAACATCATAACGCACGAAGAAAGGGTGCCGTTTGCCGGTGGTTCGCATATCATCACGACGGCTCAGACGTAGCTTGGCGGGGCGCCTCGTCAGATAGGCGGCCAACGCTGCATGGCAGGCGATGCTAGCTGCCTGCGTTTCCTTACCGCCAAATCCTCCCCCCATTCGGCGCATATCGACAGTGACTTTGTTCATGGATAGGCCGAGTACCGATGAGACCAGTTTCTGTACCTCGGTGGGATGTTGCGTTGAGGAAAAAACCTGAAGGGTGTGATCTTCTCCCGGCAGAACCATGGCGACCTGACCTTCCAGATAAAAGTGTTCCTGTCCGCCGATATGAAATTGCCCTTGAATACGATGAGGCGCATCAGACAGCGCCGTATCCACATTGCCACGTTGGTGCACGTGCGGGGCTTCTACCCAGAATTCGCGTCGCAACGCCTCTTCCACATCTAATATGGCTTCTAGCGGTTGGTACGTGACATTAACCGCGTTGGCGCCGCTCTGCGCGGCTTCCCAGCTTTCGGCGACCACCATCAACACGATCTGACCGTGATATTCCACCGTTTCTTTAGCGAACAATGGCTCCCCAGGCGCCAGCGCGCCAATATCCAATTCACCAGGAACATCTTGCCAACTGAGAATGCGAATGACCCCTGGCACCGCGAGGCAAGCCTGCGTATCAATACCGAGAATATGAGCGTGGGCATGCTCGCTCAGCACTGGGCAGAGGTGTAATAAACCGGGTAATGTCGCCTTGTCATCGACATAGTCGGCTTGGCCGCTCACTTGTTTGTCTGCGCTGTCATGTTTTTGGCTACGGCCTGCACCGCCCATGAGTTCACGATGAAACTGTTCCACCAACCGCTGTTCTGACAGGTGTTCGGTATTAATCAACATAGCTATCTACCTCCAGCGCGGCTTGTGGATAGTGCTGCTGCAAGGCGTAGCGCCGCAGCAGGTTTTGTGCGATAGCGAGGCGATAGTCTCCGCTGCCACGGAAGTCATTCAGTGGTGAAAAATCCTGTGCCAGTGCGGCGCAGGCGGACGCTAATGCATCAGACAAAGGATGTTGCAACAGCGCTTGCTCACAGGCTTTTGCTCGTGAAGGGATGGCCGCCATGCCACCGAAACCGATGCGCGCTTGCGTGACTCGGCCTTCTTCCGTCTGAATATTGAAGGCGGCAAATACGGTCGAAATATCGTCATCGCGCCGTTTGGATACCTTCCAAGCGGCAAATGTTGGGGAAATACTGGCGCGTGGAATGATGATATCGCGGATAAATTCGCCGCGTTGCAACGCGGTCTGACGGTAGGCCAGAAAAAATTGATCGAGGGGAAGCTCACGCGAGTGGTCGCCGCGCTGTAACACTAAGCGAGCATTAAGCGCCAGCAGCATCGGCGCGCCGTCGCCAATGGGGGAGGCATTAGCAAGATTACCTGCCAGCGTTCCCTGATTGCGAATCTGGCGCGATGCGAACCGTTCCAGTGCTTGACTGAACGCGGGAATCAGCGTTTCCAGCGCGAGCTGGCAGCGTTGAAGCGTCACGCCGGCACCGAGTGTGATGGTTTCATCGGTGATAGTGATGTGTTGCAGTTCCTCAACCCGATGCAAGGCGATGATGCGCTCAAGTGGGCGATGGTGTTGTGTCACGTTAAGCGCTAAATCGGTGCCACCCGCCAGCAAATGCGCGGAAGGATGGCGCAGATAAGTCCGCGCCAGTTCTGCCACTGTCGTGGGCAATGCATTCACGTCATCAGTGGTGTTCTCTTGCCGGATCGCACGTATTTCATTGAGTCGTTTTGCGGTTGCTTGTGCCTGCTCACGAAAGTGATCGTGGATATCCACTCCACAAACCTGTTGTGCCGCGCTGATGATGGGGCGGTAGCCCGTACAGCGGCACAAGTTGCCGGCTAACTGCTGTTCAACATCGTGTCTGGAACCCGAGCATCCCGATTTTTGTAACGCAAAAGTCGACATCACAAAACCCGGTGTACAAAAGCCACACTGAGAGGCATGGCTGTCGGCCATGGCCTGCTGTACGGGATGGAGTACGCCGTTTTCAGACAAATCTTCCACGGTTAGCAACTGTTTGCCGTGAAGTTGGCTCATGAGCATGATGCAACTGTTGGCAGTCTGGTAGGCCATACCCTCAGCGGTCGGTTCGCCAATAACGATGGTACAGGCGCCGCAGTCCCCTGAGGCACAGCCTTCTTTGGTGCCTGTGCGTCTTTCCTGTGTGCGCAGCCAGCGGAGCAGCGTGGTATCGGGTGCGGTGTCCGTTAACGTCTTGAGCGTTTGGTTCAGTAAGAAGCGAATCATGCGGCTTTCTCCACGTCATCCTGACGCCAGACACAGTGGCCGTTAACCCAGGTGTGCCAGATATTGCGGTCGTCTCCCAGAGTCATCAGTAAAAACAGCTTTTCGTAGATATCATGGCAGCTTGCCAGACGCATTTTTTGCAGTGGGCTGACGGCCAGATCTAACACCACGAAGTCAGCCTCTTTGCCTGGCATGAAGTTGCCGATGTAGCGATCGAGATCCAAGGCGTGAGCGCCCCCCAGCGTTGCATGATAGAACGCTTGGCAAGCATGGAGTTTGTTCCTTTGCAACTGCGCGACTTTGTAGGCTTCTCCGAGTGTCTGCAACATATTAAAGGTGGTACCTGCGCCAATATCCGTACCGATCCCGACGCGTATACCGTGATCGAGACAAGTCTGTAACGGGAAGAGACCGCTGCCGAGAAATAAGTTCGACGTGGGACAGAAAGCGATTGATGAATCGGTGTCGCGCAGGCATTCCCACTCGCACGGTTCCAGATGAATGGCATGAGCAAATACGCTCCGCCTGCCTGTCATGTGGTAATGGTGATACACCCCGAGATAGCTGCTGTGCTCGGGCCAAAGGGCTTTAACCCACGCGACTTCATCGGGATTTTCACTTAAATGGGTGTGTAGCCAGACGTCTGGGAATTCCTGACGTAATCGTTCCACTGTGCGCATCAGCGCGGGTGAGGAGGTCGGCGCGAAGCGCGGCGTGAGGGCGTAATTGATGCGCCCTTTATTGTGCCAGCGCAGAATCAGGTCGCGCGTTTGTTGGTAGCTCTGCTCTGGCGTTTCAAGCAGATAAGGTGGCGCATTTCTGTCCATCATCACTTTGCCGGCGATCAGGCGCATTTCAAGATGGCTCGCGGCGCGAAACAGGGCGTCTACGGATTCTGGGTGTACAGTACCGAACACCAATGCCGTTGTCGTACCGTTAGCCAGAAGCTGATTGAGAAAGAACGCCGACATCGCAGCGGCATAGTCGCTATCGGCATATTTGCTTTCCGTGGGAAACGTATAGGTTTGCAACCATTCTAACAACTGTTCTCCCCACGCACCGACCATCTCGGTTTGCGGGTAATGCAGGTGAGTGTCGACAAAGCCTGGCACAATCAGTTTGTCACGGTAATCGATATAGTCCGTTGGATGACGTAGCCACTGACACCCTGTTTCCCATTCCACTAGCGCGACGATATGGTTACCGTCGAGAAACAATAGCCCATCGTTGAAGCTGCGACTCTGTTTTAGCATGTCATCTGGCCGCGCCGCTAAATCGGTAATATCGAAAAACTGGCTACGTAATGCGCAGGTATAATTTATCGTCATAGCAAAACCTCTTTTTATACGAAGGCGTTCCTTCGTGTGCCTTGTTCGCCCTCAAATCAATGTTGAGGACGCAAGGCTGTTACCGCAGATAACGATAATTTTGCAAAGCGTATGCCAATGTGTAATTTTATGGAGTTTAACTTATATGTTTGAAATTAAATTATTTTTATCTTGTTGCGCAACAAAAATTCAAAATAATGAAAAAATGACGTTATCTTTCTGTATGCAAACGGTTGCTAATATTGGTAACCGTTTGCGCACTAAAGATGACGGAATAATATTCTGTTTGATGGCGGTTTTTTCTTTTTTGACTGTATGATGTGTGGATAATTTGCCCCACAATAGTGCACTTTCCCTGCTAGCTAGTCACTCATGCTGATTTGATTGTGATGAGGATGATTTTTGATGCAGCCACTCTTTAATTATGTCTGAATCAGGTATGATGAGTACCGCCGTCAGCCGTCCATCGGCTGCTCAACATCCCCTCTGTGTTATCAGCATGTTTATCCTGCTTTTTAACCTCATGCGTGATAACGGTCAGAAGCAGTTTTCCACACAGATAAAACGATTCCTATAAATAAGTGTCATGATAGATGTAGCGCGATAAGAACGACTCTTTATGCGGTACGCTGTTAATCACTTAAAGACGAGTATCATGAAAATTAAGCAAACATTTACTAGGGCATTACTCCACCCGCGCTATTGGACGACGTGGTTCGGCCTTGGTGTGCTGTTTTTATTAGTTCAACTTCCTTACCCGCTGCTGATGAAACTCGGGAGCAGTGCGGGGCGACTGTCCCGTCTCTTTCTAAAACGTCGAGTGGCGATTGCTCGGCGTAATCTTGAACTCTGTTTCCCCACCATTTCTGATGACGAACGTGAAGCGATGATAAACCGCAACTTTGCATCGCTCGGCATGGCTTTGGTTGAAACCGGCATTGCCTGGTTCTGGCCCGATCGTCGCGTGCGCCAGTGGTTTGATGTTTCAGGGTTGGAGCATTTACAGCACGCGACAGCAAAAGGTCAGGGCGTAATGGTGATTGGTATTCACTTTATGTCGCTGGAGCTGGGAGGCAGGGCGATGGGGCTGTGTCAACCGATGATGGCGATGTACCGTCCGCACAATAATAAAGCGATGGAATGGGTACAAACTTGGGGACGCTCTCGTTCGAACAAGGCGATGATCGACCGTAAAGATCTGCGCGGTATGGTGCAAGCGTTGAAGCGCGGGGAAGCGGTATGGTTCGCGCCCGATCAGGATTACGGCCCTAAAGGCAGCGTGTTTGCCCCGTTCTTTGCAGTGAAAAATGCGGCGACCACCAGCGGCACGTACACGATCGGCCGTCTGGCCAAACCTGCGATGATGACGACAGTGCTGATTCGTAAGCCGGATGCGTCGGGTTACCACTTGGTGATCCAACCGGAGCTACAGGGTTACCCGTATCACGATGAACAGGCTGCGGCGTGCTACATGAACACGGTGATTGAGAAAGAAATCATGCGTGCGCCCGAACAGTATCTCTGGCTGCACCGTCGTTTTAAAACACGCCCGATAGGGGAAGTGTCGCTCTATGTCTGACGTCAGACGCGCCGCATAAATGCTATGCGGCGCGGACTGATTACTCTTTTCCTAAGATCATACGGCGTGCAACAAAAGATTTTTTGGTGGTGCCGACACGTTCGTGACGGGCTAAATAACGGTAGCAGCCTGCGGAAAGGAACGCGCCGATAAACCAACTGAAGTTGGCGGCATCGCGCCATTCTGGAGTAAAGCTGATAATCAGCCCAATGGCTACCGCAGGAATCAGCGCCATCAGTGCATTCGGATTGAAACCGTTTCGATACCAGTAGCGTCCTTTCGGCGTCGCGTCGAAGAGATCATCCACATAGACTTTCCCGCCTTTGATAACGTAGAAATCCATCAGCAGAATACCGAACAGTGGGCCGATGAAAGCACCAAGCACATCAAGCGTATAGTGAATCAGCTCTGGTGAGTTGAAAAGATTCCAGGGCGTGAGCAGAACGGAACCGACAGCGGCGATCATACCGCCGGTACGGAAGCTGATGCGCTGTGGTGAGCAATTTGAGAAATCGAAGGCCGGTGAGACAAAGTTGGCGACAATATTGATCCCGATGGTGGCGACAATCACGGTCAACACCCCCAGAGCCACCGCAACATCGCTACCAATGTGCGTGACGGTTTCGATGGGGTCGGTCATCATACGGCCAAATAATGACTGAGTGCCTGAAACAATAATGACGGTGATAACAGAAAATAGCAGGAAATTAAACGGTAGCCCCCAGCGATTGCCGCGGCGGATTTCCTGCATACTTTTACCGTAGCGAGAGAAATCACCAAAATTTAACAGCGGGCCGGAAAAGTAGGAAACGACGAGCGCCGTTGCGGTGAGCATCTGCCAGGTTTGTTCGCCAGCCGTCAGCGTTTTGCTACTCAGGGTAAACGAAATATTTTCCCAGCCAGTTTGGTAAATAATCCAAGCAGCGAGCATCGTCATTACGACATAGACCGCTGGGCCGGCGAAATCGATGAAGCGTTTGATCGCATTCATGCCATGCCAAAATACCATGGCTTGCAGGAACCACATGATGCCAAAGCATATCCACCCTAACGTTGACAAGCCGAGCCAGTGGCTTTGCGTCAGAGGGGCGAGGTCTGGGTAAAACTTGAGTAGAACCAGCATCAGGGCATGCGCTGCCAGATAGGTTTGAATCCCGTACCACGCAAAGGCGATTAAGCCACGGATTACCGCGGGAATATTGGCACCAAATACGCCGAATGCCTGACGGCAGATCACAGCGTAAGGCACACCGCTCATCTGGCTTGGTTTGGCCACAAGGTTGGCGCAGATCTGCACAATACAGATTCCCACCAGAAGACACAGTAATACCTGCCAGCTCGCTAATCCCAATGTGAAAAAGCTGGCGGCTACCACATAACCCCCCATGCTGTGTACATCTGACATCCAGAAAGAAAAAATGTTGTACCAAGACCAGCTCTGAACGCGGGTCGGAGCCAGATCCTCATTACATAGTTTGGGGCTGTACGCACTACTGCCATTACCGGTATTGATATTTTTTGGCATGGAATCTGCTCCTTTTACCCTAGTCGTGAAATGAATGACGTTGTGTGTAAAAACGACGTTGCATGAATCAGGCCAAAATTCATTTTTTTGTATACAAAAATGATCTCTAGTGTGTACGATTTAGAGGGTTGTGATAACGGGAAGATGAGATGAACTACACGTACGGACTTGAAAACGAAGCATTCTCCCAGCAAAAAGACGATGTTATTTATCAGGCGTTACTCAATGCCATTGTGGAGCATCAACTGTTGCCGGGAACAAAATTACCTGAGGAAGCGCTGGCGGACGTGTTTGATGTGAGCAGAACGGGGATCCGCAAGGTTTTGCAGCGTCTCGCTGTGGTGCAAATGATCACATTAACGCCCAAGCGTGGTGCGCAGGTATCGACACCTTCAGTGGAAGAAGCGCGGGAGATTTTTCAAACACGCCGTTTCATTGAGTGTGCCAATCTACCCGATGTGGTTTCTCACTGTCGCTCTCCTCATCTGGCGGCATTAAATAAACTGATTGCGGCGGAGCAATTGGCGCACGCCGCTCAAAACGGCGCGGAGGCGATTCGTTTGTCTGCCGCTTTCCATATTCAGCTACAGGCGATTTCAGGGAACTCGGTATTAACGGGAATTGTTTCACAGCTAACGCTTCGCTCATCGTTGGTTATTGCCGCTTATGGTGCGCCGTGGCAACAAGGATGCCGGTGTCACGATCATCACGACCTCCTCGCACTGCTGCGGGATAAAGATGTTCTGGCGTTGTCTGAGACGATGACGCGACATTTCGACGATATTGTTGCCAGCTTGCGTTTTGACCGCGATGAAAACACCGAGCCTGATTTTTGTCGTTTGTTTGGTCATCTCAAGGAGAAACGCACGTGAAACCGTTGCTGATTCAGGTCATTAACCCCAACACCAGCCTCGCGATGACGGACACGATTGGTACGGCGGCTCGTGCTGCTGCCGCACCAGGGACGGAGATTATTGCTGTGTCACCTTCTCAGGGCGTGCCTTCTATTGAAGGGCATTTTGATGAAGCAATCGCGGCGGTTGGCGTATTGGAACAGGTTAAGCAGGGGAAAGCGCAAGGGGTAGACGGGCATATTATTGCCTGCTTTGGTGATCCCGGTTTACTCGCGGCGCGTGAGGCGGCCAGCAAACCCGTGATTGGCATTGCAGAGGCCGCCATGCACATGGCGACGTTGGTCGCGACTCGCTTTTCTATTGTCACCACGTTACCGCGCACCGTGATTATCGCACGTCATTTATTACAGCGTTATGGCTTTGAACATCACTGTGCTGCGCTGCACGCGATCGATCTGCCGGTGCTTGCGCTGGAGCAAGATAGCGGTATCGCGCAAACGAAAGTGCGAGAGTATTGTATACAATCTTTGCGCCAAGATGGCGTAGGCGCGATTGTACTGGGTTGTGGCGGCATGGCTGATCTGGCGCAAGCGCTGACCGAAGAGCTGTCCATACCGGTCATTGATGGCGTGAGCGCCGCCGTCAAACTGATTGAATCATTATCGGCACTGAGACTGACAACCAGTAAGCACGGTGATCTGGATTATCCTGTAGCCAAGCCGTTGAGCGGCATATTTAGCACGTTGCGTTAAGGAATAAGACAATGATAAAAGAATCTGCCGCATTGATTGGTATTGCCGATGAAGATTATCCACGCGATCTCATTGGCTATGCCGGAAATCCCCCCCACGCTAATTGGCCTGGAAATGCCAGGCTCGCGGTACAATTTGTACTGAACTACGAAGAAGGCGCGGAAAATAATGTCCTGCATGGTGATGCAGGATCGGAACAATTTCTGTCCGATATCATCGGCGCAGCAAGTTATCCCGATCGTCATATGTCGATGGATTCGCTGTATGAATATGGGTCACGCGCAGGATTTTGGCGCATTCATCAGGAGTTTCAGCGACGTGGTTTGCCGCTGACGGTATTTGGCGTCGCGATGGCGTTGGCACGTAATCCGGCTATTGTCGAGGCGATAAAATCGGCTGACTATGATGTGGTGAGCCATGGCTGGCGTTGGATTCATTACCAAAATATGGATATCGACACAGAACGTGAGCATATGCATAAAGCGATAGACGTGCAGACAGCACTGTTCGGCCAGCCACCACTGGGTTGGTATACCGGCCGAGACAGTCCCAATACCCGTCAGTTGGTCGTTGAGCATGACAATTTCTGGTATGACAGTGACTATTATGGCGACGATCTCCCGTTCTGGATGCCGGTGAAAAAAAGTAATGGTGACGTGCATCCACATCTTATAGTCCCATACACCCTTGATGCTAATGACATGCGTTTTGCCTCACCACAGGGTTTTAACAGCGGTGAACAGTTTTTTAGTTATCTGAAAGACAGTTTCGATGTGCTCTACGAAGAAGGGGAAACGGCACCAAAAATGTTATCGATTGGGATGCACTGCCGCTTACTCGGGAGGCCTGGGCGTTTCCGTGCGTTACAGCGCTTTCTGGATTACATTCAACAGCATGATCGGGTGTGGATTTGCCGCCGACAGGATATTGCAGAACACTGGCGCCAGCATCACCCGTATGTGGCGTAATGGCGATAGGTTCTACCACAAACAAAAATGGCTACCGGATGGCAGCCATTTTAGGGTGGTTAACGTACTTCAGTACGATTAACGGAAGATAGCGTGGGGGTTAACACCGCGATAGGTTTTGCCCAACGCTTTTAATATTTGATTGATTTTGCGGACAACGCGCATCTTTTTTATCCCCACGATTCTTAAATAATTATTGGTTGAAAGTACCAAAGTTGATGTTGATGTTTTCAAACATAGCGATGATTTTGTTCAGCAGTTTCATGGTCATTTCCTCATTGTTAGTTGATTGTTTTTCTGTGATGCTGTTCACGTTTTTAAGAATACTCGCACTGATACGGGTGGTCAACTTTTTTGTGATGAAAATCACAAAAAAGTGAACGATCAGTTTGTGAGGAGTAAACCGCTGTTTTGATTTCCGTCTAAGAACCCTTTCTGCTTTTTCTTCATACTGACCCATTTTCAGCGCGTGGTCTGATTGAGCATTACCTGCACTCGCTGTGTGCTTCGTTATCGGACAGATGACGTGAGATAGGTAAATTGTCTCGATTAGCAGTTGAAATACGCGCGGGTGAAGCGGGATAATCACGCGCTTCACATTGCCTGACACCGTCTTATCCAGCTTGTTTTAATACAGCCTGTCTTGATACCGCAGTGTCTTGATAAGACAACGTTTTCCGGTTTTGCATTCAGCGAGTTAATCGTTTGCGTGCGGTTCATCGGGTACGCCAGTGAAGTTGTTGCGCTTGCGGAGCAAGGCTGCGGAAATCGGTCAAAGTGATCGTAAATAATAATGGCATTTCAGGGGATACCACCATGTCAAACACCACCCGTCAGGCAGGCTCGCTTGATGCTTTTTTTAAAATTACACAGCGCGGCAGTAACGTGCGTCAGGAAGTGTTAGCAGGCCTGACGACGTTCCTGGCGATGGTTTACTCCGTGATTGTGGTGCCGAGTATGTTAGGCAAGGCCGGCTTTCCGCCTGCTGCCGTGTTCGTTGCAACCTGCCTGGTAGCTGGATTGGGGTCGCTGCTGATGGGGTTGTGGGCCAATCTGCCGATGGCAATTGGCTGTGCGATTTCACTGACGGCGTTCACCGCATTCAGTCTGGTGCTGGGGCAACAAATCAGCATCCCTGTGGCGCTGGGGGCGATCTTCCTGATGGGCGTGCTGTTTACCCTCATTTCCGTCACGGGCATCCGCTCCTGGATCTTACGTAATCTGCCGATGGGCGTGGCGCACGGAACGGGGATTGGTATTGGCCTGTTTCTGTTGATTATTGCGGCTAATGGCGTGGGACTGGTCATAAAAAATCCGATTGATGGCTTGCCTGTCGCACTGGGTGATTTCACTTCTTTCCCCGTTGTTATGTCTTTGCTGGGTTTGGCAGCGACCATCGGTTTAGAGAAGCGTCGCGTACCGGGCGGTATCCTGCTGGTTATCATCGCGATCTCTATTCTGGGGCTGATTTTTGACCCGAAGGTAAAATATGCGGGCTTCTTTGCATTACCGAGCCTGACGGCGGCTGACGGTTCGTCGCTGATCTTCAGTCTGGATATCATGGGCGCATTGCAGCCGATGGTGTTACCGAGCGTGCTGGCGCTGGTGATGACTGCGGTCTTCGATGCCACTGGTACTATCCGTGCCGTTGCCGGACAGGCGAATCTGTTGGATAAAGACGGGCAAATTATCAACGGTGGTAAAGCGCTGACCGCAGACTCCGTGAGCAGCATTTTCTCCAGCTTGGTCGGGACGTCACCGGCGGCAGTTTACATCGAATCTGCGGCGGGTACGGCAGCCGGTGGTAAAACGGGCTTAACGGCAACCGTAGTGGGTGTGCTGTTCCTGCTGCTGCTGTTTGTCTCTCCATTGGCGTATCTGGTGCCTGGCTATGCTACTGCACCTGCGCTGATGTACGTTGGCCTGCTGATGCTGGGTAACGTCTCCAAACTGAACTTTGATGACTTTGTGGATGCGATGTCTGGTCTGGTCTGTGCCGTATTCATCGTACTGACCTGTAACATTGTGACCGGTATCATGCTGGGCTTTGGCGCGCTGGTATTAGGCCGTATCTGCGCTGGTGAATGGCGTAAACTGAACATCGGCACCGTCATTATCGCTGTCGCGCTGGTGGTGTTTTATGCGGGCGGCTGGGCGCTGTAATCCCTTCCAACAGACCTTCTGGCGCGGTCCAGAAGGTCTGTCACTTCTTGTCTTTCCTTCCTCTTTCTCTTTTCTATTACGTCCCACGCCAAACGCGATTTTATGTGCCCTTTTATTGCCTTTGGGTTGATGTTACTTGTGTGATAATCAATCTTGTTATTAATCCAGGTTTCGGCCAAAAAGCCATTTTCATACCGGGCTAAATGCGTTAAATATGGAAGGGTATTTGCTCGCTGACAGGTAGAATTTTTTGATTTAGGAGTACGTCTAAGGAAAGCATGGAAATATTTTTTACGATTCTTATTTTGACCCTGGTGGTATCTCTGTCTGGGGTGATTACCCGCATTTTACCTTTTCAAATTCCTCTGCCTTTAATGCAAATTGCGTTGGGTGCCATCCTTGCCTGGCCCCATTTTGGTTTGCATGTTGATTTCAATCCCGAGTTGTTTATGGTGCTCTTCATTCCGCCGCTGCTGTTTGCTGACGGCTGGAAAACGCCGACGCGTGAGTTTCTGCGGCACGGTCGGGAGATTATTGGTTTGGCGCTGGTTCTGGTACTGATTACCGTGGTGGGCATTGGTTATTTCATCTACTGGATGGTGCCAGGCATGCCGCTGATTGCGGCCTTCGCACTGGCCGCCGTGCTGTCGCCAACGGATGCCGTAGCGCTGTCTGGTATCGTGGGTGAAGATCGTATTCCGAAAAAGTTGATGGGCATTTTGCAGGGCGAAGCGTTGATGAACGATGCGTCCGGTCTGGTGTCGCTAAAATTTGCTGTTGCGATTGCGATGGGTACGATGGTCTTTACGGTTTCTGGCGCGACGTTAGCATTCATTCAGGTTGCACTAGGGGGTTTACTGGCAGGTATCGGTATTACCTGGCTGTATAGTAAATCATTGCGAGTGATCAGCCGTTGGAGCGGTGGTGATGCTGCAACACAAACGGTACTGCTGTTACTGTTGCCTTTCGCAGCTTATTTGATTGCTGAACACATTGGTGTTTCAGGGATTCTTGCGGCGGTGGCATCGGGGATGACGATCGGTCAGTCTGGGGTAATCCGTAATGCGCCATTAGCGATGAGGCTACGTGCCAATAGCGTGTGGTCGATGCTGGAATTCGTGTTTAACGGCATGGTGTTCATCATGCTGGGCCTGCAACTACCGGATATTCTGGAAACGTCAATCACCCAAGCTGAACTGGATCCTACCGTTGAAACCTGGATATTGTTTAGCGATATTTTCATCATCTACGGTGCTTTATTGCTGCTGCGTTTCTGCTGGCTGTGGGTGATGAAAAGATACAGCATGCACATCCAGAAAAAACGCCCGATGGTCTTCGCCGAGTTTTCTACGCGCGAGTTGTGGATCGCCTCTTTTGCGGGTGTGCGTGGGGCGATTACACTGGCGGGTGTACTGTCTATTCCGCTGCTACTGACGGACGGTACGGCGTTCCCGTCTCGTTATCAATTGGTGCTCATCGCTACAGGTGTCATCCTGTTTTCTCTGTTTTGTGGTGTGCTGGCTTTACCCCTTTTACTACGCGGTGTGGTGGTGGCGGACAAAGCGGCACATGCTAAAGAAATTCGCATGGCGCGTATGGCGGTGGCAGAAGTCGCGATTAAAAGCATGCACAAAATGGAGGAGCGTCTGGCGGCCGATCGGGAGGAAAACATTGATGAGCAGGTGCTGAAAGAAGTCAGCGCGCGCGTCATCGGTAATCTGCGCCGACGGCTAATCGATAAAGACGATCCTGAGAATGGCCTGCTGATTGAGAATCTGGAGCGGCGTTTTCGCCTGACCGCCCTGAATTCGGAACGTGCGGAGCTGTATCATCTTCGCGCCACGCAGCAGATCAGCAATGAGACGTTGCAAAAAATGCTGCGCGATCTCGATCTGATGGAAGCGCTGTTGATCGAAAATGAGTAAAACGCGGTGAGACGATCCCCGCTACCGCGTTGATTTCTTTCTCTTCTCTTTCCTTTCTTAACATCCCCATGGTGTAAGCGATGGGGATGTTTTTTATGCGTCCAGCCTAAGAGCGATGTCAGAGGATTGTAAACTGCTTGTCACTAAATGATAATGATTGTTATTATCTGTAGGACAATTCTCATAAATAGAACGTTCAGATGTAGAAGACGGCCCGCACATGTCAGAACCGTGTGGGGTGAATGGCTGTTTGAAGTACCAGATAAAAAATAAAACGGACATTAACCCTGAATTAATTAGGTAATAAGCCACGTTTATAGGGGAAAATTATGCGTGTATTAGTGGTTGATGATGATTCTGTGCTGTGTCATTGGCTGGGATCTAAATTACATTCCCACGGCCATTCTTGCCGAATGGTGCACGATGGCGCACACGCATTAAAAGCGATCAAGGATGAAGTCTACGATGTCGTTCTGTTAGACAGAATGTTACCCATCATGGACGGGTTCACGGTATTACGTGAATTACAAGGTTCACGTCATCCGCCTATTATGCTGCTTTCAGCGCTAGATCGTGATGTCGATCGGGTGATGGGGTTAGAGCTCGGCGCGGAAGATTATCTCGGTAAGCCTTTTAATTTTAATGAGTTGCGGCTACGTTTGGATATCATGGCGCGGCGCGGTAAATGCCATGCGGATAACCCTTCCATGCTGACTTTTGAAGACTTGCAACTTGACCGTATGCAGCGTATTGCATGGCGAGGAGGCAAACGTATCGATTTGACTGATAAAGAAATCAAGTTACTGATTATATTGATGGAAAATCCAGGTCAGGCGATTACGCGCACCATGCTGTTAGAGCGTGTATGGGGCTATAATTTTGATCCACAAACCAATTTGATCGACGTTCATATGTCAAAGTTGCGGGCGAAAATTGATAAAGGCTTCCCACGCCCATTAATTAAAACGCTGAGAGCGATGGGCTACGCATTAGGCGCGGTAGATAAGGACAAAGCCGATGTTGGCAGCCACGCGGAATAAAATAAAAATAAAGAGGCTAGGGCAGCGCTGGCAGGTAAAAATAAAACACTGGCAATTACTGGGGGCAAGTCAATATCCCAGCTTTTTATGCACCTCTAATTTTCGTCAGGCAATAACCATTGTTTTTCTATTCTTATTAATGATGCTGATGTGTATTGTCGGCTTCAGTTCATTAAGTGAAACGCTGATTAGAACGCATGTCCGTGAAGTTATTCTGGGTAATATCTACGATTACTCGATGCAGTCGCGCTTAACGAATGCCGATAGTCTGATCGTGCAATTACGGCAGGATAATCGCTCAAAAGGGGATGAATTACCGTTGTTTCTGGTGATGAATAAAGACGGTGATATTCTGTATCACAATCACCCTCTAAGAACACACCCTTTAAGTACCGATTCTATCAACTCACACCCTTTGGAAATGCGGCAGCATACCGATTGCCGGATGGATGTCAGTTGCCTTAAGGCCGAAATTTCCAGCCCAGACGATCCCAATCTGATCGGGTTGTCCGTCATGCTGGATGATGGCGGTGTGCTGTTTACCGCCTACAACATTCGGCCCATGTTAGAACGGGTGAGAACCATCCCGCTGGTGGCGGGAGCGGGACTGTTTATCGTGCTGCTCTTCTGCCTGTTTGTCAGTCGCCATTTCAGTTTACGCAGCTTGCGCAGCGTGGAGAAAATCCGTGCGGCGCTGCATCGCTACAGCAGCGGCGAGCAGCAGGTACGTATGCCGCTGTCGCCTTATGACGATGATTTTGACAGCCTGAGTGCTGACATTAATCAGAATCTGGAACGGATTGAGCGCCTGATGGAGCAGGTGCGTAATACCTCAAGCCACGTCGCGCACGAACTACGTACCCCGTTGACCCATCTGCAAAACCGATTGTTCAACCTGACGGAACGTGCAGGGCTGGATAACGACGTGCGTGATGAATTGAATCTGGCGGTGGACGAGGTGCATAAAATCCTCGGGTTGTTCCGTACCGTGATGCGCATCGGTGAAATCGAAAGCGGGCGCTGTGTGCACCAGTTTGAGAACATTGAAGCGCGTCAACTGCTGGAAGAAATTGCCGAATATTATCAGCCGCTGGCGGAAGAACGCGGCTGTCGCTTGAAGATTGAAATCAAAGCCGGTATCCAGCTCTTTGGCGACCGGGCGCTACTGTTTCAGGCGCTGGCCAATCTGGTAGAAAACGCGCTGAAATACGCGGCACAGGGAAAATACATCACGTTAAGCGTGACGCTGTATCGTGGCTGGATCGCCCTGAGCGTCGCTGACCGCGGTCCGGGGATTCCGCCCGCGCTACACGCCAAAGCACTACAACGCTTTCAGCGGCTGGATACCTGGTTTCAGTCCGGCTATGGGCTGGGGCTGTCTTTGGTTCAGGCGATTACTGACCTACACGGTGGCAAACTCTATCTGGACTCCTCTGCGCCGGGCTTGAATGTCTACCTGTGCCTCAATCGCTGTTAATACGCTTTTCTTACGATGAACAGACGCGCGGCGAGCGATTTTCCTCGGCTTGCCGCGATACGCTACTCTCAATTTCTTATGAATACCCCTGCAAAAAACATGAATATTTATTAATTTCCCCCACAATGTAACTCGTGTTAGCTTTTGATTTATATTGATAATTTTTCGTATGGAAAGATTAACGAATATTAATGTTCTGCTGCTTGCGGTGTTTGATAATAAGTCTCATTATTAATCTTATTATCATCATGGCATCCCCCCGAATTCCCGAGTTGGCCATGATTCCTTTGCCTGCGGATTAGAGAGTCTTCCCATGAAAAACATGAAAGCAAAATTACGTTCTTTCCTGCGTGACGAGAGCGGTGTAACGGCAATCGAATACGGCATTCTTGCGGCGGCGATGGCGGCAGCCATCGGCGCTATTTTCGGCGGCGACGGTATCTTCGTGAAAGCGCTGAATGAGAAATTCACCCAAATCGCCGATCAAATCACCGGCACGGGAACCAGCGGCGGTACCTCCGGCGCAGCGAAATAAACGCGAGATGGCGGATTACACGCACTGGCCGCAGACGGTACTGCTGATGGGCTGCCTGCTGTGGTGTATCAGTACCGACCTGTTAGTACGCAAAATTACCAATCGGGTGGTACTGATTTTATTGCTGGGCTGGCTGTTCTTCAGCGCTTCACATGTCCTGCAATCTGGTGTGTTAGATATGTTGGTATTACGGAAAACGCTTTGGGCGTTGCCTGGCGCGGCGGTGGTATTGGCTGTGGGGTTTTTGCTTTTCCTCACCGGCAGACTAGGTGCAGGGGATGTCAAGCTGATGAGTGTGCTGTGCCTGTGGGTTGGGCAAGGGCACCAGATCGTTTTCGTCATGGTAACGGCGTTGGCTGGCGGTGTGTTGGCGCTTAGCCTGCCGCTGCTCAATACCGTACCCACAGCGGTGGCGATGGGCATTCAAACCACCAACCGGATATTCAAGAGTCGGTTGCCTATGCCACCCGCGTTGCCCGCCGACCTTTCTCAAGGCATACCTTACGGCGTCGCCATTGCGTTCGGCGCGATGTATGTCCTGATTTTTCCCTTGTTTTAATTCTGTCGCAGCTTTAAGACACACACGCTAGGGTAGGCAAGTTGAAATGAAAGTGAACTCTACATACGTACTGTCAGGCGCGCTCGTGCTGGCAGGCATTGTTGCGCTGATGGTGCGTAGCCATCTCTCTTCTGAACCCCCTGCGCCGCCTCCGGTAGTGGTTAAAGCACCGGAAAAAGCCGCTGTCTTGGTGGCCGCAAAAGATCTGCATCCCGGTGATTTCATTGATTCTAGCTCACTACGCTGGCAAACCACGGATGAATCCGTTTCCCGTTCGTTTAACTTCGTTCGCGGCCAGGATAGCCAGTCTCTGCTATTTGGCGCAACCCTGCGTGAAACAGTAAAGGAGGGGACTCGGCTTAGCAGTAACGTTGTTGTGAAACCCAATGAACCGGGCTTTGTTGCCGCCGTGCTGCATAAAGGAATGCGGGCTATCTCCGTTCCCACTAGCGCGATTGCGAGCAATGCCGGATTGGTGTCAGCAGGCGATCGCGTGGATGTGATCCTCAGCATGAGACGAGACGATCAGTCAGAGTTACCCGCAAGCCGTAACCAGCCAGTTGTGATGCCACTTTTGGCTTCGCAGACCATTGTTCGTGACCTGAGAGTATTGGCACTGAATGATAAGGTCGGTACGCCGATCTACACACGCACAGATATTAGCCCAGAAGACGGCGGTTCGCTGGATGTTGTAGCGAAAAGCCGTGAGCCTGCCGCAGGCCCCCGTTCGCGTTCTGCTACCTATCAAACCGTCACGTTGGAAGTCACGCCTCAGCAGGCTGAAGCGCTCGCGGTTGCCAAAGAGCTGGGTATTCTGCATTTGGCACTACGCAGTGCCGATCTGGATGATGCGGTCGATCCAGCAACAGGACGTCCTCATGTGACCACGGTTCCGCGCGCGACCGATATTTACGGGGTGCTATCAGCAGGATCTGGTGAACGCAAAGTGAAAATCTATCGCGCTGAGCAAAAAGACGTGGTGACGTTCCCCTCCCGATAAGACGAGTACGCCATCTGACAGCCTGCGGGGAGCCGCGAGTTGTTCATGGAAAAATGAAGCCCATTACGGAAATTAAGTAAATGACGATGTTTTCGCTGTTTTTGAAATCGGACTTTCGGGGTACGTGCAAACGATTGCTGACCGCTGGCCTGTTTAACGCGGTATTGCCTGTCACGCTGACGACGATGATGTTGCCTGCGACCACGCTGGCTGCCGGGGTATCTGTGGCGCCAGTCACCGATGAGGTGCGTTTGACCGTGAATCAGGGACGGTTACTGCAACTCCATGGACTGCCGGACAGCGTGCTGGTGGCCGATCCGAATATCGCCAGCTTTGAACTGCCTTCACCGGGTAATTTGTTTGTCTACGCCAAAAGCGTCGGCACCACCACGCTCTATGCGATGGATGAAAATGGCAATGTCATCAACGCGATTCGCCTGGTGTCCGAGCATGACTTGAAAGCGCTGGGTGAGCGCATGAAGCGTGAATTCCCCGGTGCGGATATCCAACTGGAAGCCTCGATTCCTAGCGGTGTGATTGTACGCGGTAGTGTGGATACCCCGCAGGATGCCAAGCGCGTCATCGACAGCATACAAGCTTACATCAGTGCATCTTCCGGTGGTGGGCAAGGTGGCGGTGGAGGCGGTGGCGAGAAATTGCCGGGTTCCAGCGAAACGTCCGGCAAGGTGATCAATCAGCTCAAAATCAAAACGCCTTCGCAAATCAATATTCAGGTGCGTGTGGTGGAAGTCTCTCGCAAGCTGACCAGTGAACTGGGCTTCAACTGGGCGGCATCGTTGAGTACCGGTAGCGGCAACATGAGTGCGGGCAGCGGATCGCGTCTGAACTTGTTTAATGCCACGACTGGACGGTTTTCTAACCCAACGGATGCGGGTTTCCTGAACTTCGGACGCTCCAGACTGAGTGGATTATTAACCGCCATGAACCAACAGGGCATGGCAACGGTATTGGCTGAACCCAATCTGACGGCGATGTCTGGGGAAACGGCGGCGTTTGCCGCAGGTGGCGAAGTGCCGATCGTCCTCATCACCAACAACAGCGTCAGCATCGATTACAAATCTTACGGTGTGATTCTGCGCATGACGCCAACGCTGCTGTCTGCCAACCGTATCAGCCTGCACATTGCGCCGGAAGTCAGTGAACTCACGGACGTCGGTTCCGTACAACTGGAGGGCGGATCGCGTATTCCGGCCTTAACGGTACGCCGTGCGGATACCACGGTAGAGCTGGCCAGCGGGCAGAGCTTTGCACTGGCGGGGATGTTGCGTAGCGCCGGTAGCCAGACAATCAACGGCGTGCCAGGGCTGAGTAGCGTCCCGATGTTTGGCCGCCTGTTTGAAAGCGAAGCCACCAGTCAGGAAGAAACGGAATTGGTGATTATCGCGACTGCTTATGTGGTTGAGCCAGTTAATGCGGGCGATCTTCAAACGCCGGGGCAAGGCGTAAAAATGCTGGATTCATCCATGCCGCGTTCTGCATCTATCGGCTATCTCTACTGAGTTCGCGAGGGGAAATAACACATGAAAACGATCAATAGCAACCACCCTTCGTTTCGTCCTCTGCCCCTGCGTGCAGCGGTGCTGACCGCCATTTTTCTGCTGGCTGGCTGCGGATGGAATAAACCGATTAACGATGTTCGTATGCAGCGTTTTGACCAGCCTGGGCTTCAACCCATCGCCGTCCAGCCTTCATCGGTGTCCGTGCCGTTAGTGGCCGCGCCGAACGGGCGGGGATTCCTCCCTGAATCATTGAAGCAGCTCAATATCATGCTGAAGGATCAGGGGCGGTTATCGGCACAGACGCTGACGCTGATCCCACACAGTGCGAGCGGTGAGCAGATGGCTGGGCGATTGGCTACTGTGCTGAAAAATGCCGGCGCGAATCCACAGAACGTGAAACAGATGCGCCGTTCTACGGCGAGCGGTCAGAACGGCGATCTGGAAGTGATTTCCGAGGCGCTGGTGGTCAAAACCACCCGTTGCACGATCAATGACCCGAATCAACTGATGGTGAAGCCTTATGAAGCCACTGGCTCTCTCGGCTGCGCCACGCAAAACAATCTGGCGATGATGGTTGCTGAACCACGCGATCTGATTCAGGCGAAAGCACTGGATGATGCGGATGGCGTAGCGGCGGTCAATAGCATCGAACGCTATCACAAAGGTGAAGTGAAAGAGCTCATCGACATTAACTTTGAAGAAGATTAAGGGCGTGACATTCCATGAGTGAAATTACCCCTAACGATGGTGAAGAACTGGCGTTGCCGCTGGTGGCATTCGCTAATGATGTACGCGATGTGGCCGATATCGGCGATCTCTTCACTCGCCTTAAACAGCCAGATGTACCGGTGATGTCCGGTGGTATCGCTGCTGCTCGTCAATGGTGTGAGCTGAATGTTCCGCCGCGCATTTTAGTGGTGGATCTGGAAGCGGAGCACTGGCCGTTACCTGCACTGGAAGAGCTGCTGAGTGTCTGTGGCCCTACCAGCCAGGTGATTGCTATTGGCAAAGAACAGGATGTCGGCTTGTACCGTGCGCTGCTTCAGGCTGGCGTGGTGGACTATCTGGTGAAGCCGTTCACGCTGGATCTGCTGGCGGCGACGCTGGCGAAGTGTGAAGGCCAACAAGCTGGACCGGAATATGCCCGTATGGGCCGGACGATTGCGGTTGTCGGCGCCAGCGGTGGTAGTGGGGCGAGTACCGTGGCGATGGGACTAAGCCGCCTGCTGTCCGGCGAGCGTCATTTGCCCGTCGCGCTGGTCGATTTCGACCGGCGTAACGGCGACCAACTGCTGCTGCAAGGGCAAACCGATGACGCAGGGCTGGCAGCGGTGCTGGGGACACAGGAGCTGGATACCCGATTGCTGCAACGCGCCATGCTGCGCGTGGATACCCGTTTGCATCTGCTGGCGCAGAAGCCGGAACTGGGTGAATTGAGCCCGGTGGATGTGGATAACGTGCTGAACCTCGGTGGTGCGCTGTGTCGCATGTTCAATCAGGTGATCTGGGATCTGCCCAGCAGCTACCCAACGGGTGCGCTCGACGTGCTGACTTATGCCGATCTGCGCATCATCGTGACGGAATTGACGCTTCAGGATGCGCGTAATGTGCGGCGCGTGCTGAATGAGATCGGCGACGAAAGCGAAGGGCAACGTCTGTTGTTGGTACATAACCAGAGCCGTTTTGCCGGCGCCGCGCCGTTAAGCCGCGATCAGTTCGAACAATTTACTGGCCGGAAGATTGATGTCGTGCTGCCGAATGCGGGCCATGCGTTGGCACAAAGCCTGACGCTCGGCGCACTGAATCTGTCTGCGGCGCCTGCTTTCCAGCAGGGTTTGCGCCAGTTGGTCGATCTGGCCTGCGGCGTGCGCGCCAGACCGGCGGAAAAGCGCTGGTTCTCGCGTTGGTTAAAGCGCGCCTAATGATATTAAGCGTTAGCCGTCTTTCAACGGGTTACAGACTGTTTTTTGGGGTTCAGGATTATGTTGATTCGCAAGAATAACCTGCAAAAAAGTGAAGCAGGAAAAAGCACGCCTCAGCCTGCGCCTGCTGCCAATGTGGCAGAATTGAAAACGCGTCCGGCTGCGGAGAGCCGCGCACAGCCTGCGGCGAATACCGCGTCTGGATCCGCTCCAGCCGCGCGCCAGACGGACAGCCGGACCAGCCAGCGCCGGATTATCCGCGCACAGCTCTACGATCAGATCGACGCAGGTAAAGCGGCGATGATGGGGCGTGACAAGTTGCTGGTGCAGATCGAAACGGTGATCCGCCGCATCTGTGATGAACAGCGCTTGCAGCTTTCCCGGCAGGAAGAGGAAGCCATTGCCGCCGAAATGCTGGATGAGATGACCGGGATCGGGCCGATCCAGCCGCTGCTGTCGGATGACACGGTCAACGATATTTTGGTCAACGGCGCCGGTCAGGTGTTTGTCGAGCGTTTTGGCAAACTGGAACTGTCGCCGATTACCTTCATTGATGAAGAGCATGTCTTTAACACCGCGCAGCGCATTGCTGCCGCAGTCGGGCGCCGTATCGACGAAGCCAGCCCGATGGTGGATGCGCGTCTGCCGGACGGTAGCCGCGTCAACGTCATCACCTATCCGCTAGCGATCGACGGCACCACGATCTCGATCCGTAAATTTATGCGCCGCAACCTGTCGCTGGAAATGCTGGCAGAGCGTCGCTGCATGTCCTATGCGATGGCGGATGTCCTGAACAAAGCGATGCAGGCGCGCGTCAACGTCATTGTTTCCGGCGGAACGGGCGCGGGGAAAACCACCTTACTGAATGCGCTGTCGCAGAAGATCGGCAGTACCGACCGCATCATCACTATTGAAGATGCCGCCGAGCTGCAATTGCAGCAGGAACATGTGGTCAGGCTGGAAACCCGTCCTGTCAGCGCCGAAGGTACTGGCCGCGTCGATCAGCGCGATCTGATGCGTAACGCCCTGCGTATGCGCCCTGACCGTATCATTCTGGGTGAGGTGCGCGGCGGCGAGAGCTTTGACATGTTGCAGGCGATGAACACCGGCCACGATGGGTCGCTGTGTACGGTACACGCCAATACCTCGCGCGATGCGATACAACGTCTGGAAAACATGGTGATGATGGCAAACATGCAGCTACCGCTGATGGCGATCCGTCGGCAGATCGCCAGCGCGGTGCACCTGATCGTGCAGATCGAACGTATGCGCGACGGTATGCGTCGCGTGGTCTCCATCACCGAGGTGTGCGGCATGGAGAACGAAGTCATCCAGCTTCAGGATCTGTTCAGCTTTAACATTCAGGGGATGGATGGACAGGGGCTGTTGACGGGGGAATATGTGCAGCACATCCAGCGTCCGCAGTTCTACAGCGACAAATCGCACCTGTTTGATGCGCAGTAATGGACGAAGGAGACGCCGATGAGTGACGCACGTCTGAACCTGATTACGCTGCTGGTGTTTTGCAGCGTGCTGATGCTGCTTCTGGCGGTTAACGCCTGGAGAAAATCACGGCAGCAGCGCATGCAGCGCGAACAGCGTTGGCAGCAGATTTTGAATGAGGTCAGCCCGTCGGCTGCCGCCGTAGCGTCTGATTCCATTCTGCGTGACGAGATCAGAACGCCGCTGATGGGGGTCCCTGTGATTGGGCGTTGGCTGGCGATCCTCTGGGCGCAGATGACGTTCATTGGTTGGAAAAAGAACCTGCTTCAGCGTGCTCTGGCGCTGGCTGCGGTCTGCCTGATATTCGGCATGATTCTGGGTCAACGAACCCTGCTGCCGCTCACAATGGGACTGGTATTTACGCTGCTGCTGTTTATCAGCATTGGTCTGCTGCTGTTTCGCTCAACCCTGCAAAAACACCTGAAAGCGCTGCGCGAGAGTCTACCGGAAGCGATTGATGCGATTACCCGCAGTTGTCGTGCCGGTGTACCCGTTGCGAATACGTTTGCGATTGTCGCTGAGCATCTGACTGGGCCGTTGGCAAATGAATTTAAGGTGATTGACCACTGGCTGCGTCTGGGGATTCCGCTGCGTCAGGTGATCCAGGCCTCGGCGACGCGGGTGCCGATGTCCGAATACCGTTTCTTCGTGGTGATTCTGATCATCAATCAGGAAGCCGGTGGACGACTGGGCGAAACGCTCGAACGTCTGTCCGCGACGCTGCGTGAACGTCGGGAATTGCAACTGAAAGTGCAATCCAAAACGTCGGAAGCGCGGGCGTCCGCCAAGATTGTCGCTGCACTGTTCCCCGGCTGTCTGGCCTATCTGTACATGAAGTCACCGGAGGATTTCAGTTTCTTGTTCTCCGATCCGGTGGGAACGTCGGTGCTGATTTATGCCTTGTGCAGTGTCTCGGTCGGCATGTTGATCACGCACGTGATGGTTAAGCGAATAGGGTAAAGGGAGAGCTATTCATGACTGTTTTTGACGATCCCTTACTGCTGCTGGCGCTTGTGCTGATGGTGGCTGGGATTTACCTGGCACGGACACAGCATAAAACACAGCAATACAAGCAGCTGGAGATTCGCATGCGCGGGCATCTGCCCGTTCCTCTCTCAGAAGAAAATTCTCAGGAAAACATCCTGAGAGGTCAGGGAACGACATTATCTCCTCTGCTGGAAACGTTATTGCAGCCGCTGGCCACACAGGGCGAGCGTCTGTCGGGATCGGATCGCGATCGTCGCAATCTGCGCCGTTTGCTGGATCTGGCTGGGATCCGCCGTAACGAAGCGGTGGGTTGGTTGGTGATGGGAAAATTTGCCGCCGGGGCGCTGCTTGCTATCGCTCTGGTGTGGGGATGGTTGCCGCCTGCTGACCGTGCTGGGCTGACGGGCGTCGCGGCAGGGCTCATTGGTTTCTTTGTTGGCTCGATGGTGCCGGAGTGGTGGCTGAAGTGGCGTGCGGCAAGCCGGGGCGAAAAGCTGGCGCGCGCGGTGCCAGATGCGCTGGATCTGATGGTGGTCTGTGCCGAAGCGGGTTTGCCTATCGGGCGTGTGTTGCAGGTGGTATCGAAAGAACTGGGACTGTCTTCACCGGAAATGGCGGATGAACTGCATTACACCGCCGCAGAATTACAGATCCTATCGGATCGTACGCTGGCGATGAAACATCTGGCAGAGCGTACCCGCGTCAGCGAGATCGAAAGTATGGTGGCGACGCTGATTCAAGCGGAGCGCTACGGTACGCCGCTGTCTCAGGCGTTGCGCACGATTGCGGATGAAAGCCGCAAGACGCTGATTCTGAGTCTGGAAGAGAAAGCGGGTAAGCTCCCTGCGCAGTTGAGCGTGCCGTTGATGGCGCTGATCCTGCCACCGATTATCGCCATTATGGCGTCGCCTGCACTGGTGCGCGTGGTCCGCCTGCTGGCCCAGTAGTCTTGTTTCAGACATGTAGTTTTGTTTCCGACATGTTGATTTTAAAACGTGATTCCCGGTCTGAACCGGAATTCACTAGGGTGACAACCGATGGAGTTAGAGAAAATGATCGATCTGGTAGCAAAACTTAAGCGCGGCGCGCCCATGCTGGCATTGCTCATCGTCAGTACCGTGCTAGTGGGATGCGGCAGCTCGATGGCGATTAAAGGCAGTAAAGATGAAGGCCTGCGTCTGGCGCGTTTGCTACGCGATCAAGGGCGTGTTGAAGCGGCGACGGAAGTGTATGCGCGTCTGGATAGCCGTGATGCGTTGAAAGGCGCTGAGATGCTGGAGTATGCCAGTGTTGCAGCGCTGGCGCGTTCACCGCAGCAAACGCTGGAGCTGTACGGACGCGCACGTCAGGCGCTGGGCGGTGATACTAACAAAATGACGCCGGAAGAGGCGCTTGCGGTGTGTCTGGGAATGGGTCGTGCACAGCTGGCATTGGGACGTAATGCGATGGCGCAAACCGACTTTGCCTGTGCGCTGAAAGCACAGCCGAACGACGCTGGCGCTCTCAATGGCATGGGTGTGGTAATGGATGCCTCAGGTAAACACGCCGAAGCGCGACAACTGTTTGAAAAAGCGTTGCAGGTAAACCCAGCAGATGTCGCGGCACTCAACAATCTGGCGCTCTCATGGCTGGCAAGCGGCAATGCGGACAAGGCGATTTCTCTGCTGCGCTCGGTGGATGAAAGTAACGCAACCGGCCGACTGAATCTGGCGCTGGCCTACCTTTCTGGCGGCAGAGAGGATGACGCACGTTCGGCGCTGGCGACCATTGCCCAGCCACAGCGTATTGATGGCTTGATCGACGAGCTGCATCAGCGTTTACAGCAGATGCAGCAGGATAAATCCCGTGGTGAAGCGCTGCTGTTATCCAGCCGTCAACGCCTGCAATTGAGCGCTCCTGAGTAATGGCGTGGCTTCGTAATCTCGGCCCGTGGCGTGATAGGGACACAGTGCAAAGTATTGTGCCGTGCCATGAACGTCACTGGCGCAGCACGCATGGTGTGATCGCGACGGAAGTGGCGTTTCTGGTGCCGGTCGTTCTGGTCGGGGTGATGATGCTGTTTGAACTGGCGCGTATCGGGCTAGTGATTGCCGCTGGTAGCGCTGCGTTGGATAAAGCCGTGCAGGCTTTCAGGCTCGATAATCTCGCGTCGGACAGTGCGGAGCAGATGGGAACCCGCCTAAAGGCGCGCATGGTTGAAGCGGGATACGGCTACCTCAAGGAAGACGATTTAACTGTCAGCGTGTTGCACTTCGACAATCTGAGCCAGCTTGGCGGGCTGACTAACGGCAATAGCAGTCAGGACAATCCCAATGGCGAGGAAACGACGACACTGCCAGTGTGGTCCGTGACGGTGCAGATTAAAAAGGCGTTTATCACGCCGCTACCGGAGGTGTTAACGCTGGGGGACACCTTCCGCTACCAGTACAAACATGTATTTGGGACGGAACTGCGCAATGACTGATTTTTTACTGAAAACCAGTCGTTCACGGAAAGCCAGCCGTTTACTGAATGGGCTCCGCCGCTTCTGGTTTTCTTGTCGTGCTTCTACCGCGGTAGAAACGGCGTTAGCGTTTCCGATTGTGTTGGCGATGGGGTCGCTGTGTGCGGATATCTATACCGTCGGGTTGGAGCGTACGCGTATGGAACAACGCGCGGGTGCCATTGCGTCGATACTGGCGATGCAGCAAAAGCTGGATGAGAAAGGTCTGCAAGGTCTGCTCAATACGGTGTTGCCAGCGGAAGGGTTAGGCAATTACCAACTGTTAATCAGCAACGTGCGCCAGACCGGCGAGCTGTACTGGCAGTTGAGCAGAGGTACGGCAGAGGCGCTATGTGCAGAAAGTGAAACCCTGCCGGGCGAAGAGTACCTCCCTGAACTGCCGGAAAGAGACCGCGAAGAGGGCAGCAAGAACACCTCCATGATGGTGGTCGAAATCTGCCGTCAGGGGAAAGATGTGAGCCTGCTGGGCGGCCTGTCGTTGGGTGGTCTGCTGCATGCATCGTCAGTTAACCGGGTGGCTATCAATGTGGTTGAGCTGGATGAGGTACTCAAAAAAGAGGCCGGTCTGGAAGAAGAAGATCAATAGCTACGGGTTTTATAGAAGACTACGGGTTTTATAGAAGACATAGAAGCGGCAAATAGACCGCAAACGGCAGCGAGTTTCTCGTTACCGGAATAACAAAACGATTAAGACAAATAACGTGTGAGCCATGTCGTTTTATTTTCCCGTTTTATGGGCGGGTTGAGTATGCGCTGAATCCAGGAATACAGGATAGGAAAGGATGAAAAAAACCTTACAGAACAGAAGAGTAAAAAAAGACGCTACCGGAATCACTCTGTTCTGGCGTGAACGCCTGTCTGCCTTTATTCAGCAGGAAAAAGGGGCGGGTACAGGGTTTTATGTGCTGGGTGCGATGGCGTTATTGGTGACGGCGGCTTTTATCGTGGATACCTCCACGGCAACCGGTGATGCCACGCAGATCAAGCGTGCGACGGATGCCGCTGCGCTGGCCGTCGGGCATCAGGCGACCATTAATGGTGAAGAGTACAGCCAGGAAGAGACCAATAAGTTGGCGTATGACTACGTCAAAAATAATCTGGGGATGAATAAGGCCCTGAGTGAAAAACTGGAGGTAGGCGATGTGGCCGTCACGGAAGGGCGCAACAGCGAGACGCGTAAAACCTATACCGTCACCGTCGCCTTCGAAACCAAGCCTAGCCTGCTGAACCTCGGAGCAAGGAAGCAGGAAGTATACTCGACGTCAGAGATCGTCAACCGCCCGACCGAAATTGCCTTTGTCATGCCAGTGACGGGGGATATGAGCGAAGGGGATATCCGTTCGCTGAAAAGCGTTAGCCGCAGTTTCGTCGAGCGCATGCTGAGTAGCGCAGACGGCAAGCGTGACAACCTGTGGCTATCGCTGGTGCCGTATAGCCAGTCGGTGAGTGTGTACGATGCGGAAGACGCCAACCGCATTCGGCGCTGGTCTGCTCCGGGAGCGCTGAACCCGCCAGAGCTGCGTTCGCTGTTTGCCAGCGGCGTTGTCAGCAGCCTCGCTGATCGTCGTTTCCCCGATCGCCGAGCGAATTTACTGTGCATGTACCGTGGGTTGGGGCGGGAAGAAAATTTCTTCTGGGATGAGCCGCCCGTTGGCCAATTCCGGGTGTACTACCGTCACGATTTGCCGGTAAACGGCAGCCCTGGTGCGCCGCCGATCTCCTGGCGTGGTCCCAATCCCGATCTCTACCCGTGGGATAACAACTCCAATGCAGTAGATACCCGCTTTATCGTCGCTGATAGAGGGTGCCCGAACGCGGCGCTGATGCCGCTGACCAATGAAGAAAGCAAACTGAATCAGCGTATCGATCAGTTCTCTGCCCGCTTCAACGTGAACTACGCCATCGGGATGTCATGGGCGGGGGCGGCGCTGTCGCCCAACATGCGCGGTTCAGACGGCTGGGGTGATGCCACGCTGCCGCTGGATTTCAATCTGGACGGCAACGGTGACGGTCAAAAAGTGATCGTGATGATGGCCAACACCGTCGGTGACTGGTTTGACACCGACAGCTACAACTTCAACCGCAATGCATTCAGTGGTCAAACCGGTTCGGATCCCGCCCGTACCTTTGCTGCGCAGCGCTTCCGCGATCTGTGTTCCAGCTTTCGTGCGCGCAACATCAAATTCTATTTTGTCGGCATTCGTCCCGGCGACCCAGAGGATTTTGGCCGCAACCTGTTCGACGCCGAAGCGACGCCAGGCCTGCTGATTTGTACCGAGGGTGAAAAGCGGATGAGCTTTATCGACGGTGCAGGGTTCGGCGCAGAGGGCGTTGAGGATCAATTGATTAGACGGTTGGATCGTATTGCTAGCCAGATAGAAACCGAGGGCGGCTATGTTCGGCTGGTTGAATGACCGCTGAAGGTAGCCAGGAATGACGCGATTTGCCCCTTTATTACAGGACATAACACGATGACTTTTTCCCGCTCAAAATCTGGTTCAGGCTTAACGCGCACGCCGCGTCAGGCGTGGGTATTGGAACCACGCATGATGTTTGATGCTGCTGCTGTCGCGACGTTGGCAGATGTGGCGGTAGCCGTCGCAGCAACGGACACCGCACCGGGTGTTGATGCCACGCCGGTTAAGGCGACGGTCACCATCACCGACAGCAGCGACAGTTTCCAACCGGTCGATCTGTTCAGCGACGTTCGCGTATCGGCAGATAAAGACGGACAGACACTGAAAGATCTGGTGATTACCGTTAACCGTACGGGCGCGAATCAGGCATTAGTCATTGACGGTAAAAGCATCGCGCTGGAATCGGGAAGTGGAACGACACGAGCTGACAGTGATGGCTTCTCTTACCTTGTGGCCGTGAGCGGCGACACCACGACGGTGACCGTTAATATCGACGGTTTTACCAATAATCTCGCGGATACCAGGGCGTTGATCGACAGTATCGCCTACCAGCCGCTGGATAACACCGTGGCCGGCGGTGATGTCGTGGTGACGCTGAAAAGCCTGAGTGATGAAGGCGGCGATGATACCGATACGGTCGAGCTGAATATTCATGCGACCGTCACTATCGACAGTTCTGTCAACGTGGCACCGGAACTGTTCGGGGGAACGTTACAGGAGGCTGAGTCCTTTACTGCTGGGTCTCTGGCGGGTTCAACAGGGATCGCTTACTCCGCAGATGGTAACTATGTTTATGCGGCAGGGACGGCTAACACCCTTTCCGTCTTCTCGGTCGATACCTTGGGGCGTCTTACACCACAGCAGAGCGTAGTGGTTGAGAATTTGGGAACCGTCAATCATCTGGTGGTCAGCGGTGATGGCAAGTCGGTCTATACCATTTCTGGCAATGGCAACCTGATGCAATTCAGCGTCGGTAGCGATGGGGTATTGACGCACACGGCAACGCTCTCGGTTGGTTCTGGTTCAGTTGGCGGCCTGGCGATGGCTGACGACGGTACTCAGCTCTACGTTGATGCCAGCAACGACTTTAGCCGGATCGTATACGTCTATAGCCGCAGCGATGAAGGGGCGCTGACACGAATACAAACCTTGTCATCACACCGTAACGGTATTATTGCCACATCTGGCGACTATGTTTACATCGCCCACGCAGGCGCAACATTGTTTGATTCACACGAGCTGAAAGTCTATCAGCGCAGCGATACCGGCGTATTAACGCTCCTCGACAGCGTTCAGCTCAGCCACACGGGGTCTACGCTCATTGAGTATGCCGTTGCCGCGTCGAAAGATGGACAATTCGTGTATCTGGGCGATCCAACGGCAAACACGATATCCATCTATAAGCTTGACGGTAATGGCAAGCCGTCGCTCATTAACACGATATCCAGCGGCAGCATAGGCAGTCTGGCTCTGGATGCCGATAAAGCGCTGCTTTATGCAGCAGCAACCGATGGCACGATCAACACCTATGCCATCGCGGCCAATGGCAACCTGACGTTGTCGGGAAGCGTGAGCGGCAGCACGAACGGCAGTGATATTGCTCTGTCCGCAGACGGCAATTCCATCGTGGCTTCCGGTAACGGCCTAAACCGTTATACGTCAATTCAGACGCAAATTCGTGGAACGGAAACAACGATCGCATCCGGACTGACCTTCTCTGACGCCAATTTTGACAGACTGGCCGATGGCAACGGTGATTACGGCACGGCGCAACTGGTGCTGTCCCGCGATGGCGGCCCATCAAGCGATGACGTATTCAGTTTCCGTGAAGGGAATAACCTGCGGCTGGATAATGGACAGATTCTTCAGGGCGATCGCGCCATTGCTACCTTCAGCCAGACTGGTGGCGTGTTGACGATTGCTTTCCTGCCCGGCGTAAGCCGGAGCGATGCCAATGCTGCCCTGCGTCAAATCACCTATCAGAATACCGGAACGGTTGCTGACGGCACCGTGGTGAGGCTGACGCTACATGCCAATGATGGAAAAGCAGACAGCCAGCGCGTGGGGCTGGATGTGTTGATCACCGCCAATACCGCGCCTCTGCTGACGGCGACGATCGCACCGCTTCCGGTCTATGACACCTCTGCCACGACGGTTAACGTGTTCACACAGTCACAGCTTGCGACCGGTGAAGCAGGACAAACCATTCTTGATGTGACGCTGAATATCGGCGGGTTGGCGCAGGCCGCGAACGAATTCCTGATTGTCGA
This sequence comes from Pectobacterium sp. CFBP8739, assembly GCF_013449375.1. Classification (GTDB taxonomy): domain Bacteria; phylum Pseudomonadota; class Gammaproteobacteria; order Enterobacterales; family Enterobacteriaceae; genus Pectobacterium. Next base: position 144,233 of record NZ_JACDRR010000021.1, on the reverse strand, counting down.
TGGCACGCGTGTGGATTTGACTCAGGCAGGAAGCGGCGAGACGAGTAGCGGTTACACCTATACCTACACGCTGAATGACGGTACCGGCACGCTGACGGTGCACAGTAGCGCGGGCATGAACGCGGGGGCGGTGCAGGCACTGGTAAACGGCATTGCCTATGTTAACGATACGCCGCAGGCAACCGCGGGCACCCGTACCGTGACGCTGGCCAGCCTGCGTGATAATGGCGGAACCAGCGGTGAGAGTGTGGATACCGGCCTCCCGGATATTACGGCCACCTTAACGTTAGCCATCAATAATGCGCCAACCATCCAGACCGATATCGCGGTCGATCCTAATTTGTATTACTCCGATGGGCTGCTCACTGGCTATGACAACTACGTCAGCAGCATGGTGTTGTCCGATGATGGCCGTACGTTGCTGGTTATTGGTTCCACCACCACTAACTATGGCGGCGATGCGCGGGTCAGCCTCTATCAGCGCGATCCTGAAACAGGAAAACTAACGCTATTACAGCGTCTTGTATCGGGAATGGATGATGGCAATGCGGATAATGGGACGGAGGTCAGCGGACTTATCGGACGCGCAGCCGTTTTCTCGGCGGATGGTTCCACCGTTTATCTGAGCGCTAATTCGGAAGTTCTGATATTCAGCAAAAATGCTGACACGGGCATGTTAAGCCTGACTGCGCGCGTTGACGGGCTGGCAGGCAATGTGCTGAAACTGGCCCGTTCGGATGATGGAAAAAGTTTGTATGCGCTCACGGCGGGCACGTTGTACCACTACACCATTGGTGATAGTGGCACATTGAGCAATCCCGCGACGTTTACTCAGGTTGATGGCACCACGCCGATTGGGATGGCGGTGAATGCCAGTGGTACGGTGTATGTGCTGGGTAATGCGGGTCGAATCACGATTTATACCACGGATGCAAACGGTGGGCTGAACTACGCAGGCCAGTTAGCGCGTGGCAGTGATGACGTTACGCTGACTTATACCGACAGCGCGGGTGTGCCGAAAGCCGCAGGCACACTGGGGACCAGCAATGAGCTTAACCACGCCAATTCCTCATTTACCGTCACCGATGAGGGCTATCTCTACATTGTGACCAGCAATGTGGGCAACCGCCTGACGGTGCTGCATTACGATGTTGCCGAAAACATGGTCAGCCGGGTTGAGGCCCTGACGTTTAGCAATCCCTGGGGCGTGACTGCCTCTGCAGACGGTAAGACACTGTATGTCGGCAGTAATAACGGTGCCGTGACGGTTTACGCGATTGGTTCGGATGGTAAGCTCACGCAAACTGGGACGCTGGCGGTAGGGCGTCCTGTCACGACGCTGACGTTATCGGAAGACGGCAAATCGCTGTATACCGGCGCACGCTTTTTCAATACCGGTGTGATGATGTCTAGCGCGGCGGCGCACGCTTCTTATAGTGCATCTATCTCCAATACGCCTTTTGCTCAGGGTATACAGTTTAGCGATGTTGATATGGATGAACTGGATAGCTATCAGGGAATGACCTTCACGATCGCTCGTTCAGGTAATGCTTCCGCTAACGATGTGTTTGGGCTGGCAAATGGGCAGGGGCTGAGCCTGAAAGGCAGCACGCTGTTGCTCAATAATGTGAAAATCGCCGATGTAACGGTAGCGGAAGGCACGATCACGGTCAGCATTACATCACCAATATCTAAAACTGTGGTTAACCAGGTTTTACAGCAGGTGACGTACCGTAACAGCGGGACTGAATTGCCAGCACGCGTTGATCTGACCGTCAGTGTGCGCGACAGCGGGGGAAAATCCGCTGACATTCCACTGGCGCTGATGCTGGTTGCGCCTTCTGTTGAACCCAATATGAGTGCGGAAAGCCAGCAGCCAGTGGTGGACGTTGGCTTGGATGGTTTGCCTGCTGCGGTGGATTTATTTGACGACGTGCACATTGCTCTGGGTAAAGATGGCGCGGCGCTCTCAGAATTGACGCTTACGGTGAACCGTACCGGAGCAGACCAGGCACTGGTGATTGATGGGAGTACAATCCCGTTAACTGCAACGGATGCTGCGGGTGTGACAACGAATGGGCACCAGTATCAGGTATCTATCGAAAATAACACGACGACTATTACGCTCGTGCTCCACGACGGAGACAATGCACCAAGTGCAGTGGCTGCATTGATTGATGATATACAATACCAGGCATTGGAGGACGCCGTCGCTGAAGGTGAGGTTGTCGTCACCCTAACACGCCTTGTCGATGCGAACGATAACGCCGCACAACTTGACATTAGTACCGCCGTGGTTGTGCTGGATTCTCGTTTGATCGTGCATTTGGGGGCAGAGACCGGTTCGCTTGACTATGCAGAAATATTCGAGGCGCTGGACGATGACGGGAACTCACGTTTTACCGGCATTCAAGGTATCACCGTGTCGGGGGAGAATATTTATGTGGTGCGCACCCACACTGACTCTATCTATCATGATGAAACCGAAACCAGCGAAGATGTGACTTACAATACTCTCTCTGTGCTTCAGCGTGGCGAAGACGGCAAATTATATCTGTCTGATAGCGTAGAAATCACCGGATTGACTGACGCGACGCAGGTGCGTGCGTCCATTGACGGGAGCAGTCTCTATGTTATCGGCGCGGAGAGTATTGCGATCATTAATGCCAGCGATTTGAACGTGATCGGTACGTTTGGTCGTGATATCGGTATGGTGCGTGACGTGTTGATCAACGATGATCAAGTGTATATCACCACCGGAGAAAGCCTGTTGGTCTTCACGCGTGATGGTAATACGCTGACACTGAGCAAGACCTTTACGGATGATTACAGCAGCGGTTTACAACTTGATGCTGCTAATGCATTGGCGTTATCACCTGATGGTAAATCATTGTTTGTCGCGACGTCTGGCAGTGACACTTTGGTCAGCCGGTTTAGTATTGGTGATGATGGCACGCTGACTTTCAGACAAGCGGTTTCTGGAGCAAGTCCCAGTGACGACGGTTTTTATGCTTCTGCACTGAGCGTTTCTCCTGATGGAAAAACGTTGTATGTAGTTGATAATCATAAGTCAATTCATCTTCTTACGGTCGCGGATGATGGCGCATTGTCCGCAACCTCTTCCCTTTCTCTTCCTGACGGGGTGAATACCGTCAAACAGGTGCTGATATCACCCGATGGCAAATCGGTGGTGATCACGGGCGATTTAGGACAAAGCGATAATTTTGCTACTTATGGCATTATTCTATATGCCCGAGCTGCAGATGGTAGCCTGACGCAACTTCAGGCCGTGGACGGTTTTGGCGACCTTGCCAATTTTAATGGCACGCTATTGAATGAGGTTCGTCAGGTTGCGTTTAGCGCTGACGGCAAACAGCTGTATATCACTGGTGCGATTGATTACGGTTCCCCAGAGGGTGTCGTTGTTCTTGATCTGAAACCAGCCAATGTCACCTTTACCGAAAATGACAACCCGGTAGCGTTGCTTCCTGGCGGTACGGTGTCTGCACCGGTAAACGACCAAAGTAGCTATCAGGGTGCCAGCATTGTTATTGAGCGCACTGGCGGTACACAGACCGGTGACCAGTTTGGGGTTTCATCTGCCAGTGGTTTGAGCTTCAACGACGGCCAAATCTGGCAAGGGGATAAGGCCATTGCTGCTGTCACAACGGCTGCTAATGGTGCGCTCACCATCACTTTCTTGACGGGCGTCGCTCAGGCTGAAGCGCAACAAGTATTGCGTGCAATAACTTACCAGTCCACCAGTCAAGATCCCACTCTAGCGGGAAACACCGCCACTTTCCGCATCAGCTTCAATGACGGTGAAGGCCATACGGCAGAATTTACTGCGGCGGTGAATGTGGTCGGCATTAACGATCCTGCGGTGGTCAGTACCGAGCCAGTCGGGGGTTCCTACTCGTCAGGCGGTGAACCTGTCAGCTTGTTTAAGAATACTGCCATCGACACTATTGAAGTCGGCCAAAAGATTCACAGGATGGAAATTGTCATTTCCCCTGCAACAACCGGTGATGTGCTACATGTGGACGGCGGCGAAATTGTTATCGACAAAACCGTTGACTATCAGATGTTTGTCGGTGACAGCAAGATAGAATACCGTGTCAGTGTTGCTAATGGTGTTGCTACCGTGACCCTCTATGTAACGCGTGATGGTGCAAGCACCGCACAGTTAATCGATGGCCTTGCCTATAGCCACGGTGGCTCTGAGGGTTCTGGTAGCCGCACTATCGGGTTGACCGTATTTGAAGATGCTGACTGGCGACAGAATGTTGAGGCCGCGTTCAAAGAAAAAGCGGTCATTACCTTTGAAGGCGCTGAAGTTCCTGACAATAACGCCCCGGTTTATAACGACAACGCCGGGCTGAATCTGGGCCAGCTACAAGCGGGCACCGAGTATCACTACACACTGCCGGAAAATCTGTTTACCGATGCTGATAGCGATACGCTGGCCTGGCGTGTCAGCGACCTGCCGGATGGGCTAAGTTTTGATTCTGTGACTCGCATAATCTCTGGCACACCGACTGTGTCCGGTGAGTTCACCGTAACCATCACCGCCAGTGATGGCAAAGCGGAAGCGACCCATTCCGTCAACGTGACGGTGGCGCAAGCGCCCGATGTGGAGCCAGACAATAGTGCTCCGGTTTATAACGACAACGCCGGGCTGGATTTGGGCCAGCTACAAGCGGGCACCGAGTATCATTACACACTGCCGGAAAATCTGTTTACCGATGCTGATAGCGACAGCCTTGCCTGGCGTGTCAGCGGCCTACCGGATGGGCTGAGTTTTGATGCCGCGACCCGCACGATTTCTGGCACACCGACTGCATCCGGTGAGTTTACCGTGGTACTGACGGCGAGCGATGGTAAGGCGGAGTCCACCCATTCTGTCAAGGTGACGGTGGCGCAAGCCCATGTTGAACCGCAACCGGAAACCCCCGATAACACCGTGACAGCGGCACCGGTGATTCTGGTGCAGCAAGGCGTCAGCCTGCCGATAGAGGCGGCAGAAAGGGAACGCGAACAGCCGCTGGGGGCGATTGTCGCCGATTTATCTCGCCTAGAAGCGCAACCGCTACCAACCAACATCGTTACCGAACCTGTACGCCAACGCGCGGCCGATACCACGCGTCCGTCGGATGCCCCTTGGGTCCTTGATCCTGTGATGTCACAACTGATGCCAACGCTGGAGCAGGTCAACTTCTCTTCACGTGCTGAGGCGGCGATACGCGATAGCGCCGCCGTGCGCTCGGCGGATTCTAACCTGTTCCTGAGCGTGCGCGGTCAGACAACGGCGCTGGAATCGGCTTTCAGCAGCGTGCAGGGCGCGTTACAGCCGGATGCCTCCGGCGCGCTCGCCTTTAGCCTGCCGCAGCGCATGTTCAGCGTGCGTGAAGGCAACGCCACGCTGACGCTGCAACTGGCCAACGGGCGTCCTCTTCCTGCGTGGGTGCAGTTTGATGCCCGCAGCGGCGTGGTGCGCATTACCGATACCAGTGCGGTACAGGTTAATCAGATCCAACTGGCACTGAAAGCGCAGGCCGCAGACGGCACCAGCCGGATCGTACCGATTACGCTGCAAACCGGACAGGGCGCTGGTGCAGAAATGGCGACTGACCGTGGTGCGATGCAACTGCCTGTCCACTCTGATGCACTCCCCGCAGAAAACCGCGATGCAGAGCGATTAGCACCAACGGGGAAAACCGCCTTTACCGAACAACTGCGTCAGCATCAGCCTGAACAGGATGCGCTGCTGGCGGCGCTCAGTGAACTGAGCAGCCTGCGTGCGTAAGCACGCCGCAGATCGAGACGAGATTTTATTCCTTAACCACACACCTAAGCGCTTGCAGGCCACCGCCTGCAAGCCGAAGGGAACAGACAAATAGAAGATGGGGAGAACCTGGGTGAATCAGCACATAGCGCATTTCTGGGATAGCCAGCAACACGATAGTCAGCAGCAGCACGTTCAATACGAGGCTACACCACGTACCGCAGGTTCCCGGGCGTTACGGATCGCCGTGACCCTTGCCTGTCTGGGGTTGGCGGGCTGTGCCGTCAAGCCTGAGCCGATTACGGTTGAACAGCAGGTTGCCCAGGCGCTGAGCGATAGAACGCAGATGTTCGCCAATCAGGAACCGGTACGCGGCACGATCACGCTGGATGAAGCGATTGCCCGCGCGCTGAAATATAACCTGCAACAGCGGGTCGCATTGCTGGAACAGGCGATGGAAGACGATCTGTTGGGCGTACAGAATCTGGATATGCTGTTACCGAAACTGACCGCGCGTGCTGGGCTGCAAACCCGCGATAACGTCGCTGGCTCAAGTAGCCAATCGGTGACCACCGGTCGACAGTCGCTGGAAGCCTCCACCAGTCAGGATCAGACCCAGCGCACCGCCGATCTGACGATGAGCTGGAACGTGCTGGATTTTGGTATCAGCTATTTCAACGCCAAAGTACAGGCGAACAAATCGCTGGCGGCGGAAGAACGCCGTCGTCGCGTTGTCGCGGATATTACCCGTCAGGTGCGGACGGCCTATTGGGAAGCCGCAACGGCGCAGCGTTTGCAGCCGGAAGTGACCACGGCGCTGACGCAGGCGCGTCAGGCGCTGGAATATGCGCGCCAGACCGAACAACAGCGCCTGCTGGCACCGGTTGAGGCACTGCGTTTCCAGAAAAATATGCTGGAGATGGTGCGCCAGTTGGAAATCGTTGACAGCGATCTGGTGGTGGCGAAGTCCCGTCTGGCGGCGCTGATGAACCTGCCGCCGTCCAGCAAGTACGATGTCGTCGTGCCGAGCGAAAGCAGTTTGGTCGCGCCGAAGATGGCCTACTCGCTCGACGATCTGGAAAACTTCTCGATGGTTAAACGCCCAGAAGTGCGCGAAGAGAGCTATCTGGCACGCAATAGCGTACTGGAAACCCGCAAATCGCTGCTGCGCCTGCTGCCGGGTGTGTCGCTGTTTGCCGGTATCAACGGCGACAGCAACAGCTATCTGGTCAATCACCAGTGGGCAAATGCTGGCGTTCAGGTTAGCGGTAACTTGCTGAATGTGTTGTCATGGTCATCGGTGAAACGTGCCGGACAGGCGAACGAAGATCTGGCGGAAGTCCGCCGTCAGGCGCTGCGTATGGCGGTGCTGACGCAGGTGAACGTCGCCTGGCAGGAATATCAGCAGAGTACGCGGATGTTCGGCCGCTATCAGGAACTGGCGCGGATTCAGCGCGGTATCCTCAATCAGACCACGCTCAGCGTACAGCACCGTGCTGAAACGCAAATGGAGCAGGTGCGCGTCAGCACGGAAACCATTCTGACCACCCGCGCGCGTGACCGCAGCTTTGCCGACGTGCAGAACGCGCTGGGCGCGGTGTATCAGGCGGCTGGGCTGGATGTGCTGCCGGATAACGTGAACGATGTCAGTCTGGCGGCGCTGAGCAATTCGATTGCCCGCACCACGGGTAATCTGGAGAAAGGCGGTGTTGCGGTGCCGCGTCTGTCCCTGTCAACACTGGCTACGCCGGCCACCACGACGGCATCGACTAAAACAGCGTCAACCCCATCCTCTGCGCTTGCGGTGAAGCCAATTGCCTCGTCGACGACGGCATCGTCTGCTGTGACATCATCGGCTGGTGTGGGGAAACCCTATCGCGTCGTGAATACGGATATGTGGGATAACCTGCAATCCCTACAGGCCGGAGGTTCGCGTTAATGACTTTCGGCATGATGCGTCCGCTGTTACTGGCGAGTGCGTTAAGTCTGCCCCTATGGGGGCAGGCTGAGACGACGGGAGACATTCGCGTGCAGCTTAGCGCGCAGCGCTATACCGTGTTATCCAGCGAAATTGCCGGAAAAGTGACGGATATTGCGGTGAAAGAGGGCGAACACTTCAAACAGGGCGATACGCTGGTGACGTTTGATTGCACTGTGCTGCGCGAAAAGCTGAACTACTCAAACGCTGCGGAAAATGCCGCACGTAAGAAGCTGGCGATTGCCGATCGGTTAGACAAGCTCAATTCGATCAGCCTGTCTGATGTCGATCAGGCGCGATCGTCGGTGTCGATGGCGCAGGCGGAAAGCGGCGTCAATCGCGCCATGCTGCAACGCTGTGCGATTAAAGCCCCGTTCTCCGGCCGCGTTACGGAAACCAAGGTGAAACGCTGGGAATCCGTGTCGGAAGGTAAAGAGTTGTTGGCGATTTATGATGACAGCGCGTTCGAGCTGGAAATGATCGTGCCGTCACGCTGGCTGGTCTGGCTCAAGCAGGGCAGCGCGTTTCAGGTCACGCTGGATGAAACGGGTCTGAGCTATCCGGCGGAAATCAGCCGACTGTCGTCAGCGATCGATCCGGTTAGCCAATCGGTAAAAGTTTTTGGTCGCATTACTCAGTCCACCGCCGGATTACTGCCAGGCATGAGCGGTGTGGCGCAAATCACCCCACCTAAGACTGCGGATAGCGTGTCACCATGACCGATCGGAACACGACAGCAGAACAATCCGAACAGGATACTCGGCTGGTGTTGTTGGCCGAGTTGTTGCAACTGCAAAGCCGTGCCAGAGCGCGTGAAACGCTGGATGAACTGGCGTTTTTGATCGTCAATGAAACGCACAATCTGGTGAAGTACCGACAAGCCCTGCTGTGGGACTGTGATAAACAGCGCTTGCAGGCGGCTTCTGGGTTGGCCTCGCTCGATCACAACGCGCCATTTTGTACCGAATTTAGTCGCTTGTGCCGCCAGTGGCAGGAAGAAGGGCGACAAACACAGGCGCTGCAATGCCGCGAGCTGCCTGCCGATGATCAGATTTTGTGGCAGGAACATCTGCCAGAATTTTTACTCTGGCTGCCGCTACGCTTAGCGCAGGGCGATATGCCGCTGGTGCTGGTGTTAGCGCGGGACAGCGCATGGATGCCTGCTGAGATCGTTCTGCTGGAAAAGCTGGCGGATGCCTACGCGCACGCCTGGTCGAGTTTGCGGAAACAACGTCGTCGGCAGACCAACACTAGCCCGAAGAAACGCCGTGTGATCCTAGCGGCGATCGTGGTGCTGGTGCTGATCTTATTATTTCCGGTGCGCCAGTCGGTGCTGGCACCGGCGGAGATTGTCGCACACCGCCCGGTGATGGTGCGCGCCCCAGTGGCGGGCGTGGTGGATGACATACTGGTTCGCCCTAATCAGGCCATCAGCGCCAATCAGCCGCTGGTGCGACTGGACGTACGCGAACTGGAAAACCGGCTAGAGTCTGCGCGGCAGGCGTTTGCCACCGCCGATGCCCAGTATCGTCAGGCACAGCAGCAGGCGCTGTTCGATGCCAACAGCAAGGCCAGCCTGGCCGTGCTGCAAAGCCGCCGCGAGCAGGCACAGAGCGAGATGGATTTTCTGCAACGTCAGCAGGAACGTATGCAGCTTACTTCCCCGCGTGACGGCGTGGCGATTTTTGACGACAGCAGCGACTGGATTGGCCGCTCGGTGGCGGTGGGGGAGCGCATCATGATGATCGCCGATCCACACGATGTTGAGCTGGAGATCCAATTGCCTGCTGCGGATGCAATTGCGCTGGAAAATGGTGCAGATGTGCGCTTGTTCCTCAATGTGGCACCGAATTCGGCACAGGACGCACGGCTTGAACAGATTGGCTATCGCGCTGCGCCGACGCCGGACAATGTGATGGCCTATCGGCTGCGGGCGCGCTTTACACAGGACGATCCGCAGCTGCGCGTGGGCCTGAAAGGAACCGCGAAGCTGTACGGGAAACGCACGGTGCTATTCGTTTACCTGCTGCGTAAACCGCTGGCATCCCTGCGCGTCTGGCTGGGTGTCTAACGATGGCCGGAGGCGCGACCCCTGCCGCTGGGCTTAGCCCGCTGCGCGATGAACTGATCCTGCACGCCGGGCCGGCTAATCGAGACGGATCGCCCAGTTGGACGCTGGAAGATCCGCTACGTGGTCTCTATTTTCGTATCGGCTGGGCGGAAATGGCGATGCTCTCGCGCTGGTCGATCGGGGATGCTGCGCAGATCGTGGCCGAGGTTAACCAAACTTCAGCGCTCACGCTGGATGACAGCGATGTGCAGTATTTCAACCGCTTCTTGCTGGCCAATAGCCTGACGCGCGTTTCCGGCGATGAGGCGCTGGCACAGTTTTCTCGTCAGATAGAACAGTCGCGCGTTTCGATCTGGCGCAAGCTGTTGAAGAACTATCTGTTTTTTCGCATCCCCTTGTGGCACCCCGATCGCTTTCTGGGCGCAACGCTGCCGTGGGTCGAACCGTTTTTCAGCCGCACGTTCCTCAAACTGACGCTGCTGGTGGCTGTGCTGGGGCTATTCCTGGCCGGACGCCAGTGGGAAACGTTTAAGCATACCTTTCTGCATTTCTTCACGCTGGAAGGCGCAGCGCTGGCGGGGCTGACGCTGTGCGTGACCAAGATTCTGCATGAATTCGGCCACGCCTATACCTGTAAACGTTTTGGTGCAAGGGTAGCCACGATGGGCATCGCGTTTCTGGTAATGATGCCAGTGCTATACACCGACACGTCCGGTTCATGGAAGCTCACGCGCCGTCGGCAGCGGATGGCGATTGGCGCAGCGGGCATGATGACCGAGCTGGTGCTGGCAGCGTGGGCGACGCTGGCATGGAGTTTCTTGCCGGACGGCATGCTGCGCAGCGCCGCGTTTATGCTGGCGACGACCACCTGGATTATGACGCTGGCGATTAACCTCAGTCCGCTGATGCGCTTTGACGGTTATTTCCTGCTGTCCGATGGATTACAGATGCCGAATCTGCAAAATCGGGGCTTCGCTATCGGCCGCTGGCAGATGCGGGAATGGCTGTTCGGCTTAGGGGATGCCCCGCCAGAGCACTTCCCGCGCTGGTTGCAACGCACACTGGTGGGCTATGCCTTTGCGGTGTGGATATACCGCTTCTTCTTGTTTACCGGTATCGCGATTTTGGTTTACCACATGGCGTTCAAGTTATTGGGGATGCTGCTTTTCGCCATTGAAATCGGCTACTTCGTCGTGATGCCGGTGGTGAATGAAGTCCGTGAATGGAGTAAACGCCGTAAGGATTATCGTATGAACCGTAATATGACGACTACGCTAACGGTGAGCGCCGTACTTCTGCTCTTGCTGATGATTCCTTGGCAGCGCAGCGTGTATGCCCCCGCGCTGCTGCGGGCAGAACAGCAAAGTAGCTTGTATATGCCCGTACCCGCGATGATTCAGCGCATTGAGGTGCAGGTTGGCCAGCCTGTACAGGCGGGACAGACGCTATTTACGCTGTCATCTGACGCACTGGCACATGAGCGGCAGCAGTTGGAGCGACAAATCGTCACGCTGAACTGGCAAAGTACCTTTCAGGTATTCAACAAGGAAGCGGCTGGCGATCACCAGCGGGTAAAGCAGGAGCTCGACGCAGCGCTGCAAAAATTACAGGTCTTGCAGCGCCAGTCTGCACAACTGACGGTGCGTGCGCCGATAGACGGCATGGTGGTTGACATGGCAACGCCGCTGGAAACCGGTGAGTGGCTGGGGCAGGGAGAATGGCTGGCGGTAGTCACCAAGCCAACCGGCGGACGGGTGGAAGCGTTCGTATCGGAAAAAGACTGGCAGCGGCTCCGCACGGGCGCAAAGGGGACGTTTTATTTACAGGATGTGAGCCGTTCGTCGCTGCCACTTACCATTGTGGAGATTGCCAGCACGGCAACGCGCGATCTGAACGCTGCGCCGGAACTGGCATCCATTTATGGCGGCGATATTGCCACGCTGAGCGATGCACAACGCAAACTGCATCCTGAGCAAGCCGTTTATCGCGTGCTGCTCAGTCTACCGGACGATTATCGTGCTCAGCCGCAGGTGCTGCGCGGCACGGTAGTGATGGACGGCGAGGCGCAAAGCCTGTTGATTCGCGGCTGGAAAGTGGTGTCTGCGGTACTGATTCGCGAACTGTCATTCTGATCAGTTTCGATTTCTGCGATGTCGATCCTGACTTTCTTTCTGTCACTGCCAGCTTCCTGTTTCTGCTGGCAGTGACGTGAAGGAGGGCACTTCCCCCCTCGATTATGTTGTCCCCACTACTGCTATCTATTTCAAATAGCGGGAATTTTTTGATATCTCAGGCTACACCCAATGTTGGATATTAGGGGAAACACGGTGATGAGGTTCCCGCAGGGATACCTCGCACCGTGGTAGCCCCGTGTATCTCGATATTGAAGCGGCAGTAGCCTGAACGGATGCGATAAAAATTCTGTCTAATCAATGGAACACAAGAGGGCTGACTGTGAAGCGATCTGTCTTGTTGTTGGTGGGGGCCATGCTGGCACCCTATAGCTATAGCGCGCAGGATAATACGGTGTCGTTATCCGTTTCTGGTTTGAATACCGTGCTGGATAACGGTTTGCTGAAGGTCGCATTCGGCGAGGATGGCAGCGCGGTGAGCATGGTGACGGGAGGCAAGAATATCGTCACCAACCTGTCCGGCGCGGTGCGTGATCCAAGCAAAACGCGTAGCGCTTATCTCGATTATTATGTAAACGATGCGCATGCTAAAGGCGTCAAAGACTTTGTCCCCGAGCGGGTAGAGGTGCTGCGCAACGATCGTGAGATGGCGCATGTCGCCTATATCGACGATCGAGACGGGCTGTTACGGCTTGAGTATCATCTGATTATGCGTCGCGGTGTTAGCGGGCTTTATAGCTATGTCGTTGCTGAAAATAGCGGAACTCAGGACGTTAAAGTCAGTGAACTGCGTAACGTCTATCGCTTCGATCCCGCTCGGTTAGATCATCTCTACAGTGGCGATCGTCAGGGTAAACCGCTGCTCTACAGCCAGCTTGAAGCATCGCCGAAGGTGCAGGATGAAACCTGGCGATTGCCAGATGGCAGCATTTATTCCAAATATGATTTCGCCGGTTACATGCGTGCCGCGCCTTTCTGGGGCGTTTTCGGTAACGGCGTGGGCGCATGGCTGATTCACGGCAATCGGGAGTATTTCTCCGGCGATGCGCTCAAGCAGGATCTGCTGGTACATCAGGATGCGATCATCCTGAACTACATGACGGGCTCGCACTTCGGTACGCCGGATATGGTGGTATCGCCGGGCTGGAAAAAATTCTACGGTCCGTGGCTGCTGTATATCAATCAGGGCGACACCGGACACATGCTGGCGGATGCTCAGCGTCAGGCACTGACGGAAACCGTCAGTTGGCCGTACCAATGGGTGGACGATTCTCGTTATGCGCGCGAGCGCACGCAGGTGAGCGGGCGCATTGCCAGCCAGCAGTCGGTGACCGTCGTGCTTTCGTCATCGCTGGATGAACCGTTTGATGTGCAAACCCGCGGCTATTCGTATCAGGCAACCACCGATACTCAGGGGAATTTTGCCATTCCCCATGTCCGTCCGGGCAATTACCATCTGGCGGTCTACGCCAACAGCGGTACGCAGCCAGGGATATTGGCAGAGCAGACGCTGTCCATTTCCGGTAATAAGCAAGTGCTACCTGTGATTGCTTTGCCCAAAGCCGAACCGGTTATCTGGGCCATTGGACAAGCCAATCGTCAGGCAAGTGAATTCCGCTTTGGCGACGAAGCACGCAATACACGCTGGCAGTATGAAGTTCCAGCAAATCTGACGTTCGATATTGGCTATAGCGACTATCAACGCGACTGGTATTACGCACAGACTAAACCGGGAAAATGGGATATCCGCTTTGCTCTGCGACCAGAGAAGAAAACCTATTTCCTGAACATCGCACTGGCGGCGGCCAGCAACAGCGGCATGAGTGAACCGACCCTGCCGCAGCTGGCGGTAGCGGTAAACGGCAGGACGCTGGAAACACTGACTTACGCAAACGACAAAACCATTTATCGCGGTGCGCTACAGAGCGGTCGCTACCATATCGCCCGTATCCCTGTGTCATCCCGCTTTCTGAAAAACGGCAACAACACGATCACGCTGCAATTAAAAGGCGGCAGCGTGATGTACGACGTGGTGACCTTAAGCGAGGAGTAAATCCCGTTTTAACCATGTGAAGGTAGTTCAAAGGCGTGGGCAGGGATAGCCCACGATAAAAAAGCGCAGGAGCGATTTTCAACAACGCGCAGCGTTGGATGTCATAAAAGAACTGACCCGCGAATGCGGGCCAGTGAGAGGAAGATTAGTGGGAACTGCCTTTTGAAGCGCCGACGCCGGTTTGTGAACGGACAAACTGTGCATGGAAGCGAGCGCGTTCCTGCTGCCCAGCTTCTGAACGATCGGTGATAGAGAAGAACCAGATACCGATAAACGCGACCAGCATGGAGAACAGCGCTGGATAATCGTAAGGGTAAATCGGCGTGGCGTGACCGAGGATTTTCACCCAGATAGTCGGCCCCAATATCATCAAAATAACGGCCGTCAATAGCCCCGCCCAGCCGCCAACCATCGCCCCTCGTGTAGTGAGTTTTGACCAGTACATCGAGATGATAATAATCGGGAAGTTACAGCTGGCCGCGATGGAAAAGGCCAGTCCGACCATGAAAGCGATGTTCTGTTTCTCAAACAAGATACCGAGTGAAATCGCGACGACCCCCAATACCAACACGGTAATTTTCGAGACTCGCAGCTCCTCACGCTCTGTCGCTTTCCCGTTTTTGATCACGTTAGAGTAAAGATCGTGGGACACGGCAGAGGCTCCCGCCAGCGTTAGACCCGCGACGACGGCCAAAATGGTGGCAAAGGCCACGGCGGAGATAAAGCCGAGGAAGAAGTCACCGCCGACCGCATCGGCCAGATGCACTGCCGCCATGTTATTCCCGCCGATAAGTGCGCCTGTTGCGTCCTTAAACGCAGGATTCGCGCTGACCAGCAGGATGGCACCAAAACCGATGATGAAGGTCAGGAAGTAGAAATAACCCATGAACCCCGTGGCGTAGAACACACTTTTGCGTGCTTCTTTCGCATCGCTGACGGTAAAGAAACGCATCAAGATATGCGGAAGACCGGCTGTACCGAACATCAGACCTAAGCCAAGGGACAACGCAGATATCGGGTCGGAAACCAGTCCGCCGGGGCTCATAATCGATGCGCCTTTGGGGTGCACCGCTATCGCCTGTTTGAACAGTGCGTCAAAGCTGAAGCCTACGGATTTCATCACCATGACGGCCATGAAGGTGGCACCGAATAGCAGTAGGACGGCTTTGATAATCTGTACCCATGTGGTGGCGAGCATGCCGCCAAACATCACATACATCACCATCAGAATACCGACCAGTATCACAGCCACATGGTAGTTGAGGCCGAACAGCAGTTCGATAAGTTTCCCCGCGCCAACCATCTGTGCGATGAGGTACAGGGCCACAACCACCAGCGAACCACAGGCGGAAAGGCTACGGATCGGGCGCTGTTGCAAACGGTAGGAGGCGACGTCAGCAAAGGTATAACGCCCGAGGTTGCGCAGCCGCTCTGCGATCAAAAACAGAATAATGGGCCAACCAACCAAAAAGCCGAGTGAGTAGATCAGGCCATCGTAGCCGGAGGTATAAACCAGCGCAGAAATACCGAGGAAGGATGCAGCAGACATGTAATCGCCCGCAATCGCCAGCCCGTTCTGGAAGCCGGTAATATTGCCGCCAGCGGTGTAATAATCGCTACGTGAACGAGTTCTCTTCGACGCCCAGTAGGTGATATACAGCGTACCGCTGACGAATAACAGAAACATCACGATGGCCTGAATATTCAATGGCTGGCGCTGGACATCCCCCGTGAGAGCATCTGCCGCCCATGCAAGTACAGGCAGCGCCAAAAGCCCGAACAGCATCATAAAGCGTATTTTCATTGCTTTACCTCATCCAGTAACTGTTTGGTCAGACGATCAAATTCACCGTTAGCGCGGTATACATAAATGCCGGTCAAAATGAAGGAGATCACAATCAATCCCACGCCAATCGGAATGCCGCGGGTAATGCTGGAACCTGGGCTAATGGGCGTACCCAGCCAGCCAGGCGCAAAGGCGATGAGCAGGATAAAACCCACATAAAGCACCAGCATGATCAGCGAGAGAAAAACAGCGAAACGCTGCCGTTTGTTGACCAGTTCTCTGAATAAGGGGTTACTTTCAATCCGTTGATAAATGGCATCATTCATCGTAAGTCTCCAGTAATCTGTAAGGTTGAGTATTACCGCGACGACGCCGCCTGATTACACGCCTTCCACATCCCCGCAAGCTGCGTCATGGCTTACGGGAATGAAGAGAGCGATGGGTCAGAAGGTTATTGAGAGGCGGTACTCATGGCCTGCTTTTCTTCGAGCAGTTTTTCGACGACGCCAGGATCGGCCAGCGTTGAGGTATCCCCAAGATTGCTGGTGTCACCGGCGGCGATCTTACGCAAAATACGACGCATGATTTTGCCAGATCGCGTTTTGGGTAAAGAGTCAGTCCAGTGCAGGATATCTGGGGTTGCAATCGGACCGATTTCCTTACGTACCCAGTTGCGAACCTCCGTATACAGCTCGCTGGACGGCTCTTCGCCGTGGTTCAGCGTGATGTAGGCGTAAATAGCCTGCCCTTTCATATGGTGCGGAATGCCAACCACGGCTGCTTCGGCAATTTTTGGATGGGCAACGAGCGCCGATTCGATTTCCGCCGTCCCCAGACGATGCCCGGAAACGTTCAGCACGTCATCGACGCGACCCGTGATCCAGTAATAGCCATCTTCGTCACGGCGCGCGCCGTCACCGCTGAAATACATGCCTTTGAAGGTAGAAAAGTAGGTTTGTTCAAAGCGATCGTGATCGCCAAACAGGGTTCGTGCCTGACCCGGCCAGGAATCCACGATGACCAAGTTGCCTTCTGCGGTGCCTTCCTGCGGGTTGCCGAGGTTATCGACGAGTGCAGGCTGTACGCCGAAGAATGGGCGCGTCGCGGAGCCGGCTTTCGCTTCAATCGCGCCAGGCAAAGGGGTGATCATGAAGCCGCCCGTCTCCGTTTGCCACCAGGTGTCGACGATAGGGCACTTACCATTGCCGATTTTGTTGAAATACCACTCCCAGGCTTCTGGGTTGATCGGCTCACCGACGGAACCCATGATCCGGAGCGATTCACGCGATGTCCCTTCGATGGCTTTATCACCTTCAGCCATCAGTGCGCGGATTGCGGTAGGGGCGGTGTAGAGAATGTTGACCTGATGCTTATCGACCACTTGCGCCATACGTCTTGCGTCCGGCCAGGTTGGTACACCTTCAAACATGAGCGTAATTGCGCCGCATGCCAGCGGACCATATAGCAGGTAGCTGTGTCCCGTCACCCAGCCAACGTCTGCCGTACACCAGTAAATATCGCCAGGATGGTAGTCGAAGACATACTTGAAGGTCAGTGCAGCATAAACCAGATAGCCACCCGTGGTGTGCAATACGCCCTTGGGTTTACCGGTTGAGCCTGACGTATAAAGGATAAAGAGCGGATCTTCTGCATTCATTTCTTCTGGCGGGCAATGGTCGTCTGCTTTTTCAACCAGATCGTGCCACCACAGATCGCGACCTTCCTTCCATTCAGCGGTTTTACCTGTACGACGAAAAACGATGACGCTGGAAATGGTGGTGACGTTTGGGTTTCTTAAAGCTTCATCAATATTCTTCTTCAGCGGAATCACACGTCCGGCGCGTACGCCTTCATCGGCGGTAATAACCAGCTTGGCGCTGGAATCGATAATACGCCCAGAAATGGCTTCAGGAGAGAACCCCCCGAAGATCACCGAGTGAATGGCACCGATTCTGGCACAGGCCAGCATCGCCACGGCCGCTTCCGGCACCATCGGCATATAAATGGCAACGACGTCGCCTTTTTTGATGCCCTGTGACTTCAGCACATTAGCGAAGCGGCATACGGATTGATGCAGCTCTCGATAGGTGACTTTTTTACTTTCTGCTGCGTCATCACCTTCCCAGATGATGGCGGTTTGATCGCCACGCTCGGCTAGATGGCGGTCTAGGCAGTTCGCTGCCACGTTTAGCGTACCGTCTTCAAACCAACGGATGCTGATGTGGCCAGGATCAAATGACGTGTTCTTGATCGTTTTATAGGGTGTGATCCAATCAACGATCTTTCCCTGCTCACCCCAAAAGGCAGCGGGATCGCCAACGGACAGCCGATACATATCTTCGTATTGTTGGGCATTTATCAGTGCATTTTCCGCAATTGCGGTGGGAATCGTGTGTTTATTATGTTGAGTCATAGCGCTTCTCCTTAAACATGTTAATGCTATGTCAAATAATCGTTAATTGTAGTTAACTTGTTATCTTTGTTTCTTTTTTGCGCGATTGATCACGCAATGCAGGAAAAGCTGTGGGGCGTTACTTAAAAGATAGTCTTTTGGTACAGAAAATAGGCAGTGATTTCGTGGTAGCCAAAACGAAATAAGTGATGTGTGTCACAATATGACCATTAGCAGAATAATTTGTGCTCTTATAATGCCGTCAACGATCAATTTATTGCTTTTCAATAGCTTGCGCCTATCGTTATTGGGTTTTTGATCGCCCTTTACGATCAAATGGCATAAAGATCCCGCTTATTCAACCGATAGTAGAAGCCCCGTTGAGAGTATATTTCTACGTAAGCCAGCTATTTAGTGCGTTTATCTATGTTTGCTGTGTTGATATTTTGTTTCATTTGTTAACTATGTGTACGCTATTAATGAAATAGATTTATTCGATTATCAACGGACAGCAAGTGTGAATAATCTACACTCTACATAGGCTCCACTACGCAAGTGTAGACCTTTTTAAAAAGAGTCAAGATGCCGTGTGCTAGTCGCTGACAAAAAGAAAAATAAAGTGTTATTTTTTGTGTCTTATTCAGAAATGCTCGGTTTCCAAAAATAAATAACAGAGATATACCCAACATCACTGACGCTGAGTAAGGCGGCAGTTGTTTGAGCCCCGGTAGCCTGAGAACGCGTAAACGGTTCCGGTTAGCGAAATTCACTGTTTTCATTAGGTGAATTTCTGGGGTGGGGAAGAACACTATTAGTCCGGAAACCTTTTATTCCGGTAGGTTGATTGCTTATCAATGGTGCGTCGTGGCGTCATGACGCGCTGTGAGATATCTTTTTACTTACATAGCATGATGCAGAGGAAACAATGAGTCTGATATTTGGCCGGAATGAGATTTTAGGCATGCTTTCTCAACCAGTTCAGAATGATAGACGTGCAGTGGCGGTGATTGACGAGAAATGTAAGGTCGTCTGTGCGAATTCTGCCTTCAACGCCCATTTTGGATTGCGTGCTGAAATGAATACGCCCGTCTCAATTGATGATGTGCTACCTATCAACGTGAAGTTCGCCTATCACGACTTTATAACGAATTCCAACGTGCTAAGTACGCGTGTGGTCTCAGATTTGTTGTCTGATGGTTTTACTAAAAAGCAGTTAAGTACGCTGTCTTTTTCTAAACTTAACGTTGAAAATCGGGTGCTTTCTTTGCTGATCTTGAACCAGGATACGGCTGAGCCTTCGGCAAATCTGGCGTCATAAGTTTGCATAATCGTAGATTATCCGGCCGGAAGACTAGAGACGTGTATTTTCCAATGGAAAATAATGACCAAGGAAAAATTGTTGCTATTAATGGCGTAGTTATTGCTAATTTAGCCCCCCTTTTTTAACAGCAACCGATTGCGTAGGTTGTTCTCTGATAACCACTTGCGGCCAGCAGGACGATAACGTTGCGCCGATTTTTCGTGAATGAAGAATGAAAGACGTTCTTTATTAACCACGATAATGTTAAAAATTAATAAAAAAATAGAGGGTTAACTATTATATTGCATATAATATACCTCTTTTAAATAAACAGCGAAACGTTTCGATACAATTTTGCTCTCCTCCATGTTTATTCCCTTTTCCTTTTGCCTTCTCACATATTATTCCCTTAAACATTAGGGGTATATTAAATCTTGATAAGAGGCTCTTAAAATTTTCTTTATTTTTAGCATGTTGAATCTTAAAAGATGACAAATGGATAAGTAGACTCTCGTCTAATTACTGGTAAGGTTGGGACAATGTAACCTTTGTCGGCATATAGCACTTTTTGATAAAAATGACGCCAGTTTTTTATTGGCAATGACAGTGGTTTACCAATATCGACAACGTATTTTCCGCAATAATTCTGATTCCAGACGCATTATTTCAATTATTTTTCGATCTTCAGTTCCCCTTTTTATTCCCTTAATTGGCATAGCTTCTGAACACAGCATTTCTTATGCGATAGGGGATAAATAATGGTTAAATTCCGTACCCACCTGTTAGCGCGTGCGTTACGTGCTGGGGTACTTGGGGCATCGTTTGCCTCAGTGCTGCCAATGGCGGCGGTCTATGCTGCATCTGCGGCGCCAGTCCAACAATATGCAGTGTCGTCCGGCCCGCTCAATCAGGTGCTCAATCAATTTGCCCAACAGGCTGGTGTATTACTTTCTTACGATCCGGCATTGGTCGCGGGTAAACGCGGTGCGGGGTTGCAGGGAAACTACAGCGTAGAGCAGGGTTTCCAGCAGATTCTCAGCAGCAGTGGCCTCAGTGCACAGTACAGTGCCGATGGCAGCGTGACGCTGGTACAGCGCACAGCGAGTGAGCCTGTACCCGTTACTGCGCCAGTACCTGCTAAAAACGATCGAATCGTTGTCACTGCTCCACCTAATACCGCGATGAAGCTGGATGTGCCGATTTCAGAAACGCCACGTGCGGTTGCGGTTGTCACGGAAAAACAGATCGAAGAGCGTGGAGCGCAAAAGATCGATCAGGCGCTGCGCTATAGCAGCGGGATTCTGGCTACGCCATACGGGCCGGATAATAAAGCCGAATGGGTGACGATTCGTGGATTTAGCGATCAATCCCGGTTCCAGAATGGTTTGGCGACGCTGAATGAAGATGGGTTCTATGGTCAGCAGATTGAGCCGTTTGGCGTCGAGCGTATTGAAGTTTTGAAAGGTCCAGCTTCGGTGCTGTACGGACAAAACCCGCCGGGCGGTCTGGTTAACGTCATCACCAAGCGACCAACGCGTTTGCCGCAGGGGAAAGTCGAGCTGGAATACGGATCTAACGACTATCGCCATCTGGCCGTCGACAGTGCGGGTCCGTTAAACGATGACGGCTCGGTGCTGTATCGGGTTGTTGCGCTGGCGCGTGATACCTCGGGTGAGATGGATTTCTCGAAGAGCAAGCGCCTTTATTTGGCACCGAGCGTCACGTTCCTCGGAGAAGACACGGAACTGACCGTATTAGCCAGCTACATGGATACGAAATCCGACACAACCAACGGCTTTAAGCTGCCGTACGGGACATTACATGGCACACCGTTTGGCAAAGTCGGCTATAAAACGTCGCTGGGCGAACCGGGGTTGAACCGCCACGATACTCGGCAGTTCAACCTGGGTTATGAGTTCACACATCATCTGAACGACACCTGGACGTTCCACCAGAACCTGAACTATGCCTATCTGAATTTAGATCTGCGTAATGCTTATGCGCTGGGGATGTATACCGATCCGGTAACGAATGTTGTCAGCGATCGATTAGCCAACCGTGGACTGACCTACCGTGACGGTTTTGCGCAAAACTGGGCTACCGATAACCGTTTAGTGGGGGAATGGCAGTGGGAAGACATAGAAAATACCTTGCTGTTCGGGTTTGACTATCGTCGTGCCAATACACAAAGCCGCGATGCGAACTTATCCTCTTTTGGCCAACCTATCGATATTTTTAATCCGGTTTACGGCAGTGGCACATTATCGGATAGCGATCTGTTCAACCACCGCTCTGGCCGCCATCAGACCGGTTATTATGTTCAGAACCAGATTAAGTATGATGAGCGTCTGATCTTCTTACTGGGTGGACGTTACGACGTGGCGAAGTCTCGCGATCGCAACTTTTCATCAGGCGCAGATACTCGCACCGACGATACCAAATTTACCAAGACTGCTGGGGTAATGTACCTGTTTGATAACGGTATTTCCCCTTACGTCAGCTACTCGGAATCGTTCTTGCCGGTGTCGGGTCGTGATGGTTACCAACGTCCTTATGTACCGGAAGAAGGCCAGCAGACGGAAGTGGGTGTGAAATACACGCCGGAAGGATTTAACGGCTATGCTTCTGCTGCCTTGTTTAATCTGGAACAGAAAAACGTTAAAACGACGGATCCTAGAAACCCGAATCTGACTATTCAGGCGGGGGAAGCGCGTTCACGCGGCCTTGAACTGGAATTGAGCGGTGAGGTTTATACGGGGCTGACGCTGACGGCAAACTACACGTACAATGAAGTGGAAACGACCAAATCCGGTTCTGTCGGTGAAGTGGGTAAACGTCTACCGGGACTGCCTGAACAGATCGTGTCTGGTTGGGCGACTTATGCCTTTAACGGCAAGCTGGAAGGATTAAGTATTGGCAGCGGTGTGCGTTATGTTGGCAGCTCTTACGGTGACATCGCCAATTCAGCGGACATGAAGGTTCCTGCTTATACGCTGTGGGATGCGATGATTGCCTATGATTTCAGCAAGGACTGGCGGTTGCAGGTTAATGCCACCAACCTGACAAACCGTGAGTATGTCAGCGCGTGTAACTACTGGTGCTACTACGGTGAAGGCCGCAACGTTAGCGCGAACGTCAGCTATCGTTGGTAATCACCCGTCTCAAACATCACTGAAAGAAGCCCATCGGGTCAACTTAAGCCCGTTGTTAGGGGAAACAAGGGGGAGGTTCCCGCAGGGAGGCCTCACCCCTGTGGTCGCCCCGTGTATCTCGATGCTTCAGCGATAGCTCTTACCCTTCGGGCTTCTTTCTTTGTGCTCCACACGCTTCGCTATTTCCTTATTTTTACCGTTCTCGGCACGATAGGCGTGAATAGTCGTTGACTTTGTTTTTAATGATAATGAAAATCATTTCATTGCTGTCACCTCGAGCGAATACCGTGAAGAGTCCCGCCGCTGTCTGTCCCAATCAGCCTGAAACTTTAAATGTTCAGCAGATTTATCATGACCACCATGCTTGGTTACAGGCGTGGTTGCGTCGGCGTTTGGGATGTTCACAGCAGGCAGCAGATCTGGCACAGGATACGTTTCTACGTTTGATTTGCCAGCATCAGGTCGATTGTATCCGTGAACCTCGCGCCTGGCTGACGACCGTGGCTCATGGGCTGATGGTGAATCACTGGCGGCGTAAAGATATCGAGAATGCCTATCTTCAGGTGCTGGCAGAGCAGGAGTTTATGTTTTCTCCCTCGCTGGAACAGCAGGCGATGGTGGTTGATGCACTGTTGGCTATTGATCAGATGCTGACTACGCTGCCTGGCAAAGTGCGTCAGGCATTCTTGCTGGTGCATCTTGACGGTTTGACTTATCGACAGGTCGCTGAACAATTAGCCGTTTCCGAGCGGATGGTAAAAAAATATATGGCACAGGCGATGCTGAATTGTCTATTGTGTCAGGACTTATGATTTCCTCTATCACGTCTTCTATTCCCAAATATGTTCTTTATGCTGCCGCAGAGTGGTACGCCATGCTGTATGACGAAGACTGCGCTGAGCACGATCGTCAGGCATGGCAGCGTTGGTTACATCAGAATGAAACCCACCAGCTTGCCTGGCAGCAGGTTGAACAAATTCATGCCCGCTTCCATACGGTAGACAGCCAGTTAGCCTCTTCGGTGCTGAGTAAGCGGGGTGAGGAACGTCGGCGTATGCTGAAATTGCTGGCGATCGTCAGCCTTACCGGAGGCGCAGGTTTTAGTTTGCCGTGGGAAAGTTACGCTGCCGATTACCGTACAGGCACGGGAGAAACGCGCGAGATTAGCATCGAAACGGGAATGACCCTCTGGCTCAATACGGATTCAGCATTGAATCAGCAGGGCAATCCCGCGTTGTCTCAGCCGCTGATGTTTCAATTGATCAAAGGTGAATTGATGCTGGATAACCAAACGGCGCATGCCGCTCGGTTGACCACGCCCCATGGCGATCTCGCCGCTTCTGCGCATTCCTGCCAATTAGCGCTGCGCTATACGTCCGCTCACAGCGTGCTCTCCGTTTTTGGCGGTGAGGTTTTGCTACAAACGGCAGTCCCTGCCGCAAAGCGGGTAACGGCAGGGCAACAGGTTATCTTTACCCGCGACAAGAGCAGTGAACCGACACCCGTTGAGAACTTCCGTCAGAGCTGGCGTAAAGGACAGTTGGTTGCGGATAACATGCCGTTAGGGCAGTTCATTAATGAAGTGTCACGCTATCACAATGGTTATTTTCATGTTGATTCCGCAGTGACGACGCTACGGATTTCGGGCGTTTTCCCGCTGCATGAAACCGATCGCCTGCTCGATGCCATTGCGCGAACGCTGCCAGTGAAGGTAACTCGGCGTTTTTCCTGGTGGGTGGATATCCGGCCGAGTTAAAACACTGCTGGTATTTCGCCGGTAAAACACCAAAAATATTCTTCGTTTGTTATTTGGTTGGTTATCACATCGCAGACGAAACGCAAATCTGGCATATATATCAATCTGTTGATACCGAAAAAGGCGTAGCATACTCCACAACGAGTATTCTCGGCGTTGCCTCTTCATACGGGAAGTTATCATGCAGTTACTGAACCTGAAACAAGCTCGCCTATTGAGCTTTTTCTTTATTATGGGTGGCTTGCTTATATTGCTGCCTTTACGTCTGCTGGCCTGTTTTATTGCCGGTTTTTTGGTGTATGAAATCGTGAACTTATTGACGCCCTATTTTCAACGGGTCATCAGCGGTAAGCGTGCTCGCTGGATTGTGGTCGCAGTGATCAGCACACTGGTGGTCAGCCTGTTGAGTTTACTGTTTGGTAGTCTGGTCGGGCTGTTGATGCAGGAGATGAAGGATACGGCGGCATTCAACGTGCGTATTGGCTACATCCTCAATGATATCCAGCAGCAGGTTGCCCACTATTTACCAGGGTATCTGCCAGTCAGTGTTGAAGAACTTCAGCGCGAGCTGCTGCAATGGGTTCAGGCGCATATTGTGATGTTGCAGAACATGGGGAAAAGTTTCCTGCATGGGTTTGTGACAATGCTAATCGGTATGGTGCTGGGAGCGATCGTGTCGCTTTATAACGTCGATCATGACACCGAAAAGCCATTACTCAAAGCGGAGTTGCTGCGTCGGGTGACGCTATTATCGGCGTCGTTTCGCAACATTGTTTTTGCTCAGGTGAAAATCTCTGCGGTTAACACGGTGCTGTCTGCCATTTTTATTCTGGGCGCTCTGCCGCTGTGTGGTGTTCATCTGCCGTTTGCCAAAACGCTGGTGGTGCTCACCTTCATTTTCGGCCTGCTGCCGGTGATCGGTAATCTGATCTCCAACTCGATCGTTTTTCTGTCGGGTTTATCGCTTTCGCTGCCGATCGCACTGGTTGCGCTGGTGTATTTGATGTTGATTCATAAGCTTGAATACTTCCTGAATGCACAAATCGTTGGGACGAGGATCAAAGCGCACGCGTGGGAAATCCTGCTGGCGATGCTGGTGTTTGAAGCGGCCTTTGGGTTGGCCGGTGTGATTGCGGCACCGATATACTACGCTTACCTGAAAAGTGAATTGAAAGAAGCCGCGTTGATTTAACGCCACACACTGGGTAGTCATACCGATCGCTTAAGGATCGAGATACTCGGGGCTAGCACGGTGCGAGGTATCCCTGTGGGAACCTCATCACCGTGTTTCCCCCTATAAAATGCAAACGCATTTTAAATGCCACTTGTGGCAGCCCGTCAGGGCGAGCGCAGGAACTGGGCGAGTAAATCCATGTTTAAGTGAACAGCATTAACCCTTTGGTAGGGGATGAGACAGTCTCCCGCCTATCGCTCCTAGAATGAATCTTCTAAATGAATCAGCCCAATACAAGATTGGGCTGATTATTTTTCAATGGCGACTCGTCTTTAATAGCCGTCTGAATAAACGATTATTTTCGATTAATGTGGTGCAGTCGCAACCTGCGGCTTTGTCTCTTCAGACTGAACGCCTAACGGGTTGTTGCCCCAGCATTTCTCATATTCCCAGCCTGTCAGCTCTTCTGCGACAGCGCGTGCGTGAGGTGGGACATCGGCAATCGCGCCACCCGCTTTGATACGTGCAATTTCTTCCAGCAGAATGGCATGGTTCTTACGATCCAGCTTCATCTGCGTGGTGTAGTAAATGGCAACCAGCGCCAGGCCGATAACGCCCAGTGAGAACACGCCAACAATCGCCTGGACGGCAGATTCAGGCTGTGCTGATTGTCCGGAGACGAAACCGAATTGGCTTAGTGTCCAGCCCATGGCGAAGACAATCACAGAACGCACCATTTTGCCGGCAAACGTCATGGCGCCTGCGTAGATCCCTTCACGGCGACGACCGGTCAGGACTTCATCCACGTCGGCCAGGAAGGTATAAACCGTCCAGGGAATATAGTAGATACCGCCCGTGCTCAGGCCAAATACGGCGGTAATGGCAAACAGAACAAAGATGGTCATGTCTTCTGACCAGTTAGCGAAATAGAGCGCGGCATAGGCCATGACGCTGACAATCACTACCATCAACGCCAGACGGAACGGTCGCGCAAAGCCCATTTTGACGCAGATACCGATGAAGGCCGCGGTGGAAATAAGCTGCATGACTGAGCTGAAGCTATTGAGGTGTGATACCAGCGCCGTGTTCTGCTTCAGACCAAAGACGATGAAGTAGGTAAATGCGGAAGCGAACAGCCACTCAGCACCAAAGCCAAACAGATACATTCCCAGATGCTTGCGGAAAATACGCAGGCGGAAGGTAGAAGCCATATCCACGCTCAGCTTTTTCATCGCCTGCCACAGGCTAGAGGTGCTTTCACGGACGATTTCATTGACCGGGCGCTCCCAGGACGTCATATACAGCGCGATCATCGCTGCGCACATAATGGCGCCGTAGACCAGGCCGGTGTAGAAGAATGGCGTTGCGGAATCTTTACCGTAGACGGCAATAAACTGCCCGGGAATGAATGCCGCCAGGAAGTTGGCGATTTTGCCGAAAATGGCTTTAGAACCCGTCAGCTTGGAACGCAGTTTGAAATCAGACGTCATTTCGGTAGCCAGCGTTTCATACGGCACCATGATCGAGGTGTAAATCAGCTCGAACAGCACGTATGTCGCCAGGTAATACCAGAAACCAAAGCCATCAACCCACAGCATCGGGTAAACCAGAACCAGCGGGACACCCAGTAAAATAAAGAAACGACGGCGGCCAAATCGGCGACCAACACGGGTGTTGTAGAAATTATCACTGATGTACCCCATGATGGGGTTACTGATAGCATCAATGATGCTGGCAACGGAGAAAATCGCCGCAGCTTGAACCAAGGTTAGCCCACAAAATGTGGTGTAAAAGTACATCAGCCATGCGCCGCTGATAGCTAGCGCGCCGCTGCCGAGCAGATTTGCGCTGCCGTAACAGAACGTATGTTTAAAAGAGATTGGTTTATTCATGATCAGCCTAGTTACAAATATGAAACAATATTTCAGTTCAGTTGAACTATCATTTCTTTATAATTTGCTCTATTGGAAAAAAAGTAAACTGACGATCACGCTTTCACGTGATTTTAATAACGATCTGTCAGTTGGATCATGAAATAAGATTTTTTCATTTGCTTTTTATTATTTTTTGATCGTGATTTTATGTGACTAAGTTACGAAATATGTATTTTTATTACGTTTTGGTGGTATGTATGCAGATTGGCGGAAAAGCGACATTGAATGCTGCTCCACAAATCGATAGCGTGATATGAAATAACGCATTGACCTCAGAGAGGAAATATCGTCATCATCCTGCCCAGTTCAATCTACCGTCTTTTCTTATCAGGAGCTGTAACGTGAGTCATTTGATGATCTACGCCGTCATTTATGTGATTTTTATTGCTGTGGTTGGATTGTTTGCTTTTCAGGCCTGGTTACCGACTTCCGCGCCGCGCGGGCTGAGAGATCGCGCAGGGATTCTGGTTGGAGTATTACGCTGCGTTACCCTGTTTCTCGTCGTCTCCGCAATGCAAATCTTGTTTCCCAATTCGCTGCTGGATAAGCTTGTCTGGCTGGTTGCCGCAGGGTTGTTGCTGATTGCCGTGATTGGTGGGGGAATGAGTTGGTCATCGCTGCCGTGGCTGGATGCAACAAAAGGGAAAAGTCGCACTTTGGCTCTGGGAGTCCAAAGTGCGTTGTATCTGGGTTTGCTTGGATTTATCGTTATATAAAGTCCTGTACCAGTGCGGCCACGGTGTTCTTTGCGCCGTGATCGCGCAGCTTCAGATAGGCCTGCGCGATAGCGTTAAAAACATCGTGATTGGCTGGGAGATCCTCGCCGAAAATAGAACGAATGTTAAGAAACGCACTGACCCGCTCGGCGCTGTCTGATGTTTCCTCCACGATGTTCCTGAGCTTTTCAGCCAACGGATCGCGGATTTCAATCGGGTTGCCTGCGTCATCTTTTCCACTGACATAACGCATCCAACCAGCGATGCCCAATGCCAGACAGCGATAGTCTCCTCCATTGCCCACGTGCCACCGTAACGATTCCAGCATGCGCTGAGGTAACTTCTGGGAACCGTCCATGGCAATCTGCCAGGTTCGATGCTTGAGCGCTGGGTTGGAAAAACGGGTCAGTAGCTGGACGGCATAATCTTTCAGATCGATATCCACGACGCTAAGCGTCGGTGCCTGTTCCAGCAGCATGAGATGAGACACGGCCCGGCGATAGTTCTCGTCATTCATACAGTCGCTGACGTGATCGTAGCCGGCGAGATAGCCCAGATAGGCCAAAAATGAATGACTGCCGTTCAGCATGCGCAGTTTCATTTCTTCAAACGGCAGTACGTCATGTACCAGCTGTACGCCTGCCTTTTCCCATTCGGGGCGTCCGGCAGTGAAATGATCTTCGATCACCCATTGAATAAAGGGCTCACAGGCTATCGCACAAGGATCGGCAACGCCAAGGTGCTCGGCAATTTCCTGCAACGTTTCCGGCGTTGCCGCAGGGACAATGCGATCCACCATCGTATTCGGGAAAGAAACCTGTGCGTCGATCCAATCAGTCAGGCTTCGATCGTTGATTCCCGCCGATTCCAGCACGGCGGCTTTGGCCGTTTTGCCATTTTCCGGCACGTTATCGCAGGAGAGTACGGTGAACGGCGCAATCCCGCGTTCGTGACGCAGGCGCAGCGCTTCTGCCAGCAGTCCGGGGACTGAAGCGGGGTGACGAGGATCGATGAGATCCTGTTGAATCAACTTATTGGTACGATCCAGCTTGCCGCTCGTCCCGTCCATGCAATAACCTTTTTCGGTAATCGTCAGGGAAACAATGGCGGTGTCTGGCGCGGCGAGTTTCTCAATAATCGCGTTAATGCCTTCTATTTTGGCATGTAACGATTCACACACGGCACCAACGACAATCGGCTGATTGCTCGTCGCGGCTTTTTCCAGCACGGTGAATAGATGATCCTGCTGGCGTAGTGCATTGATCATGGTATCGTCACTGAATAGCACAACTTCACAAATACCCCAATCTCCTCCCACCCTATTCAGTACGCGATCGGTGAGCAGTGCCTGATGAGCACGATGAAAAGCGCCAAATCCGATATGGACGATGCGCGGCTTCAGCGCCTTACGATCGTAGTGAGGAAATTGGACGCTGTCAGGCAATTCGCAGGTAGCGATATTTTTTATTTTATCAGTCATTTATTGCGCTTTCGGGTGGGGGATCCATGACGTTAAAAGTAGCCGTGATTTGCAGGCGGTGCAATACAAGACGCACAGATAGGTTACGGCGCGCACGTTTTTTTCTCTGTGCAAATTTTATCGCTTTTTCAGATTAGCTTCTTCGGCAGTGTGCGGTTTTGTGAGGGGGCTTCAGCGTAATGATGTAACGCTGAAATTTAGTTTTGTTTTTACTAACTTATCTCCATTTCTTCTACATCATCAAGTGCTTTTCCTGAGCACAGTCTGCTATTTTGTGTCGATATTTTCCTCACTCCAACGAATAACAAAAAGGCCCGTAAGATGAAACTTGAATCCCTCGCGCTACATCATGGTTATGAATCTGAAGCGACAACGAAGTCCGCCGCAGTGCCGATTTACCAGACGACGTCTTACACATTTGATGACACGCAACACGGTGCCGATCTGTTTGATCTGAAAGTGGCAGGCAATATCTATAGCCGTATTATGAACCCAACGAATGCGGTGCTGGAGCAGCGGCTGGCGGCCATTGAAGGCGGCATTGGTGCGCTGGTGCTGTCATCCGGTATGGCGGCGATTACTTATTCGCTTCAGGCGCTCACGCAGGTTGGGGATAACATCGTCAGCACCAGCCAGCTGTACGGCGGCACCTATAACCTGTTTGCTCATACGTTGCCGCGTCAGGGCGTTGAAGTGCGGATGGCTTCTTTCGATGATTTTACGACGCTGGAGTCGCTGATTGACGAGCGCACCCGGGCCGTTTTTTGTGAATCTATCGGGAATCCGGCGGGAAATATTGTCGATATTGCCAAAATCGCGGATATTGCGCATCGCCACGGCGTCCCGATGATTGTTGATAATACCGTGGCGACGCCCGTACTGTGCCGACCTTTTGAGCACGGTGCCGATATTGTCGTCCACTCGCTGACCAAATACATCGGCGGTCACGGCACCACGATTGGCGGTGTGATTATCGATTCCGGCAAGTTTGACTGGGTGGCGAATAAATCGCGTTTCCCGTTACTGAACGAGCCCGATCCCTCGTATCACGGCGTGGTGTATACCGACGCTTTCGGTCCGGCGGCCTATATCGGACGCTGCCGGGTGGTGCCGCTGCGTAATACGGGCGCGGCGCTTTCTCCACATAGCGCGTTCTTGCTATTGCAGGGGCTGGAAACCCTCAGCCTGCGTATTGAACGCCATTGCAGCAATGCGGAAGCGTTGGCTGGCTATCTGAATCAGCATCCGCTGGTTACCTGGGTGAACTATGGTGCGTTGCCGGATAGCCCCTATAAAGCAAACTGCGACAAAATTACCTCGGGCAAAGCGTCTGGGATTATCAGTTTTGGCATTAAAGGTGGGAAAGCGGCAGGCGGCCACTTTATTGATGCGTTGAAGATGATCTTACGGCTGGTGAACATTGGCGATGCCAAATCGCTAGCGTGTCATCCGGCAAGTACCACGCACCGTCAGTTGAATGCGGAAGAGCTGGCGAAAGCAGGCGTGAGTGAGGATTTGGTCCGAATTTCAGTTGGCATTGAGCACATTGACGACATCATCGCTGATGTGGCGCAGGCGCTGGAAGCTTCGCAGAAGTAGTAAGAAGTCGTAAACGGTAGGGAATGAAAGAAACGCGTTGGAAACCTGCATAGGGTTCCAACGCGTTGTCGCAATTACGAACGGCTGGCGTCGGTCGCTGTAGCAGTCGGCTGTGATTCAGCCGGTGCGGCATTCTGCTCCGCATTCAGGCTGTCTTGCGGCTGTGCTTCTGGTGCGACAGGTGCCGCAGCAGATTCAACAGGAGTCGCCGGGGTAGTTTGTTCGATCAGACCATTGATTTTGGTCGGCATACCAGAACGTCTCTGGATTGCTTGATCGACTTCACTGGTGTTTACGCTGGCATCAGCCAGAACTTTGCTCACTTTTGGCGTCATGCTGAGCGGTGCAGGAGAATTAGAATGGAATTCTTCTACCGTGCGGGACAGCGGATTGTGAACCTCAACATAGCGTGAACCATCGGGCTCAACGGTGGCTTTTACTGGCTCATTGATGAACTGAACGCGAGTGCCGACCGGAACGTGATCGAATAGATACTTGATATCATCGGCACGCAGACGAACACAGCCGTGACTTACGCGCAGGCCAATACCGAAGTTAGCGTTGGTGCCGTGGATCGCGTACAGGTTGCCGATGTAGAGTGCGTACAGACCCATCGGGTTATCCGGGCCTGCTGGGAAAACTTTTTTCAGTGTCTCACCGCGTGCTGCATATTCGGCATGCATCTTCGCGGTTGGCGTCCAGGTTGGGCCCGCTTTCTTGCGCTGAACGGAGGTCGTCCAGTTGATCGGCGTATCTTTGCCTAACTCACCAATCCCGATTGGCAGCACGACCACGGTTTTGGAGCCTTTCGGGTAGTAGTACAAACGCATTTCTGCGCTGTTGATAACAATGCCTTCACGCGGGGCATCCGGCAGAATCAGCTGATGAGGAATGACCATTTTGCTGCCGGGAACGGGCAGATAAACGTCCGCATCTGGGTTGGCTTCCAGCATGTTGCTCAGACCCATTTGGAACTGTGCTGCAAAATGCTCCAACGGCTGCGTGCTATCTTCCGGTACAGTGATTTCGATGTTCTCGCCTATCAGTCGGCTATTCGCCGCAGGCAGAGGATAAACAACGGCAAAAGCGGCCTGGCTGAAGGCGGCGGCAGCAAGAACTACAGTAAAGATCGCGCGAATACTCATTTTCGTTTCTTTATTTGAGTGGTAAATGCACCCCCCGAATCAGGAGGCTGGTCTGCTAGGGTCGATAATGACCGGATGCGCATTATATGTTCAGAATGGCCTCCGAGGGAAACAACATGTGTAACTAATCACACTTTTTGGCATCCGAATGAGAAAGAAAATCTCTGAGAGTGAACCATGACTCAATTTTCCCCGCCTAGTGTGGGTTTGTTAAAGCGCCGATTAGCCAATACCGGGAGAGCCTGACGAGCGTACGCCAGCCGTTCCGGTTCAATGTCTGCATACAGGAGAGCCGGCGTTTCCGGTGCCTGAACCACAACGACGCCTAAAGGATCGACCACCATGCTGTTACCGATATTCCTGACGCCACATTCACCAACGGCGACGAGGTAAGTGGTGTTTTCCAGTGCTCTGGCGCGCACCAACAATTCCCAGTGCGCTTCTTTCAACGGGCCCTTAATCCAGGCTGAGGGGAGAACGAGGACATCTGCACCGTCCAGCACAAGACGGCGGGCAAGTTCAGGGAAACGAATGTCATAGCAGGTCATCAGCCCGACGTTTAACCCAGCGATGGTCAACAGCGGTGGAATGGTTTCGCCTGCCAGCACGTTTTCCGATTCCTGTACGGAAAAGGCATCATACAGATGCAGTTTGCGGTATTGCGCGACGATCTCGCCGTTGCGCAATGCCAGTAGCGTATTCCAGACTTTCCCTTCGCCGTTTGGGATATGCACACACAGCATGGTCGTCAGGTTGTTGCCTCTGCTGGCTTCCAGCAGATGCGTAACAAACGGGCCATCAAGCGGTTGAGCGGCGGTGAGCACCATGTTGGGATTGGTGATATCGCGCGCCAGCACGCCTTCAGGCAGCACCAGCAGATCGGCGCCGTTTTGCTGTGCTGCCGACATGAATTCAGCGATGGTCGTAGCATTTTGTTGCCACTCACGGTCAACGGCGAATTGCCCCAGTGCGACTTTCATTCTTGCTTGCTCCTTCGTTGCCCGATTAATCGCGCTTGGCTGGCATCATGCGCAGCAGCGTGTTGTCTTTCATGACATAGTGGTGGAACAGGGCAGCCGCGGTATGGGCGGCAATGAGCCAGTAGCCTAACGGTGCCAGCGTTTCATGCCAGCCAATCAGCGTTTCTGCAAGGTCGAAATTCGGCGTCGCGGCGGTTGGCATGCCGATACCAAACAACATCCAGTCCCGACCGCTGTAATAGCGTGAGGCAACGCCCAGTATCGGCAGCGTGATAAACAGCAAGTAAATAACGGTGTGGGTGAGGGACCCCAGTGCACTTTGCCAACGAGGGGGCTGTGGCGTAATCGCAGGCGAAGTATGCCGATGGCGCAAAAACAGGCGAGCCAGCATAAGAACCAGTACAGCTACGCCACAGCTAAAATGCGTCACCGTTATCACGCTGCGTAACAGCGAACCGCGTTCAGCAAATCCACGTAGCTCAATGGTGGCATAGGTCACAACGAGCAACAAAAAAACCAGCCAGTGCAATGCAATCTGCGATGGTGCAAACTTTCCTTTCATGTTTCTTCCTCTGTGACTGTGAGAGCGGTTTGACGCGGTAGCGGGCAAATAATCTCATAAAGTATAAGGTAACTTGCGTCTTGTCAGCCCCTCTTTACCGTGCCTGACAAACCGAGCTATCGGCGCTGGATTCCTCGGTATTCAGCCTCGTTTGGCTCGGGGGAAAACTGACAATAAAAAATTTCCGGGAGAAATTTTTAACGTTGTATCAGCAACGGCACGCCATAAAAAACCGGCCGAAGCCGGTTTGGAAGATGAAGGATTATTCCTGCGGGTTTTTCTCTGCTTTGCCGACCATCATGGTCAGGAAGTCAAAGCGGCGGCGCAGATCCCACTCCGCTTCCTCATAGAGCTGCGCGGTTTCTTCCGGCATCATGCTATTCAGGCGGCGGAAGCGTTGCTCTTTCAGCAGCGTTTCACTCAGGTTGCCTGATGGTGGACGAGAATCGGTGACCAGCGCGGCTTTCCCTTCTTCGGCACGACGTGGGTCGAAGCGGTAGAGCGGCCAGAAGCCCGTTGCCGTCAATTGGCGCATCTGATCGTGGCTGAATGCCAGATCGTAACCGTGCTCTTCACATGGGCTGTACGCGATAATCAGCGATGGGCCCGGCCAGGCTTCGGCTTCCTGAATCGCTTTCACCGTCTGGTTCAACTGCGCGCCTAGTGATATCTGCGCGACATACACGTGACCGTACATCATGACGTTGATGCCGAGATCTTTACGCGCCTTGCGTTTACCTTTCTCGCCAAATTTGGTGACTGCGCCCAGCGGCGTCGCTTTGGACTGCTGTCCACCAGTATTGGAGTAACACTGGGTATCCAGCACCAGCACGTTGACGTTTTCGCTCAGGCTCATGACGTGATCTAATCCGCCATAGCCGATGTCGTACGCCCAGCCGTCACCGCCGATGAGCCAGATGGATTTATCGACAAAGTGGTCGGCGTTGCTTGCCAGCACCTTGGCGTCGGTATCATTGATAGCTGCCAGCAACCCACGCAGTTGTTCAATCTGCTGACGGCGCAGGTCGGGCGCGATGGACTCTTCCTGCAACGCGCTCACCAGATCTGGCGGCAACTGCGGTGCCAGCTTATTGAGCAGGCGCACGGCGCGCTGACGGTGTTGATCGACACTCAGACGGAAGCCCAAACCGAATTCGGCGTTATCCTCGAACAGCGAGTTAGCCCAAGCTGGGCCGCGACCGTTGACATCGGTAGTCCACGGGGTGGTGGGCAGGTTACCGCCATAAATAGACGAACAGCCCGTCGCATTCGCCACCAGTAGGCGATCGCCATAGAGCTGGGTCAGCAACTTGATGTACGGTGTTTCGCCACAGCCGGAGCAGGCACCAGAATACTCGAACAGCGGTGAAATCAGCTGAGAAGTCCGGATATCGATACGTTCCAGCGTGGATTTGTCGATTTCAGGCAATTGCAGGAAGAAATCGAAGTTCTCTTTCTCCGCCGCCAGATTATCCAGACGGGATTCCATATTGATGGCTTTGATTTCTGGATTCTGACGGTCTTTAGCCGGACAGACTTCTACGCACAGGTTACAGCCGGTGCAGTCTTCCGGTGCAACCTGCAACACATATTTCTGGCCGCGCATGTCGCGTGCTTTCACATCCAGTGATTGCAGTGACGCGGGTGCATTTTCCATTGCGTCGGGCTGGACGACTTTGGCACGGATCGCTGAGTGCGGGCAGGCGGCGATGCAGTGGTTACACTGCGTACAAAGCTGCGGGTGCCACAGCGGAATCTCTTCCGCGATATTGCGCTTTTCCCACTTGGTGGTGCCAGTCGGCCAGGTGCCATCGGGCGGCAGTGCTGAAACAGGTAGCGTATCGCCCAGTCCCGCCAGCATGGCGGCCGTGACGGTTTTGACGAAATCGGGCGCGGCGTCGGACACGACAGGCGGGCGCTGTGGGCTGTCTGGGTTGACGGCCTCTAACGGCACCTCTGCCAGCGCGTCCAATGTGGCGCTCAGCGCCTGCCAGTTGCGCTCAACCAGCTCCTGACCTTTACTGCCGTAGCTCTTGGCGATGGCGGTACGCAGTTTTTCTACAGCTACATCCGCTGGCAGAATCTGTGACAGATGGAAAAATGCCATCTGCATGACGGTGTTGATGCGGGCGCCCAGATGGCATTCGCGGGCAATCTTGGCGGCGTTGATGCAGTACACGCGGGCACTACGCTGATTCAGCCCAGCCTGCACTTCCTGTGGCAATCGGTGCCACAGGTCGTCACTACTATACGGTGAGTTGATCAGGAAAACGCCGCCGGGCTTCAGGCGCTCGACCATGCTGTACTTATCGATAAACTGCCATTGATGGCAGGCGACGAAATCCGCCTGATCAATCAGGTAGGCTGAGTTGATCGGGTGCGGGCCCACGCGCATATGGGAAACGGTCAAACTACCGGCTTTCTTCGAATCATAGACAAAGTAGCCCTGCACAAACATCGGCGTCGTTTCGCCGACGATTTTGATCGCATTCTTGGTCGCGGAAACGGTGCCGTCACTGCCCAGACCGTAGAACAGGGCTTCGAGCGATGCGTTGCCTGGGAAATGCTGTTCCGGCAGTGGCAGAGACAGATGGGTGACATCGTCATAAATCCCGACAGTAAAGCGTGGTCGTGGGTTAGCAAGCGCTAACTCATTAAATACAGCCTCTACGCACTGCGGGGTAAATTCTTTGGAAGATAGCCCATAACGTCCGCCAATCACACGCGGCATAAGTGAACGCTCACCTGCGGAGAACGCCTCGGCCAGCGCGGTCATCACATCGAGATACAGCGGCTCCGCTTGCGCACCCGGCTCTTTCGTTCTATCCAGCACCGCAATGCTTTTCGCCGTTTGCGGAATGACGGCCAGCAGATGTTTGGCAGAGAATGGACGGTACAGGCGGATTTTAACCACGCCGACT
Organism: Pectobacterium sp. CFBP8739; assembly: GCF_013449375.1. Classification (GTDB taxonomy): domain Bacteria; phylum Pseudomonadota; class Gammaproteobacteria; order Enterobacterales; family Enterobacteriaceae; genus Pectobacterium. The sequence continues at coordinate 107,317 of NZ_JACDRR010000021.1, read as the reverse complement.
TTCTCACCGTGCATCAACAACGTATCGACTACTTCTTCACACGTGCCGACGCCGGAACCCATCAGGACGACGATTTTAGTCGCCTCTGGGTGGCCGTAATATTCAAATGGCTGATACTGGCGCCCTGTCGTAGCGGCAAAATCGTTCATCGCCTGTTCAACGTGCTCATAAGCTGCGTCGTACCAGCGGTTGGTGGCTTCGCGCGCCTGGAAGAAGGTATCTGGGTTTGAAGCGGTACCACGAATCACTGGACGTTCTGGGGTGAGCGCTCGCTCACGGTGTGCATCAATGGCCTGCTGTGGCAGAAGCTGGCGGATCACCTCATCGCTCAGCGGCTCAATCTTATTGATTTCGTGTGAGGTGCGGAAACCGTCAAAGAAATGGATAAATGGCAGACGGCTGTTCAGGCTGGCGATTTGTGAAATCAGCGCAAAGTCCTGCGCTTCCTGCACATTGCTGGCGCACAGCATGGCGCAGCCCGTCTGGCGTACGGCCATGACGTCAGAATGATCGCAGAAGATGGAAAGCGCATGCGTCGCAACAGTACGGGCCGCGACGTGCAGGACAAACGGGGTTAGCTCACCGGCCAGTTTATACAGCGTGGGGATCATTAGCAGCAGACCTTGCGATGAGGTAAATGTGGTCGCGAGTGTACCCGTCTGCAATGCGCCGTGGACGGTAGCGATCGCACCGCCTTCCGATTGCATTTCAATAACGCGGGGCGTATCCCCCCATATATTCAAGCCTCCGTCGCTCGACCAGGCGGCCGCCTGTTCAGCCATGCTGGAACTCGGGGTGATGGGGTAGATGGCGATGACTTCATTGGTTCGCCAAGCCACGGAGGCGACTGCGTTATTACCGTCGGTGGTGATCATGACTTATAGCCTTCTTTCTCACTAAGCCCTTTATTTTACATGGTCTTTTTGGGCGATGAAAATGACTGGGCATAAACGAAAATACGATTTCTATCGGAGGATTATCGCATTTCAGGAAAAAAGAGGGTGGAACGATGTAGGTGGAGTTGTATCAAACTGTGTTTCATCCCCGTCACTCAGGTCTACGTTCGTCAATCTCAGTCGGTTTGTATTTCCTAAAAAGGAAATCTATTCTGGATATTAGAACGGTTTGTCGATGCTGTATGCGATATTCACACGAAGCCGTATGATTTTATTTGCTCATGGCTGCCATGACAGGTAGCGTGCTTATACTAAAATTACATCTGTAATGAATGTATGAAGGAACCAAATAATGGGAAATGATGAAATCAAAAATAAACTGGTTTCTGTTCTGGCGTCACAACAGGCGCAAGGAAAAACACCAGAACAGGCAGTCGATCATATCCTTCAGGCACTGGGCGGACGAGCGGGAGAGGTGTCCCGGATTTCGATTTTGACATCAACACTGATTGCCGATGTGCTTTATACCGTCTATCAGGAGACGATCACGTACCAGCAGATTGCGGTGATTTTGCGTAAGTTATGTTACGCCGCTCGTGATATTGCTGTTGCATCACACACTATCTATCCGCAACTAAGCGTTCAGGATATCGGCCAGCTTTTGCAATATCCGGAAATTTATCCGACGATCGATCGCGCAGCGCTGCTCGATGCACTGACCTACGCGCATTTTTCTAAAGCGGAAAGTGAGCAGGCTGCTGACGCGCTCGGCGTGTAATACCGGAGCAATGTGATACCAGAGTGGTACCGAAGATCAGGCAGCCAGACCCGTGATTTTCCTATAGCCGCTATCGGGCTATTGACCGATGGCGGTGACGTTCACCTCTTTAACCCAAGCGTGACTCCTGCTGTTTCCTGATGCCGTCGTCAGCGCGTACAGCCCCACTTTAGCGCCCACCCATTTGCCCGGGCCAGCGGCGAAGCCATCATCCAGCACAACATATTCCCCGTTATCGCCCCGCCAGGAAAACTGGCAAATCGCGTTCTGTTGCACGGTGACTCGCAGGGTGATGTTCTGTTTTTCGGGCAACACCGCCAGATGTCTCTGATGTTGTTCCAACTGCTGTGCATCACTCATCCAGCCGAATCCGGTGACCAATTCAAGACCCTCCGAGCCTTTCTCAATGCCGAGGTAGGCAAAACGCTCGCCATAAATCATTAGACCACAGCGCTCGCCAACCTGTTCTAAAACGGGTGTTAACTGAGTGGTGAACTCAAATTCCTCGGCCGGAAATTTTTGCATCAACAAATTAGGTACGTCATACCAAGAAGGCTCACCTTCACGGGCAGGCATGGACTGACAGAACAGTTGAAGCCCCGGATGGGTAAGTGCCAGCCAGCGTTCGTTAGGGTTTGCTTGCCACTGCCACTGTCGCCCCAGCGTAGCCGAAGAGAAATCGTCGGAAGTGGGGGGCTGCTGCACACTAACGGAGGAACTCACGTGAGGTTTATCTGCTTCCAGCACGGGTTGCCCTACTCCCTGCGCATTATGCTGCTCGCCGATCAGCGGCCAGTCATCCTGCCAGCGCATTGGCTGTAGATGAACGACTCGACCATAGGCATGGCGATCCTGAAAATGTACAAACCAGCTTTCACCGTTGTCTAATTCGACCCAGCCGCCCTGATGCGGGCCATTAACCGATGAACTTCCCTGATGCAGTACGATCCGGCTCTGCCATGGCCCCTCCAGCGAACGTGCACGCAGCACGGTTTGCCAGCCGGTTGGAACACCACCCGCTGGGGCGAAAATGTAATACCAGCCGTTGCGCTTATACAACTTTGGCCCTTCGATAGTGGGCTGCGTTGCCCGCCCATCGACAACGATCCTTCCGTCATCAAGCAGGGAACGACCATCTTCTGCCATCTTGCACAGTTGCAGCAGGTGTTTCTTACCGCTACGGCTGAAGGCGAAGGCATGGATTAACCAAGCGGTGCCGTCGTCATCCCAGAACGGGCAGGGGTCGATCCAGCCTTTAGCCTGCTTCAGGCAATGCGGTGTGCTCCATTCACCTTTGGGATCGTCAGCCTGCGACATAAAGATCCCGTCGTCGGGTGTGCTGAAAAATACCCAGAATTTTCCGGCATGATAGCGAATGCTGGGTGCCCATACGCCTTTACCGGGTTGAACGTGTTCATATTCTGGCTGATCGAATCGGCTGAATACGTGGTTGATCAGCGTCCAGTTCACCAAATCCTGAGAATGCAGGATTGGTAACGCCGGCAGGTGGTTAAAGCTGGACGACACCATGTAAAAGTCGTCACCCACGCGCACGATGTCAGGATCGGAATAGTCGGCGCATAAAATCGGATTCTTATAACGTCCGTTACCCAAATCTGGGTTCCACGGAGAATGTGCTGTACTCATGTCATCGTCCTGATAGTAAAGGCGGGCAGCGTGCTACCCGCAGGTCTTGCGATCAGGCTGCGCCTTTTGGCGTCAGGCCTTGATCGACAGGAAGTTCGCTTTCCGGCGCGTGTTCAGCCGTGCTGTGACGCTTCGCCAAATCAGCCTGAATGTTTTCCATCGTCTTATCGTCCAGCTTGTAAAAGCGTACCAGCCAATACAGAACCAGATAGGAGAGCGATGGCCCGATGCTCAGCAGGCCGATAATACCGGCGGTGGCGAGCGGTGTTTGCGTGGGGGAACCGGCAACATAGCCAAACCAGCCGAGTGAAAAGCCGACCAGTGCACCCGCAACCGCCATACCCAGTTTCAGTGCGAACAGGTTGCCGGAGAATGACAGACCAGTGATGCGACGGCCTGTTTTCCATTCGCCGTAATCGGCGGCATTCGCCATCATGTTCCATTTGAACGGTTGATACATTTGGTGGAAAAAACCGATCAGAAAATAGAGCGGGAAGACGACCGCCAGCCACTGTGGCGGCACCATAAACAGGATGACGCCGACAAACACCAGCAGCAGGTTGATGTTCTTAAACAGACTTATGCTACTGAATCGCTTGCCAAAGTAGCCCGCCATCATTGCACCAATAATGGTGCCGACAACGCTGGTGGTAATGAAGGCAGATTTCATTGCCGTTCCGGCGGCGCTGCCCTGCTCTGGCCCGACCATCAGGTAGGTTGCGTAATACAGCGTTGCCGCACCGCGCATAACACCTGCCATGCTGGAAAAGAACGTAATGATGGCCACGATGCGCCACTGATCGTTGCTCAGCAGGTTTCTGACATCGTCCCAGACGTTCTGATTTTTATCTACAGCGGGGTTGATGCGTTCCTGAGTGGTGAAAAAGCAGAAAAACAGCATCACGACGGCCAGGCAGCCCATGATCATCATGGTGCCCTGATAGCCTAATTGCTTGTTGGTGCCGCCAATCCAGTCGACCAGCCACAGCGTGCCAACCGACACGAGTAACCCAGCCATTGAGGAGATGGTAAAGCGGTAAGACTGCGCGGAAATTCTGTCCTTTTCATCGCTGGTGATGACACCGCCGAGCGAACAGTAAGGGATGTTGATAAAGGTGTAGAACAGCATCAACAGGGTGTAGGTGATGTAGGCGTAAACCAGTTTACCCGTGCCGTTCAGTTCTGGCGTGGTGTAGGCCAGCACGGCAATCACGGCGTAGGGGACGGCAAACCAGACCAGCCATGGGCGGAAGTGACCCCAGCGGGTTTTGGTGCGGTCGGCAATGATGCCAATCAGAGGATCAACGATGGCGTCCAGCACGCGCGTCACCAGAAACATAACCCCCACCGCCGCGGCGGAGATGCCATAGATATCCGTATAAAAGTAGGTAAGAAACATGGTTACGGAAGAATAAACGATGCCACAGGCGGCATCGCCCATGCCAAAGCCGATTTTCTCCGCAACGCTCAGCTTATTATTGTTGGTCATTGGAAACTCCAAAAGATGATTGAGGAACTTCTTGCCAGGCTCGCGGCTATTGTTATCCCCTTGATGGGGATTAACTATTGCGGATTTTATTAAGAAGGTTACGTTTCTTGGTATGTGTTAGACAGGTCACAAAAAAATGACAGGGAAAATAGCGTGAGGCAGAAGATATGCGGAGTTATTTCCATTTTATATCAATAGATTAATGTGGTTTTTCTGTCGATTTACCTGTATGACAAGTTATCTTGCGGATCTATTCATCGGGAAAACAGCGCTCTACTCGCGTTTCTCTTGACCCGTAATTGGAGGTAATTTCGGAGCGAAAGTATGGCTGTAGCCGTGCGAGATGGCGGAGAATCAGGCTAGCTAATGGGATGTGTCACCAGGCTGTGTAACAGGTTTTTAATCCACTGGCTCGCTTCGGAACGGTTATTACGGCGGTGATGATAAATTTTCACGCGATAGGACGGCACAGTGAAAGGCAGGGGGTGGATCCGTAACGGTAGAAGTTGTGCAAAGATTGTCGCGATATTGCGCGGTAATACCATGATCAGCGTTGAGTCGGCGATGATAAACGGTGCACTCATCATCGATGGTGTTTTTAGTGCGACATGGCGTTTTTTATTGAGCTTATCCAGCGCGTAATCAATTACTCCACGCGATTCATTCCAAGGCGTAACCACGAGATGGCGGGCGGCGAGGTAATCATCCAGCGTCAGTGTCTCGCCTGACGGATAATCCGCGGCGGTGATGATGACATAGCTGTCTTCAATCCAGTCTATCTCCTCAATTTCCCTGTTCTCCGCTTGCGTCATGTCGGTGAACCCTAAAGCAAAATCGATTTTCCCTGCCAGCAAATCCGTGATCGCGACTTTCTGCGGCGAATAGACCAGATTGAATTTGATATGGGGTGCCAACTTTTCCATTTGCGCCATCAGGGTAGGAAAGACTGAAAACGCGGTGTAATCGGTGATGGAGAAGGTGAAGCCTTCCGTACTGCGGGCGGGATTAAAGCGTGGACGTGGCGTCAGGCCCTCTGCTAGCCGCGCCAGGCTTTCCGCGATCGGTTCCGCAATGTCGTCCGCGAGGACTGTCGGGTGCATGGTGTTGCCTACGCGAAAAAACAGTTCATCGGAAAACGTATTGCGTAAGCGCGTGAGCGCATGGCTGACCGCCGATGCGCTCATCGCCAGTTCTTTTGCCGCCGCGGCGACGGATCGATGCTGGTACACGCTGTTAAATACCACCAGTAAATTTAAATCGATACGCCGTAAATCCAGATGCATACTGTTCATCAGTCACTGTAAAAAATGCAGTTCATACAGTATTTTGAATCCGGTAGCATGGCAAGCCTTGATGATTGTTGCTACTGGAAAGTTAGCACTGGAGAAGAAAACCTTTATGAATATCGTCATCCGCCCCGCGCAGAAATCAGATGCGAGCGTGATTCTGGATTTAATCATTGAGCTTGCCGTGTACGAGAAGGCGCGCCACGAGGTGTTAGCCTCGCTTGAAGACATTGAGCACTCATTATTTGGTGAAGAGGCGACGGCGGAAACGCTGATTTGTGAGATTGACGGTACGCCTGTCGGCTATGCGATTTTCTTCATGAGCTATTCAACCTGGCTAGGAAAATACGGTATTTATCTGGAAGATCTCTACATCGCGCAGGCATATCGTAATGCGGGAGCAGGTAAGGCACTGCTGAAACAGGTGGCTTGTCTGGCGCAGGAAAGACAATGTGGACGGCTGGAGTGGAGCGTGCTGGACTGGAACCAACCCGCGATCGATTTCTATAAAAGCATTGGCGCGAAGCCGCAGGATGAGTGGGTTCGCTATCGGATGGACGAGAAGGGTATTGCTGATTTTGTCACGGCATTGTAACGGTGTGGCTCCTGCCAACCCGAAAGCAGCAGGAGCCCGTCAATTAACGTGTTGACGCTGCCAGCGTGGTGCCTGCCAGAATAAAGATCCCGCCCGTCGAGCGGTTAAACAGCTTGATGCGGCGTGGATTGGAAAACAGACCCGATAAGCGACGACCGGTGCAGGCATAGATAAACATGATGCTGAAATCAAAGACCGCCCAGGTTACCGCCAGAATGATGAGCTGCAAGGCGTGCGGGGCGTTAGTATCGATAAAGTTTGGGAAGAGCGCGGCGAAAAACAGCAGATCTTTCGGATTACTGATCCCAACCAGAAAACCTTTGCGGAATAACGGAAACCAACCTGGAACTGAGGTTTCCTGCATGTCCTGTTCCGCAGTGCTCATATCCTTGGAACGCCATGACGCGATGCCCAACCAAATGAGATAAACCGCACCAATAATTTTTAATACCATGAAAGCGGTGGTTGACGCCGCGAGGATGGCCCCTAGCCCCAATGCTGAACAGGACATCAAAATCATTGCCGCGCTGACGCCGCCGAGTACGGTTGCTGTTGCGCGTGAAGCGCCGTAGCGTAAACCGTGCGACATGCTGATTAAGGCGGATGGGCCCGGAATAGCAATCAGGGCGATGATGATGCCTGTATAAGCCAGCCAGAGGTGAAGGCTCATGATTTCTCCTAGTGTAGTTCACGGTTAAAGCGTGATTGAGAACGGTGCTGTGAAACGGGATATATTCACATATATATCGCCAATTTTCCAACGCATGATAGTAACAGAAAGGGGGGCGATGGCGCTCTGCCTCTTTAAGCTGGGGGAATTTGAATAACCAGCTTAACATTATGATATTTATGTTTTAAGTTTGAATTCAGACTTTGTTGGTATACCTAAGCGTATACCAATGCTGAAAAATGATAGGCCTTTTTGCTAACGTTCTTACCCTGTGAAATCCACCTTTTCGCTATCTCTATGTTTATGCAATTTCTTAATAAGTACACGTGAATATCACCTTTTAGTATTATTCGTGTCTACTTGACGGGTGGTTTTTATTCAAGTATACGTGAATGACACAATTGTGTGGTTTTCATGTGGACTTATAAATGGACAGGATCACTGCTATTGAACGTTTAAACGCATTCGATAAGCAAGGGCGTTATGTCTTCACCTCCCGCGATTTAGCCAAGATTTTCCATGAGGATACGCCCAGAGCGTTTAATGCCGGGCTAAGTCGTTTGGTAAAAGATGGCATCCTAACCCGTGCTATTCGCGGCGTGTATGTTTATAACCATGCTAAAAGCAAAGATGCCTATACGCTTGAGCGTATCGTGTTAGCACTGCGCCGTGGTGAATATAATTATCTTAGCCTCGAATCCGCCTTGTCTGAATATGGCGTGATTTCTCAAATCCCGATTGATCGGATCACGGTGATGACCACCGGACGTTCCGAAGAACATAAAACGCCTTTTGGGGTGATTGAATTTACCCATACCAAGCGGCCACCAGAGCAGATTTTGCAGGATACCTATTTTGGCAATTCTCCGTTACGGCAAGCGACGAAGAAAACCGCTGTGAGGGATTTACGCCGCGTTGGACGCAATACCCATCTGATTGACGAATCGGAGCTACATCATGAATCAGAAAGTTAACTTTGCCGAACTGGTCAGCAAAGCGGTGGAATCAGCCGAGCTTGAAGGCTTGCGCAATGTGGTGGAAAAGGAGCTTTTGCACTATGACATTCTCTACTGTCTTGATAGCGCGGGCTTGTTAGAACAGCTTACTTTTCAGGGGGGAACCTCATTAAGGCTATGTCATGGCGCAAATCGCTTCAGTGAGGATTTAGATTTTGCCGGTGGTGTTGCGTTTTCTGGCGCAGACCTAAAAAACATGAAAGCCTGTATTGAAGATTATCTGGGGAATCGCTACGGCCTTCAGGTCAACGTGAAAGAGCCAAATGAGCTACGGAATGAACCCGGCTATGAGGAAGTCCGTATCGACAAATGGCAGGTATCCGTGACCACTGCACCGGAAAAACGTGATATGCCGAGACAACGGATCAAGATTGAGATCGCTAATATTCCGGCTTATACCAGAACGCCGATGACGCTAAAACGTAACTATGAAGTTCTACCCGATGGTTATTCCGATACGCTGGTCATGTGTGAAACGCTAAATGAAGTGATGTGTGACAAACTGGTTTCGCTCGTCGCGACCACCAAATATATCCGCTACCGTGACGTTTGGGACTTACCGTGGCTGATCCAGCAGAACGCGACTTATGATATCGATCTGATTCGTAAGAAAATACAGGATTACCGCATCCCGAATTATGATGAGCTACTGGCACAGCGCATAGAAAGCATTGATCAGGTTGTGGGGGATGGCCATTTTAGCGCTGAAATGCGGCGATTCCTGCCACTAGCGGTATTTAATAGAACGTTAGGGCGGGAGGCATTCAGCCAGTATTTGAGCGGTGAACTAAAAGCACTCTTAGGCTCGTTACAGCAAGCGTTAAAAGGAGAGGACGGAAAAGCACCGTTCGTCATGTAACCGTCAGTAGCCAAAATAAAAAGATTTTGCACAAAACTGTTCACCCTCTTCACTAGAGGTTTTTATTTTTAATAATCAATAGATTAATGGGTGATGAGTTGGTGAACAGGTGACGAGTTACTCATCACCTTTCAACTTTTGGTGAACTGCTCCCGCACGGGCGCACCCAGCTTCTTAAATTCTTTCAGCGCGTGCTCTTCAAACTCCAGCTTATAACTCATCCAGATCGACCTTCACACGTTTCCCCTTCATCCGGGAACGGGCGATTTTGGCAAGTTCGATATCTTCCTGATAATCGGCCAGTGCTTCCCATGTTTCCGGGGAAACATAGTAGCCAGAGATACGGCCATTGGTGAGCACGGCTACAGGCTCACCGTTAGTTTCTTTAAGCGCGGCATTAGGGGACTTTTTAAAGTCGCTGATACTCACGGCTGCATTTGCAAGGATAGGTTGTACGGACATAATTAGCCCCTTTTAAGTATGATATTTGATACTAAATTTAGCACTTAACCAAAAAAGCAGCAACATCACGGTATAAACGTAATGCCACAATAAAAAGATTTTGCACAAAACTGTTCACCCTCTTCACCACGGTTTTTTATTTTTATTAATCAATAAATTAATGGGTGATGAGTCGGTGAACAGGTGATGAGTCACTCGTCACCCTATAGTGATATTTAATCTGTGTGTAGCTATTTGCTACACAATTGATTATGATTTCCGTATAACGATTAGCTACACAGGAGGCCTTTATGAGAACAGAGGCAAAAGAGGCACCGATCAACATTCGGGCGAAATCATCACAACGGGAACTGATAGACGTTGCCGCGAAACTGCTTTCAAAGTCTCGTACTGATTTTATCCTTGAGGCTGCATGTCGTGAGGCGGAAGAGGTGCTATTGGATCAACGCCTGTTTCTGGTTGATGAATCACAATTTGATGCCTTTATTACCGCGTTAGAAAAACCTGTCGCAACCAATGAGCGGTTACAGGCGTTATTAGACAGGAAATCACCGTGGGAATAACGGCACCTGAATTATTATTACCTCAGCATGCCGTGGTTGATTTCCGAAGTTCAGAACCGTCACTGGATGATTGGCTGAAACGTAAGGCGCTCAAGAATCAAACCATTGGCGCATCACGCACTTTTGTCGTGTGTGAATCGGGTGCTAATCAGGTTATTGGCTTTTACGCGCTGGCAACCGGCAGCGTACAGCGTCAATCCGTATCGGGTGCGTTACGACGTAATATGCCTGATCCGCTGCCCGTATTAGTCTTGGGCCGTCTGGCGGTAGATGAACGTTATCACCGTCGGGGGATTGGCGCGGGATTATTGAAAGATGCGGTCTTGCGTTCCCAGCAGGTTGCTGAACAGGTGGGAACAAAAGCGTTATTAGTTCATGCGCTGTCTGAGGAAGCAAAAGATTTTTATCTGCATTGGGGCTTTACGTCCTCAGAAATCCAGCCTAGCACATTGCTTCTACCACTCTGGTAACTTTCTCTATCCATTAAAAAACCGGCCGGAGCCGGTTTTGTCGTTTCTGGTGTCTACCTCGCCGATTCGCATTTGGGCAGCCAGTCAGCGTCTGATTCGTCTTTCAGCTCAAGGTTGGTCTGTATGCCCTGTTTGGTTCTGCCCTTGAGGTAACTCTGCCCGTATTCCGACATCATGTTAGGCAGCACCTTACCAAAGGCCGTCAGGCTGATCGGCTTCTGATGGCCGTGCGATTCCATAAAGGACAGGTAGGCGTGATACAGGTATTTACGCGGGTTACGGGGCGTAATGTTGGCGTTGCCCATATACAGCCCGGTGGTGTCGCTGTGTGCCAGCAGGTAACCGCAAAAATCAACCAGCGGGTCAGCCTGCCGTTTGATTTCCAGCGCCTCAGCGGAGTGTTGCTGTGCCTGTAACAGCGTCCGGGCGTCGTTTGGCTCTTCAAAGCGTTTCATCAGGTGACGAACTATCACCGCCAGCTCAGCGCGGATTTTCTCTTTCAGCTTGGGGTCGCGTTCGCTGGCCGGGATGGTTTGGCTGGATATCGTCGGACAATAACGGACACAAAAAAGCCCGCAGGGCTTATGCCGTGCGGGCTTTTCGTACTTCATCGGACTTATCTGGTAATACCCGATGTCTAAATTGGTGGAGCTGGGGGGATTTGAACCCCCGTCCGGAACCACTCTACCGTCGGTACTACATGCTTAGTCTATCTTTACATTCGCTTGCCAGCTGCGAATAGACACGCCACTAACAAACTAGCCTGATTAGATTTAGTGCTTCAACCCCAGGCAAGGCATCCACACGATCTCTTTTGGGTTTGACCTCTCTTGATCCCCGTCCTAAGAGCGGAGGCTAGGGAGAGAGGGCTCAGAGCAGGTTATTAAGCTGCTAAAGCGTAGTTTTCGTCGTTTGCGACTATTTTTTTGCGGCTTTTTACGAGGCCAACCGCCCCTCGGCATGCACCTTGGGCTTTGCAAATCCCGTCGAATCCAGAATCAGCCCCCAAGAAACTGTTGCCAGTATATCAGAACTTATCGTTGTTAAGCCAGTGGCTTAACGATTGGCATTCTTCATGATACGGGCTTTGTCTAACTTCCATTCACGTTCTTTAATGTCATCACGCTTGTCGTGATCTTTTTTGCCTTTTGCTACGCCAATTTTGACTTTGCTCCAAGCATTTTTCCAATACATAGACAGCGCGACGACCGTGTAGCCTTCACGACTGACGCGGCCAAATAGCGACTCCAGCTCGCGTTTGTTGAGCAGAAGCTTGCGTGTACGAATAGGATCGCAAACAACGTGTGATGAGGCCACATTCAGCGGCGTGATAGTGGCGCCAAACAGGTAAGCTTCACCGTTCATAAAGGTGACATAGCTGTCGCTGAGGTTTGCTTTGCCTGCGCGCAGTGATTTGACTTCCCATCCTTGTAGTGCAAGGCCTGCCTCAAATTCTTCCTCGATGAAGTATTCGTGACGGGCGCGCTTGTTTTGCGCAATGGTGGCGGAACCGGGTTTGTATGCTTTTTTCTTTGTCATAGTGCCGTCATTATACTGGATGTCATTGGGAATGAAATCCCCGCCGTGCGTCCGTGTCGTGGTTAATGATATCGTGCGATAAACATCGCAGAATTTTTGCCTGTTGGGCTATCAATGCTATTATTTTGCGCGTTTTATGACTCTCGGAAAATAGTATGCCAAAGATAAGTCGTTCCGCACTGGTACCGTTCAGTGCTGAACAGATGTACAAGCTGGTGAATGATGTTGCTTCCTACCCCGCATTTTTACCGGGCTGCACGGGCAGCCGCGTGCTTTCCTCCTCAGAAGGGGAGATGACCGCCGCAGTAGACGTTTCCAAAGCGGGAATCAGCAAGACATTTACCACACGTAATACGCTGACAAACAACCAGAATATCAACATGCAACTGGTCGATGGCCCATTCCGTCAGTTGGGTGGCGACTGGTATTTTACGCCGCTGAGCGCCGATGCCTGTAAAGTCGAGCTGCATCTGGAATTTGAATTCACCAATGCCTTGATTGAACTCGCTTTTGGCAAAGTATTCAAGGAGCTGGCGGGAAATATGGTGCAGGCTTTCACGCAGCGAGCAAAAGAGGTCTACAGTGTCCGCAATGCAGGTTGATGTGGTCTATGCGTTGCCTGAACGCCAGTATCTACGCACGGTGAAGCTGGAAGAGGGCAGCACGGTTGAGCAGGCGATTGTGGCATCGGGCCTGCTGGAACTGCGTCATGACATCGATTTGCAGGTGAATAAAGTCGGTATCTACAGCCGTGCAGTGAAGCTGGCCGATGTGGTGCAGGATGGTGACCGCGTAGAGATTTATCGTCCGCTGATTGCCGATCCGAAAGAGCTACGCCGCCAACGCGCAGAGCGTTCTAAGAGCAAATCCTGAGCAATACCGCTAAACGACAAATGGCGTTTTCCTGAGTATTTCTACCTAAATACCCTTATAAAAAAGCACAGGCAAACCTGAAGTGTTCAGATTTGCCTGCTGTTATACCTGCCATACATCAAACCGCGTGCGTGGCTGTTTCCCTTAAGTACCCTGCCCATTGTGAGCCTTGTCTTAAAGTACCGTCTCTGGTTGCCAGGATCACCTATCCTGATTCAGCCGAACGGCATTGAAAATATTAATCCAGCGCAGGTTTGTTATTGATGTTGGTTAACACACCACTGCCGCTGAAGGTTAGCGTCAGCGTCTGCTGTTTTACCGATTCATGACCAGGCTGTTGGCGGAAAACGTAGAACCACGTATCGCTGCCAAACGGATCCTGCATCATAGGCGTACCCAGTGTATAAGCGACCTGTTGTTTGGTCATGCCGGTGTGAATTTTTGCAACGTCAGCCGGTGCCAGATAGTTTCCCTGATTGATGTCCGGCCGATAGACCACCTTTTCCAGTGTGGAACAACCGGCGGTCAGCATAACAACCACCGCGGCGACGACAGTCAGCGTTTTACAGCGCATAGTGATTACATTCCTTAAGGGCATAGGTTGCCGATGATAATAGACCTTGCAGGACTTGGAAACCTGCAAGGCGATTGTATGACCTCAGGAAGGTAAAAAAGTTGAGGTTTTTTACCTGCGATGCACCTTTCTTGCCCTTATAGGTAGTAGATTTTAGGCTGCCAGTAGTTCTTTGGCATTTGCCAGCGTATTTTTGGTGACGGCGCTGCCGCCCAAAAGGCGTGCCAGTTCCTGTAGCCGAGCGCGCTTATCTAACGGTTGCATCAGGGTCTCCGTTTCCGCGCCGTCCGTTTGTTTACTCACGAAGAAGTGCTGATGACCGCAACCCGCGACCTGCGGTAGGTGCGTCACGCACATCACCTGCGTGGATTCGCCGAGCTGGCGCAGCATTCTCCCGACGATGGCGGCGGTTGGCCCGCTAATACCCACATCGACCTCATCGAAGATCATCGCTGGCGTGTCCATTTTCTGTGCGGTGATCACCTGAATAATCAGCGCGATACGTGACAGTTCGCCGCCCGATGCCACTTTCGCCAGCGTCTGGTGTGGCTGGCCGGGGTTAGTGGTCACCCGAAATTCGATACTGTCGGCACCGGTGGCCGTCAGGTTGTCTGGCGTAAATTTCACATCAATGGTGAAGTGGCCGTGTGGCATCGCCAGTTCACGCATATTGGTCGTGATAAGCTGTGCCAGCTCGCTGGCGTGGTGCTGACGGCGCACGTGCAGCTGTTCTGCAAGATGCAACGCCTGTTGATGATATTCGCCGACGGAAGCGCTAAGCGCGTCATGGTCGCTTTCCTGCTGTTCCAACTGCTGTTGCTCTTCCAGTAGCTGCTGATGGAATGCGGGAAGCGCCTCTGGCGCAACATGGTGCTTGCGTGCCAGTGCGAGCTGACGTGACAGACGCTGTTCCAGTTCATACAGGCGAATTGGGTCGAGATCCATTTGTTCGCTGTAGTGGCGCAGTTCATCGCTGGCTTCGCTAAGCTGAATGCTCGCTTCTTCGAGCATCGACAGCACGCCAGACAGCTTGTCATCCATGCTGATGAGTTCGCCAAGCTGGTGTTTGACGCTATGTAGCATGCTGATGATGTTCTGCTCTTCGTCTTCGCTCAGCAATTGCATGGCCTGTTGGCTCATCGTCAATAGCTGACCACTATTTGCCAGTCGTTTGTATTCAACGTCAATCTGTTCGTATTCGCCGGGCTGCGGCGCGAACTCATTCAGCTCTTTTAATTGATATTGCAGCAATTCCCGACGAGCCTCACGCTCAATCGCCGCCTGTTGTAGCTGCGCCAGCGCACGGCAGCTTTGGTGCCACTGATGCCAAACCTGCTGCATGGCAACTAATAGTTTTGGTTCATCGGCATACGCATCCAGCAGGTGTTTTTGGTGGTCGGGGCGCAGCAGTAGTTGATGGGCATGCTGACCGTGTACCTGAATCAGGTGCTGGCCGAGTTCACGCAGTTGAGACAGTGGCACGGCGGTACCGTTAATAAAGCCACGCGAGCGACCATCGGCGCTAATGACGCGACGTAGCAGGCATTCGTTGCTGTCATCCAACTGGTTTTCTTCCAGCCATTGGCGTGCCGTTGGGGTATCTGCCAGCGCAAAGCGGGCGCAAATGTCGGCGCGGGCTGCGCCCGGCCTGACCATGCTGGCGTCAGAACGATTTCCCAGACATAAACCGAGGGCATCAATCGCAATAGATTTCCCCGCACCGGTTTCCCCGGTAATAACGCTCATTCCTGACTGAAAATCGATTTCTAATTCGCGCACGATGGCGAAGTGACTGATAGTGAGTTGCGCCAGCATGATAAGCCCCTGTATGTAATCACATGTGATTGCATACAGTATAAACTGGTTTTATATACAGTAAAGTAGCTGGGGAGAATTTTAGAATAATTTTTTTGACCAGCCGAGTTTTGAGCTTAGTGTATTGAAATAACTGTAATTTTTTGGGTGAATCAGATTCAGGTGATGTTCACTGCGGCGAATGAGCACTTCTTCACCTTCCTGTACCGGTAGCGCAATCTGGCTGTCGCAACTGATTTCCAGGTCATTGGTAATGCAGGAAAATTTCAGCCGAATTGTGCTGCTGCTGTTGATCACCAACGGACGGGCTGACAGCGTATGCGGGAACATGGGAACCAGCGCAATCGCATCCAGCGACGGCGTCAGAATCGGGCCGCCAGCGGAAAGGGAATAGGCGGTTGAACCTGTAGGTGTGGCGATAATCAGGCCGTCTGAACGTTGGGAGAAGGCGAATTTGTCGTCAATATAGACTTCAAATTCAATCATATGGGCGACTTTCCCCGGGTGAAGCACCACTTCGTTAATGGCGGTACTGATGCTGTCGGGCTGGTTTGCGCGGCAAACGTGCGCTTCCAGCATGAAACGTTGCTCGCTCAGATAATGACCGTCGAGAACGTCAGAAAGCTGCTGCTGCGCATGGTCAGGATCGAGATCGGTTAGAAATCCGAGGTTGCCACGGTTCACACCGATCACCTTAATATCATAGCGCGACAGCACGCGCGCTGCGCCGAGCATATTGCCGTCACCGCCGACAACAACCGCCAAATCCGCCTGCTGGCCGATGTCGGCAAGGCTGCCCGTCGGCACATCTTTCAGGTTCAGTTCACGGGCGATTTGCTGCTCGATCAGAACCGAGTAACCTTTCTCGGTGAGCCAGTGGTAAAGCATCTCATGCGTTGCCAACGCCGTTGGGTGGCGCGGATGGCCGACAATGCCAATACAATTAAACGGCCTGTTCATTGTAAGCGGTGTGTTCATTGCTGTTTTGTCCTCAGCGTGGTGTATCGGCAGCGGCAGGAACCAATATATGACGGGTTCCCTTGAATCCCCGATTTTGATCCCCATAATAAGCAACTAGCGAGATTAATGCTAAACCGCGGAGAATTTCATGAGTAGTAAAGAACAGAAAACGCCTGACGAGCAAGTGCTGGATCAAAAGGAAGCAGCAAAAGGGCAGCAAGCGGATGCCGCGCCAGAGACGGCAGACGTAGCTGACCCGCGTGATGCGCGCATCGCCGAGCTGGAAGCCCAGTTGAGCGAACTGCAACAGCGTGAACGTGACAATATGCTTCGCGTCCGTGCTGAAGCGGATAACGTTCGCCGCCGTGCGGAAATGGATGTTGAGAAAGCGCATAAATTTGCGGTAGAAAAATTTGCCAGTGAAATGCTGCCAGTTATCGATAACCTGGAACGCGCGCTGGATACGGCGGATAAAGCCAATGAATCACTGGCTGCGATGATTGAAGGGGTTGAACTGACGCTGAAATCATTGCTGGATGCCGTCCGCAAATTTGGTATTGAGGTTGTCGGTGAAGTAAACGTACCGTTTAACCCAGAAGTGCACCAAGCAATGACGATGTTACCTTCGGCCGATCATCAGCCGAACCATGTCATGATGGTCATGCAAAAAGGCTATACGTTGAATGGCCGTTTGCTACGCCCGGCGATGGTTGCGGTATCAAAAGGACAAGACTGATCGTCTTTTGCTTTTACGCGCTGTATTTACAACGTAGCTTCATTTCCAAACCCCGTGCCCTGCATGGGGTTTTTGTTTATATTTTGTTAATGTTTGTTTGATAAAAAAGATGTTTTTTAGGTTTTGAGTGACTCATCATCTTTAACTATCAAAAGAATTGGTATCACCCCTCTAAATGCACTTGATAATCATTATCGTTTTTGTGAGAGTAGTAAAACACCAGTGTTAGAAGGGTCATACTATGCCGGGTAGCCGTGTTATTGAGTCAACAAGCCGTACATCAAGGAAGGTCAAACTTTCTCTGATGGGGCCGGCGTTTATCGCGGCGATTGGTTATATCGATCCGGGTAACTTCGCCACAAACATCCAGTCTGGCGCAGCCTATGGCTATACGTTGCTGTGGGTGGTGGTGTGGGCGAACCTGATGGCGATGCTGATCCAACTGCTGTCCGCTAAGTTGGGGATCGCAACGGGTAAGAATCTAGCGGAACATATCCGCGATCGCTTTCCGCGTCCGGCCGTTTGGGCTTATTGGGTGCAGGCCGAAATTATTGCGATGGCGACCGATCTGGCCGAGTTTATCGGTGCAGCGATTGGGTTCAAACTGCTCT
Source organism: Pectobacterium sp. CFBP8739 (assembly GCF_013449375.1). Classification (GTDB taxonomy): domain Bacteria; phylum Pseudomonadota; class Gammaproteobacteria; order Enterobacterales; family Enterobacteriaceae; genus Pectobacterium. The sequence goes on along the minus strand of NZ_JACDRR010000021.1, from coordinate 89,478 downwards.
TGGGCGTGTCGTTGCTGGAAGGCGCGATTCTCACGGCTATTGCCACTTTCCTGATTTTAATGCTGCAACAGCGTGGTCAGAAGCCGATGGAGATGGTCATCGGCGGCCTGTTGCTGTTTGTGGCGGCGGCGTATATTGTCGAATTGGTCTTCTCTCAGCCTGAGTTGTCCACATTAGCCAAAGGCATGGCGATCCCTAGTCTGCCGACCTCCGATGCCGTGCTGCTGGCCGCAGGTGTGCTGGGGGCGACCATTATGCCGCATGTGATTTACCTTCACTCTTCCTTAACGCAGCACGAAGGCAGCCATACTCGTGCCGAGCGCTATTCTGCAACGAAAGTCGATGTCGCGATTGCAATGACCATCGCCGGATTCGTCAATTTGGCGATGATGGCAACGGCGGCGGCGGCGTTCCATTTCAGCGGCAATCAGGATATTGCCGATCTGGATAAAGCCTACCTCACGCTGGAGCCGCTGCTGGGTAAAGCCGCCGCTGTGATTTTCGGTCTGAGCCTTGTGGCGGCAGGGCTTTCTTCCACGGTTGTCGGCACGCTGGCGGGGCAGGTGGTGATGCAGGGATTTGTGCGCTTCCATATCCCGCTTTGGGTACGCCGCACCGTAACGATGCTGCCGTCGTTTATCGTGATCCTGTCCGGTATGGATCCGACGCGCGTGCTGGTATTGAGTCAGGTGGTACTGAGCTTTGGGATTGCGCTGGCGCTGGTTCCGCTGCTGTCCTTCACTGGCAACCGTGAGCTGATGGGGTCGATGGTCAACGGCAAATGGGTGCAGTGCATCGGGCAACTCATTGTCGTGCTGGTCGTTTCTCTCAATATGTATCTGCTGATTGATACGATGTTGGGGATATAGATCGGGTGCCACCACTTATCGCGCCAGATGCGGGTGGTGGCACTGCTCAACGCACTATCACTACACTACTCTCATATTCGCCTTCTTACTGGCTACCCTTCCTCAGCTCCGTTACCGGCACGCCGCCGATTCCCCAGTTGTCCGTGTCGACTTCATCAATCACCACTACGGTGGTTTTTGGGTTTTTGTTTAGCACATCGACCAGCAGTTGGGTGACGCCCTCAATTAGCTGACGCTTTTGTTCCGTGGTGGCACCTTCATTGGTGATTTTGATGTTGACGTATGGCATGGGTTCTCCTGGATTAGGGTTGTGGCCGACGGTAAGGGAAACAGAGTCCTGCCGCGATGAAAAGTGCTGCTGCGCTGCACAGAATGGCTGGGACGACAGCGTTGTTATTCGTTAAGGCGCTGGTGAGCAGCGGGCCAAGAATTTGGCCAATGCCGTAAGTGAGCGTCACCAGACCAAGCAGGTTGATGCCGTGCGGCACGCGTAGTCGTTTGGCTAAGGGCATCACCAGCGAGGTCGTTCCTATAAAGGTAGCACCAAAGCCGACACAGCTGAGTATCAACGCCGTGGGCGAGTGACTGAATAGCGTCAGTAGGACGCATACGCCCTGAATGAGCAGGTTTGCCGTTAGGCAGGGCAACGTTCCCCAGCGGTTGGCGGCCCATAGCCAGAAAAAACAGCCGGGAATGATGGCCAGCCCAACTAGCGACCAGAGATGAAGAGATACACGCGGCATACCCAGTGCCATCACCATCAACGGCAGGTAGGTGGCGATGATGATGTATCCGAATCCTGCCAGACCATACAGCAGCGTAAGTCGCCTCCAGCCAAGCTGAGGCGGCTCATCACTATTCGCCATCGTTTGTGGCGTGACGCTGGATTCAGGCGGCGAAAGGATAAGTAAGACGAGCAAAAGCGATGCTGAGAGCAGGGTGGCTCCCCACCATAATAGCTCGGCGGTGAGGGCGTAATGCCGTCCGATGATGATGTATTCATTCCCTAACACGATCCCTACGCCGACTCCGGCATAAAGCGATGCGACAACGCGAGCCTGTCTGGTGTGGTGCAAAATGGCCAAAGAGCCGAAGATCATCATCGCCGCACTGGTGAGCCCGGCGAGGAAACGAATAACCATAACCAGTGTTGTGCTGGTGGTCATCGCCATTGCGAGAAGTAAAACGACGGTCGCGGCGGCGGCGCTAAACAGCAGGAACATCGGTTGAGAGGCTGAAGCGCGACGGCTAAAAGAGAAAACCAGACTGCCGAACAGGTAGCCTGCGTAGTTCGCGCTGGCAATATAGGAAAGCTGGTTGAAGGTGAAATGGCCTTCTTCCAGCATCACAGGCAGCATCGGCGTATACAAAAAGCGCCCAAGCCCCATGCCTAGCGCCAGCACGATCGTCCCGAACAGGGCACGCGTCTGCGTATCCGATAGGGCGATAAAGCGAGGATGTTCCGTCATTCGATGGCTCAGGGTAGAGAGAGTATGTCATTATCCTGCCTGTTTCCTCGTCAAATGAAAGTGAATAGTAATGAGTGGGTTGGTGACGCAGAGAGAATAGATTGTGGTAAGGCTCTGGCATCCGGGAAACCGTGCCTGCAACCCATTTATGCTGCGGTTAAAAGGGGATATGATGAATTCGCGTTGTATATAAACGAGCCTTCCCTCCACATCGATCGCTGAGGTGTTTGCATGTCGTCTCCCATTGATATCGTTGAAAAGAAGCTGCTATCCGATAACTGGTACATTCTGAATAAATATACTTTTGATTTGAAAAGAAATAATGGCGGCATCGTTCGCCAGGTTCGTGAGGTTTATGACCGTGGTGATGGCGCGACGATTCTGTTGTACAACCGAGCAAAAGGCACGGTGATTCTGACACGACAATTCCGTATTCCTACCTACGTCAACGGCAACGAAAGCGGCATGCTGCTGGAAACCTGCGCGGGTTTGCTGGACGACCATTCGCCCGAAGAATGTATCCGTAACGAAGCCATCGAAGAAACTGGCTATGCGATCGGCAACGTGGAAAAGCTGTTCTATGCCTACATGTCGCCGGGTAGCGTGACGGAGCGTGTGTACTTTTTTGCTGCTGAATACGATGAGTCGCAGCGGGATAATCTGGGCGGTGGTGTGGAAGATGAAGATATCGAGGTGCTGGAACTGCCGTTCAGCGAAGCCGTTGCGATGATGAACGATGGCCGGATTAAAGACGGTAAAACCATCATGCTGCTACAGCACGCGATCATCCGCGGCTGGTTTGCCAAGGCATAGGCATGTTTTGCGGCACACGGGTATCCCATGTGCCGCTTGATTTTTGTGGTAACGCTTTCATTTTTGCGTAATTCCATGGTGAAGGGGGGATTATGATCAATATGAGCTGAGTAGCCTTTTTTTACTTTCATTTTTTATTTTGTTTTCAATTGTATATGTCATTTTCTGTTCTTATTTTGATCGTTTTTATCGGCTGGCATGGGCTTTGCGGAAGGAAAATTTTCCTGAATTTTTTGTATTTAGATCGAATATTTAGTCATTTTTCTCCCTGTTGTGTGACCCGCATCACCGGATGAAAGAATGTAAGCGGTGTAACTCGTTGCTTCATTATGCAGTAACTCATATTCTCTCTTTACAAAAAGTAAAGAAGGACTGCTCTGATGAAGATCAAGAATAAAGTATCTACCCTATTTGCAGTTTCATTCCTCACACTGGGCTTATCGAGTCATAGCCTGGCTGCTGAAGTCACCGTGTGGGCTTGGGACCCTAATTTCAATGTTGCGGCAATGCATGAGGCATCGTCGATATATAAAAAATCCGACCCCAGTTTCAGTCTGAAAGTAATCGATTCGGGCAAAGAAGATATTGAGCAGAAATTAAATACCATGTTGGCTTCAGGAGTTAAAAACTCGCTTCCTGATATTGTACTTATTGAAGATTATAATGCGCAGAAATATCTTCGGGCTTATCCTGATTCGTTTATTCCATTACAGGGCGCTATCGACTATAGCCAGTTTGCACCGTATAAAACAAAAGTGATGACAGTAGGGGATAAGGTATACGGTGTGCCTTTTGATTCCGGCGTGGCGGGAATGTTCTATCGACTCGATTATCTGGAGGCGGCGGGATATAAAGAGAGTGATATGGTGAACATTACCTGGGATAAATATATTGAAATCGGTAAGCAGGTAAAAGCGAAAACCGGTGTTGATATGCTGACCTATGATATGAATGATGTGGTTCTCCCTCATATTATGATGCAGTCCGGAGGAGAATGGTTCTTCGATAATCAAGGACAGCTCAATCTCACCAAAAACAATGCACTGAAAGAAACATTAAAAACGATTAAAGCGATTAATGACGCGAAAATTGCACGCCCTATTTCTGGTTGGTCGAGTTTCGTGGGGAGTTTTAATGCCGGAAAATCGGCGAGTGTAGTTTCCGGTGTGTGGGTAATTGGTTCAATTAAAAGTGCCGCAGATCAGAAAGGAAAATGGCGTGTCGCACCGATCCCTCGGTTGAATCTCGACAACGCGGTTCATGCCTCCAATCAGGGGGGCTCGAGCTGGTATGTCTTAAAAGGGGGAAAAAACACGAAACAGGCGATTGAGTTTTTGCAGAAAACCTTCGCGGCGGATAGCAATATGTATCAAACCCTTTTGGTTGATCGTGGGGCGCTCGCCACCTTCTTGCCAGCCACTTCCGGCCCAGCTTACGCGGTACAGGATCCGTTCTTTGGCGGGCAACCCGTGTTCGCTGATTTTTCTAAATGGGTGACTGAAATCCCACAGGTTTCCTACGGTATGTATACCCAGGAAGTGGATAACGCCATTGCTGCTGAAATACCTGCATTACTGAAAGGCGATTCTGTCGATGACGTGTTAAAACGCGCCGAAACGACATTAAAAAATCAGATTATGCAGTAGCGAGTGTGAGCTTGAGGGCGGGAAGCCCTCAAGCGTTTGTCTCCGGAAATCGATGGTGTGATAATGATGTATAAACCTAAAATGAATAGGCTTTATAACATCAACGGCTGGGCTTTCGTCGCTACCGCTGTTGGGTTAATTGCCTTAATGACGATATACCCTATTTTCAAATCACTTTGGCTCTCTTTTCAATCTGGCCGTGGTGTGGTGACACAATTTGTTGGCCTGGGAAATATCATCCGTTTATTCAATGATCCTATGTTCAAAACGGCACTCTGGAATACATTGACATTTCTGGTAATCCAAGTTCCGATTATGATTTTATTATCATTGGCCATTTCTTCTTGTTTGAATTCTTCTCAGCTTAAATATCGTCAGTGGTTTAGGATAGCGATCTTTTTACCCTGTGTAACCTCACTGGTTGCCTACTCAATTCTTTTTAAGAGTATGTTTGAACTGGATGGTGTGATTAATTCATTCTTACTGTTTACTCATGTCATTGACGATCCGATTCCGTGGCTATCCGATCCTTTCTGGGCGAAGGTGACCATCATTATTGCTATTACGTGGCGCTGGACGGGATATAACATGATATTCTATCTTTCCGCGATGCAAAATATTGATAAGTCCATTTATGAAGCTGCCCGAGTTGATGGTGTCAGCCCAATTAAGCAATTTTTCTTCATTACGATCCCGTTATTGAAACCGGTCATTCTTTTTACCAGTGTGACATCAACGATCGGCACATTACAGTTGTTTGATGAAGCGATGAATATCACGAATGGTGGCCCAGCAAATGCGACGCTGACGCTATCGCTTTATATTTATAACCTGTCATTCAAGTTTGTGCCTAATTTTGGCTATGCGGCAACGGTTTCCTACGTCATTGTTGTTTTTTCAGCAATACTGGCACTGATTCAGTTCAAAGCAGCACGGAAGGAATGATATGAGGAAAAGTAACGTTAACAGCCTACTCATGCATGCTTTTCTCGTATTGATGAGTATTTTTTCGCTTTTCCCTTTCTATTGGATGGTGGTGTCGAGCACAAATAGCACCAGCCAAATCAACATGGGGAAATTCACGTTTGGCGATCAATTACTGGTCAATTTTACCAATCTGACGAGCCAGGTGGATTTGGCGCTGGTGTTCTGGAACACGTCAAAAATTGCGTTGATCAGTACGGTGTCCACGCTTGTCGTGTGCTCTATCGCAGGCTATGCGTTTGAAATTTATGCCAGTAAGAATCGTGAGCGTGTCTATGTGGCGTTACTCACGACGATGATGATTCCGTTCGCGGCATTAATGATCCCGCTTTTCACCATGTTTGGTAAGGCTGGTTTACTGGATACGCATTTTGCCGTTGTCATGCCGACCGTGGCCGGGGCATTTATTATTTTCTACTTTAGGCAATGTACGAAAACGTTTCCGAGAGAGTTGATTGATGCGGCGCGTGTGGAAAGCGTCGCTGAGTGGAAAATTTTCCTGTATGTCTACGTGCCGATTATGCGCGCCAGTTATTCCGCTGCTTTTATTATTGTTTTCATGACGTCATGGAATGCCTTTCTCTGGCCGCTTATTGTCCTCCAGTCTAATGAATTAAAGACGATTAATCTGGTGTTATCCAGCTTTGCTTCTGCCTATTCTCCAGACTTCGGGCTTATTATGGTGGGAACAGTCATCTCTACTCTTCCTAGCTTACTTATCTTCTTCGCCATGCAAAAGCAATTTATCGCCAGCATGACGGGCGCAGTGAAGTAATACGCGCGCAATGGCAAATTAAGTTTGAGGTTCAACATGGCTGATATTTTATTAAAAAATATAGTGAAGCGTTACGATAAGACTGAAACCATCCATCGTATTAATCTTGAGATTAATTCAGGCGAATTTGTGGTCTTCGTCGGCCCGTCGGGGTGTGGTAAATCGACGTTGCTGAGAATGATCGCAGGATTGGAAGATATCACGGATGGCGAAATTCATATTGATAACCGTTTAGTTAACCATTTCGATCCCGCAGAGCGGGGGATTGCGATGGTGTTCCAGTCTTACGCGCTGTACCCGCATATGACGGTGGCTGAAAATATGGGGTTTGGGTTGAGAATGAACGGGCACCCCAAAGCTGAAGTCGAAAAAATGGTGCGGAAGGCGGCGATGACGCTTCAGCTAGAAGGATTGCTGGATCGTACACCGAAACAACTGTCTGGTGGTCAACGCCAGCGCGTTGCGATTGGGCGGGCCATTGTACGTGACCCTAAAGTGTTTTTATTCGATGAGCCTCTCTCGAACCTCGACGCCGAATTACGCGTGGAAATGCGTTTACAGATTGCCCGGCTGCACCAGGAAATGCGTAACACCATGATATATGTGACGCACGACCAGGTGGAAGCGATGACGCTGGCGGATAAAATTGTGGTGTTAAACAAGGGATATATTGAGCAGGTTGGCACTCCGATGGCGCTCTACCATAAGCCAGAAAATCTTTTTGTCGCCGGTTTTATCGGTTCGCCGAATATGAACTTTTTACCTGGAGAAGTGCTACAGGTTGAAGGGAATAACGTGAGTATCTTGATCAATAAGCTCAATACACTTTCCGTTAATCTTGCTAACCACGGATTATGCACCGATCAGAAAATTACCGTGGGTATCCGCCCTGAACACCTGAGTATTGATCCGAATGGCGGAGACGTCAGTTTGTCGATCAATAGTGAAGTCACTGAAAGGCTGGGTAATGCGACCTATATTTTTGGCGCATATTCTGGCGTTAATAATTTCAAGGTGCATTTGTCGGGTGATAATAATATTGTGCCTTACTCAACGATTCCTCTGACGTGCCATAGTGAATATCTTCACTTTTTTGATGAAAATGGAAAGCGGATTAATTAAAAAGAAAATGTCTGTCATGACGAGGATAATGCCATAGAAAACGTCATGTTGAATAAGTGGAAAAATTAGAAAGTAGCTAAGCAGCCATTAATGGCTGCTCGGTTTATTCTGTGAGATTCATTCTTATAAATATCAGTCCTCTATTTTTTAATCTGTGCCTGGGTATTTATGTCATAAATACCTTTTAAGCGTGTTACCTCAAGGAGAAATGAATGAAAAAGAATAATTATTCAGGAATCATCTCTGTATTGTTAATGCTGTTTATCGGGTTCATGTCAGCCAATTTGGCGAAAGCGGCGCAGCCGTTTGCTTATGGCGCGGATATTGGTTGGGTAAAGCAATTAGAAGATCGAGGGGTAAGCTGGCGTGATGATGCAGGAACGCCGCGCGATGTATTACAGATATTGCGCGATCACGGTATTAATGCTGTACGGTTACGCATTTTCGTTAATCCCGACCCCAGTGCGCTATGGCATAAAGATAATACGACTTGGACGCTGCTCGGCTATACGGATAAAACCCGCGTGGTGGATGCTGCACAGCGCGCCAAAGCGATGGGAATGCGCGTCATGGTAGATTTCCACTATAGTGATGTTTTCGCCGATCCGGGTCATCAAATAAAGCCAGCCGCGTGGGCGAACTACAATCTGAGCCAATTAAAGACGGCCGTTTATAACCATACACATGAAGTGATGACTGCGCTTATTTCCGCAGGCGTGACGCCGGAATGGGTGCAGGTTGGTAATGAAATGAACCCCGGAATTTTACTCCCAGAAGGGAGCACAAGCCGGTTTGCTAATTTAACGCAGCTACTGAATGCGGGCTATGATGCGGTTAAAGCGGTCAGCCCTTCCTCTAAAGTGATCAGCCATCTGGCGCATGGGAATAATAATTCAAACGCTCGCTGGTTTTTTGACAATTTCCTCACCACATACGGTGGGAAAACCGATGTGATTGGTTTTTCATTCTATCCCTATTGGGAGGGGAAAAACTATTGGGAGCTCACTGGCGCACTGGCTAGCAACCTCAATGATATGGCTAGCCGGTATGGTAAGGAAGTCATGGTCGTTGAAGTCGGCGGTTTGGAAACTAACCCGACAGACAGTTACTGGACGATTAGGGATACGATTAATCTTGTTAAAGCCGTTCCGGGAAATAAAGGGATCGGAGTTTTTTATTGGGAACCTGCGGGTAATGCCAGCGTGTTGCCGGATGGCTACGCGTTAGGCGCGACGAAGCAAGTTTCAACCAATGTATTGCAATTTACCCGAGCGCTGGACGCGTTTGCCGAATCACAAATCAATTTTATCAACGGAACCCGCTATAAGATCGCTAATCGACATAGTGGCAAATCACTGAATATTGTGAGCGGTTCGCGTGAAGACGGCGCGTGGGTTGAACAATACAGTGACGGCAACTGGGACAGTCAGCGTTTTTATTTTAACGCGGTGGGTAATGGTTATTTTAATCTGGTGAATGTGAATAGTGGAAAATACATCGATATTGCCGCCAGTGCCAATGACGACGGGGCGCAAATTATCCAAATGTATAACACTGGCCATTTTAGCCAACAATGGCTTATTTTAGATGCGGGTGATGGCTATTATAAAATCATGAATAGGAACAGTGGGAAACTTTTGGATGTTAACAGCCGTTCGACAGAGAACGGTGCATCCGGCATTCAATGGCATGATAACGGGGGATGGAATCAGCTGTGGAAAATAACCGCTAATTGACGTTCTCTGGCCACGTAGTTTGCTTACGTGGCCATCTTATTTGTAAGGATAGGAAAGATAAGGGGACGTATTATAAAAGGGCATCGTTGAGTATGAAACTTTCGCGCCACACCATCTCATAACCAATCTGTACGTGTTTTTTATAATAGCGTCCTGCCACCAGCTCTAAAAATAGATCGACGGCGGCTTCGCCCATTTCAGTGGGGTAAAGTCGCATTGTGGTCAAACTGGGATTGAGATGTTGTGCTGTGGGAATGTCATTCATCCCGATTACTTTTATTTGCTTAGGAATGGCAATACCTTTCTCTTGAATCGCCCGGTAGACGCCAATAGCGATAATGTCTGTCGCCGCGAACACGACATCGGGCCATTCTTTTTGTTGCAGCAACTCATTCATTGCCTGATAGCCGGACTCAATACAGAATAACTGACTGACCTTGCATCGCGACTCATCGTAGATACCGTGTTTTTGCGTTATCTCCTGAAATACATGCAATCGGCTCTCATTGTTCCCGATAAATGCGGGGCGCTGAGCACCGCTATTCACAATATAATGTAATACTTCGCGAGCAGCCGCTTCCCGATCAAAAAGCACGGCATCACATTGTTTATCGAGAGGGGCGGAGTCGATAAAGATCAGGTTTTTATTTAATGAATAAATTAAGGCGATGTCGCTATCGCTAAAGTGACCTACGCAAATGATCGCCTGCGCCTGAGCTAAAGTCTGGCTATTGGATGATAAATTGGTGGTGAAGAAATTGCGTAATGAAATATTAAAATGGTGGCAGCGGTTTTCAATGCCAATACGCATTGCGGTGAAATAAGGGTCGTTGAGTTCTTCTGAGGGCGTAAGAAAGTGGACGACGGCGAGATTTAATACGTTTTCATTATCCATTTTGAAATGAGAGCGGACAACGAGCGAGTTCTCTAACTTTTTTTTCTGCTGCTTACGTTGTGTCGGCGATAAATAGGCCAACTCATGGGCGATTTTCTTGATGAGTTGGCGCTTTTCTTTAGTTATGGACAGGCTGGGATCGTTATTCAGTACGCGAGAAACGGTTGAGGCTGCCACTCCGGCTTTTTGAGCGATGTCTGTAATCGTTGCCACAAAAAATTTTCCATAATTTGCTTATGAAAATGATAGTAGCCAATGCCTTATGGATTGAACATGCCCAGTAATCAAAAATGCGATAAAACTTTCACTCATCGCCGTGTCACCCGCGTGGGCTGTATCTTCTCCCGACGGGCTATCAGGGATGGGTTCTTGTGCCTGTTGGACTTGTGAGGTCATCAGAACGAGGAGGTGCCGTAGCGGCAGGAAAACTACTTATCAATTTATCGCCGATTGGGCGCGCTTTCCTGCTCTGGGGTGATACGGACGATATGAATAATCAGGTACAGCATTTCATCGTTAGAGATGTCGATGTTGAGCAGGTTGTGAATATAGTCTTTGATCAGTCGGCTGCATTTATAGGCATCAGGATACTCTTTGGTGACCTGCTCAAAAATAAAGTCATCGTTTGAATGAATCAGGCTGTTTTCCAGCAGACGCTGAATAAAGAATTGCATGTGCGTCAGGAAGCGTGAGTAGTTAATGGATTCTTTATCAATCACGATATGGAAGTTGTACTGAATGATATTAAAAATATCTTTCAGCATTTTGACCGACTGGAGCGTGTTTTCCATATTCTGGACGTCGGTTTGGGCGTTGACCAAATGGAAAGCGATATTGCCCGCTTCCTCTTCGGGTAACTCCAGATTCATTTGCTGGTTAATGTCGTTGAGCGCCCGCGAGGCAATCGCAAACTCCTGCGGGTAAAATCGCTTTACTTCATACAGAAGACGGTTTTGTATGCTGATGCCTTTGCGATAGCGCTCAATGGCAAAACTGATATGGTCGATCAGCGTAAAAAAAACCTGTTCGCTCAGGCGACCCTGAAGTTGTCGGTTCGCATCATCAATAATCTTATTCACGATGTGAACATATTCTTCCCCGACGTGCTCAATCAGACGGGCAAATTCGCGTGGCGATGTGCCGTCCTTGAGAATAAAGGTCTTCTCAATTTTGGCCGGATCGAGAATATCGCCGGTTTTGCTGTTAAAACCGATCCCTTTCCCCATGACAATGATTTCGTTGTTATCTGCATCGGAAGATAACACCAGGCTATTGTTCAGTATTTTTATTGCTTTTATCGGTTCAGCCATCATGCGTTTCTTGAGTGATATCAGTGGGAGCGTCAGTAAAATAATAACCCATTTCTTCTCTTTCATGTTGCGGGGCGTTTTCCCGCAACATGAGTGATTGAGAGTGAGCTTATCCCTGTTTAACCGCGTGTACTGGTGCGTCAGTATTAGGATTCCCCAGGAAATAACCGCGCGCCATTTGATGCGATGACGCCCTGATACCAGTAAAAACTTTTCTTTTTGATACGGCGCAGATCTTTCAGATCGAATTCGTCGCGGTTCACATAAATAAATCCGTAGCGTTTACCGTAGCCCTGATGCGTGCTGACCACATCGATCGCCGACCACGGACAATAGCCAATCAGATCAACCCCATCGCTGATGGCGAGCTGCATCTGTTCAATATGGCGGGCAATAAAATCGATGCGGTATTGATCGTCGATCGTGCCGTCGGCTTCCAGTTTATCTGGCGCACCCATGCCATTTTCCGTAATCAGGATTGGCAGATGATAGCGTTCGTAGGTTTTACGCAGCGTTAAGCGCAAGCCAACGGGATCGATCACCCAGCCATAAGGCGTTTTATCGACGTGTGGATTCTCTGCCGCACGATAGACGCCGGGTTCGCCTAGCATGATTTGCTGATCGCCCGCGCGGGCGCTGACATCCGATGCATCGCCTTTGCTGGCGGCAATAGTGGCAGTGGAGTAATAGTTAATCGCGACGTAGTCGGGCTTTCCTGATTGCAGGATCTCGTCATCGCCGGGCAATATTTCCGGCGCGAGGCCGCGATCTTCCAGATAACGCCAGGCCAGCGCGTTGTAGCGGCCGTGTACCGCGACATCCAGAAAGCTCCAGCAGCGCAGCGTTTCCCAGTTGTGCGCGGCGATGGCATCTTCCGGCTTGCTGGTGGCCTGATACATGGATGTAGTGTTGATTGCCGGACCGATCAGGCCGTTGGGGGCGAGTTCGTGGCACAACGCCATGACCTGCGCCAGCATCATGTGATGGTTCTGCTGATATAGCACCTTTTTGGATGGCAACACGCCACCTTCCGGCAGGCCAATCGCGCCGGGGTGCAGAATCATGGTGTTCTGCTCGTTAATCGTCAGCCAGTATTTCACCTTGTCGCCGAAATGTGTAAACAGCGTGCGGGCGTAGTGAACAAAGGCATCAATTGTGGCGCGGTTCTGCCAGCCGCCTTGTACTTCCAGACAATAAGGTAAATCGAAATGGTAGAGCGTGACGACCGGTTCAATACCGTGCGCGTTCAGTTCATCAATCAGGCTGTTGTAAAACGCGATGCCCAGGGGATTTATTGCACCGGTGCCGTCGGGAAGAATACGCGTCCAGGCAATCGAGAAGCGATAGGCCTTTAACCCGAGCTCCGCGAACAGCTGCACGTCTTCTTTAAAGCGATGGTAGTGATCGCTGGCGACGGTGAAGTCTGCGGTATGCTCAGGGTGCTGGCATTGATCAATGATCGAGGGGCTTTTCCCCTCGGCTTGCCACCCCCCTTCAACCTGATAAGCCGAGGTCGAGGCTCCCCACAGAAAGCCCGCTGGGAAATGCTTTTGCTGTTGATAGTGCATATTTTTCTCACATACAGGAAGACTGAAAAGCATTGGGCAGGACACCCAATGCTTTTAGGGAACGTCAGGCCTTCACATTAATGATGGTATCCAGCGGGGCGATCGGCTGTGGCGCGGCGCAGACGACGCTGGCGTAGTCATCGCTGTTGATGATCACGACAGGCGTAACCGGGTCATAGCCCAACCGCGTGATTTCATTGAGATCGAAACTGATCAACCTGTCTCCCGCGCTAACTCGGTCACCCGGTTTGATATAGCCGGTAAAGTGCTTGCCGTTGAGGTTCACCGTATCCAGACCGACGTGAATCAGCAATTCTAAACCGTTGTCAGCTCGGATGCCGATGGCGTGTTTAGACTCAAGGAACGTGATGATTTCGCCACTAACCGGCGCGATCACTTCACCGCTGTCAGGAATAATCGCCACGCCTTGTCCTAGTAATCCCTGTGAGAAGACGTCATCGTTGATGTCACTCAGTGCGACCAGCTTGCCGGACAGTGGGCTGAGAATAGTTTGTGGTTCTGCGTGTTTTTCTGCGGCCTGCGTTTTTTCAGCGCTATCGGCTGCTGGTGCAGTGTGACGTTGGTCTGCCTGAGCTGAGTCGGTTTGGGCACTGTCAGTTTCATCCACCGGATCGTCGAATCCCATGATCCAGGTGAGCGCAAACGTGACGACAATCGCGATGGCGCAGGTGATCAGCGCATGGACGATGTTCATCGGGTTTTCGCCAATAAAAGCAGGCAGCGCCGCGAGACCTGGTGAGACGAAGGCATAGCGAACCAGTCCGGCCAGTCCGGCATAGATGCCCGCACAGCCCCCGCCAATCATGGCGGCAATCAGCGGTTTTTTCAGCTTCAGTGTTACCCCGTACAGGGAAGGTTCGGTGATACCCAGCAGAGCAGTAAAGCCCGCCGAAGAAGCCAGCTGTTTCAGATTCTTGTTCTTGGTTTTAAACGCCACGCACAGTGTAGCGGCACCCTGTGCAATGTTGGAAGCCAGCATGCCTGGCCCGTTGATCATCTCGAAGCCATTGCGGGTAAGTTGCGAGGTGGCAATCGGCGTCATCGCCCAGGCGGTGCCGGTGATCACCAAAAACGGTTGCAGACCGCCCATCAGCATCGGAATAAGCCAGCTCGCTTTTCCGTCAATGATCGCCGCGCCGCTGGCGACCAGATCGTTGAGGAAAATACCGAAAGGCCCAATCACCACCAGCGCGAGCGGTGCGGTAAACAGCAGCACGATCATCGGCTTGGTGAAAAATTTGATCATGGACGGTGAGATCTTTTCGGCAAACTGCTCGATGTAAGACATGATCCATACGGTCAGAATGATCGGCAATACCGATCCGGCGTAGTCCGCCAGCCGTACCGGAATACCGATAAAGCTGATCGGGCCACCGGAGGCCAGTAGCTGGGCCAGATTCGGGTGCAGCAGTGCGCCAGCAATCGTCATCGCCAGAATCGGGTTACAGGCGAACTTGATGGAGGCACCGTAAGCCAGCAGCACAGGCAGGAAGAAGAAGGCTGCATCGGAGATAGTGTCCAGCAGGCGATAGGTCGTGCTGTCGGCGGAAATTAACCCCGTCAGCTTGAGGATCGCCAGCAGGGCTTTAATCATCCCTGCGCCGGTAATCGCCGGAATAACGGGTGTGAAAGTGGTGGAAATCACGCTGATGATTTGCGTAAAAATGCCGCCTTTTTTCTGCTGCTTGTTGCCAGCATTGCGCTGGCTGTTCATCTCGCCAATCTCATTCAAAATCGCCCGGTAGGTGACTTGAACGTCGTTGCCGATTACCACCTGAAACTGGCCGCCGCGATCGACCACGCTGATGACGCCGGGAAGTTTAGCAATCGCCTCTGCCTGTACGGCATGGCTGTCGTTGAACTCGAAACGTAAGCGAGTGGCGCAGTGGGTCAGCTTGCTGACGTTCTGCTTGCCGCCGCTTAACGCGAGGATGTCGACTCCAAGTTTTTGATAATCCATTTTTTGATGATCCATAGCTTTACCCTGTGTTGACGCCAATTAGGCTAAAAAAAAAGACCAAAATAAAAATGCACCTCTAAAAAAGAGGAAATGCATTTTTACTTTGGTCTTGCCTGCCGAAGCAGTAGCACGCCGCGATAAAAATAGGCTGGTGCAACTTATGGTGTTGCGCCGCAATATCACCATGCGGCGCTGGAGTCATGCAATGTGGCCTGATGAATTAATTGATCTGGATCACAAACAATGTGGCTGCTTGCGATCCTTTTGCGTACGGTATCGCAGTTTTTCTCCCAGACAATAGGTATTCAACCCCACGTGCACTGCGCGATTTCTTCCTGTCGCGCATCCGGCTGCTGAACGAAAAACCGTCAAATAAAATAACTATATTAACCAGCATTCCCCCTCAGTTTTTGCCATCCTCGGTAGTTTAGCCATTGGCAAACACTATACTGGGTACTCTTTACCCTACAGACACAACAAAACCGAAAAGGTACATAAAATGGATGAACAGCTAAAGCAAAGCGCCCTTGATTTCCACCAGTATCCGATCCCCGGAAAAATTCAGGTTTCCCCGACTAAACCGCTGGCGACGCAGCGCGATCTGGCGCTGGCGTATTCTCCTGGCGTTGCAGCTCCCTGTCTGGAAATCGCGGCAGATCCGCTGGCCGCCTATAAATACACCGCACGCGGCAATCTGGTCGCCGTGATCTCTAACGGAACGGCCGTTCTGGGCCTCGGCAATATCGGGGCACTGGCCGGTAAACCGGTGATGGAAGGTAAAGGCGTTCTGTTCAAAAAATTCTCCGGCATCGATGTTTTCGATATCGAAGTCGATGAACTGGATCCAGACAAGCTGATCGACGTGATCGCTGCGCTGGAGCCGACGTTCGGCGGTATCAATCTGGAAGACATCAAGGCACCGGAGTGTTTCTACATCGAGAAGAAGCTACGTGAGCGCATGAAGATTCCTGTCTTCCATGACGATCAGCACGGCACGGCGATTATCTGTACTGCCGCTGTTCTGAATGGCCTACGCGTAGTAGAAAAAAATATTGCTGATGTGCGTCTGGTGGTGTCCGGTGCAGGCGCGGCGTCTATCGCCTGTCTGAACCTGCTGGTGGCGCTGGGTCTCCAGAAACACAACATTGTCGTATGTGATTCGCGCGGCGTGATTTATCACGGTCGTGATGAAAACATGGAAGAAACCAAAGCGGCGTATGCGGTGGAAGATAACGGCGCGCGCAAACTGGCCGATGTTATCCCTAATGCGGATATCTTCCTCGGCTGCTCCGGCCCTGGCGTACTGACGCAGGATATGGTGAAAACCATGGCGCCGCGTCCGTTGATCATGGCATTGGCAAACCCTGAACCGGAAATTCTGCCGCCGCTGGCGAAAGAAGTTCGTCCAGATGCGATTATTTGTACCGGTCGTTCTGACTATCCGAATCAGGTGAACAACGTCCTGTGCTTCCCGTTCATCTTCCGCGGCGCGCTGGATGTGGGCGCGACCACGATTAACGAAGAGATGAAGCTGGCCTGTGTGCACGCGATTGCCGATCTGGCACTGGCGGAGCAAAGCGAAGTGGTGGCATCGGCTTACGGCGATCAGGAGCTGTCATTCGGGCCGGATTATCTGATTCCGAAACCGTTCGATCCGCGTTTGATTATCAAAATCGCACCCGCAGTAGCGAAGGCGGCGATGGATTCCGGTGTGGCGACGCGCCCGATCGAGGATTTCGATGCCTACATCGAAAAACTGACCCAGTTCGTCTACAAAACCAACCTGTTCATGAAGCCGATCTTCGCACAGGCGCGTCAGCAGCCGAAACGTGTGGTATTCGCGGAAGGTGAAGATGCTCGCGTGCTGCACGCTACTCAGGAATTGGTCACGCTGGGTCTGGCGTTCCCGATTCTGATCGGCCGCCCGAGCGTTATCGAGATGCGCCTGCAAAAACTGGGGCTGCAACTGACCATCGGTAAAGATTTCGAAGTGGTCAACAACGAATCGGATCCGCGCTTCAAAGCATACTGGAGCGAGTATTTCCAACTGATGAAACGTCGCGGTGTGTCGCAGGAAAAAGCGCAGCGTGCAGTGATCGGCAATCCAACGCTGATCGGGGCCATCATGGTTCACCGTGGCGAAGCGGATGCGCTGATTTGCGGCACGATTGGCACCTATGAAGAGCATTTCGACGTGGTGGAAAATGTGCTCGGCTACCGCGAGGGCGTACATGCGGCGGGCGCGATGAACGCGCTGATGCTGCCGAGCGGCAATACCTTTATCGCTGATACCTACGTCAATGCCGATCCAACGCCGGAACAGCTGGCGGAGATCACCCTGATGGCGGCAGAAAGTGTGCGTCGTTTCGGTATCGAACCGAAAGTCGCGCTGTTGTCGCACTCCAGTTTCGGCACCTCGGATTCTCCGACGGCGCAGAAGATGCGTGCAACGCTGGCGCTGGTCAACAAGATGGCACCAGAACTGGAGATTGACGGCGAGAT
Source organism: Pectobacterium sp. CFBP8739 (assembly GCF_013449375.1). GTDB lineage: Bacteria > Pseudomonadota > Gammaproteobacteria > Enterobacterales > Enterobacteriaceae > Pectobacterium. The sequence continues at coordinate 71,808 of NZ_JACDRR010000021.1, read as the reverse complement.
GCACGGTGATGCCGCGTTGGTGGAAGCGATCCGCCGCGAGCAAATGCCAGACAGCCCGCTGAAAGGCTCGGCTAACATCCTAATCATGCCGAATATGGAGTCTGCGCGTATCAGCTATAACCTGTTGCGCGTGTCGTCTTCAGAAGGCGTGACGGTGGGACCGGTACTGATGGGGATTTCGAAACCGGTACACATCCTGACACCAATTGCTTCGGTACGTCGGATCGTGAACATGGTCGCACTGGCAGTGGTAGAAGCCCAAACTCAGCCGCTGTAAGGTATTTCCAGTCATACAGACAAACCCAGCCAGAAGTCGGCTGGGTTTTTTACTTATCGCAGTTTGTCGACCAAATAGTCGCTCAGCCGATATGAATCAATGGAATAATTTTCGTTTTATGCCATGATCCCGCCTCGTCTGTAGGGGGCTTCCCCTGACTCGATAAAAAATTCAACGAGCGACTATCGGCTATGGCAACACGCGCAGTGAACGAAAATACAGTAGCAAAAAGCGGTACAGAAAGGCGTCTTCCTTCGCTGTTTGGCGGGTCGATGATTATTGCAGGAACGATTATCGGCGCTGGGATGTTTTCCCTGCCGGTGGTGATGTCGGGTGCCTGGTTTTTCTGGTCATTTGCCGTGCTGGTGTTTACCTGGTTTTGTATGTATCACTCGGGGTTAATGATACTGGAAGCCAACCTGAACTATCCGACGGGCTCCAGCTTCGATACGCTGACTAAAGATCTGCTGGGCAAGCACTGGAATATTATTAACGGTATATCGATTGCTTTTGTCCTCTATATTTTGACTTACGCCTATATTTCAGCGAGTGGTTCCATCATCCATCACACGTTTGCGGCGTTGTCGATCGACTTCTCAGCACGAATCGGCGGTTTCCTGTTTGCGCTGTTTGTCGCGTTGACCGTGTGGTGGAGTACCGCGGCGGTAAGCCGCATGACCGCTTTTTTTCTGGCAGCGAAGGTGCTGACCTTTTTCATGACGTTCGGCAGTCTGCTGTGGAATGTTAAGCCCGTTGTTTTACTCAATGTGGCGGAACAGGCACCCAGCTATCTGCCGTATGTGCTGATGACGTTGCCGTTCTGTCTGGCATCTTTCGGATTTCATGGCAACGTTCCCAGTCTGGTGAAGCATTACGGTCGTGAACCGCAGATCATCAAGCGCTGTTTGTTTATTGGCAGCGTGCTGGCGTTGGTGATGTATGCCATCTGGCTGATTGGCACGATGGGGAATATTGCCCGTCCTGACTTTATTGGGATTGCCGAGCGGGGCGGTAATATCGATGTGTTGGTGCAGGCGCTGGGTGGGGTGTTGAACAGCCCTTATCTGGACGTATTGCTCACCGTCTTTTCCAACTTTGCCGTTGCCTGTTCGTTTCTCGGCGTAACGCTGGGGCTGTTCGATTATCTGGCAGATTTGCTGAAGCTTGACGATAGCCGGATGGGGAGAGCGAAAACGGCGCTGGTGACTTTTCTTCCGCCCGTTATCGGTGGGCTGCTGTATCCGAACGGCTTTATTTATGCGATTGGTTTTGCCGGGTTGGCGGCGACGGTGTGGGCGGTGATTACGCCCGCGCTGCTGGCTCGCGCATCGCGCGTTCGCTTCGGTAGCCCGCTGTTCCGCGTGCGGGGCGGTAATGCGATGATCGCGCTGGTGCTGCTATTTGGTATCGGCACTGCGCTGATACACATTCTTTCCAGCCTCGATTTACTGCCAGTCTATCGCTAAGTATGCATTGCCATCCTGCCTTGCCTGCTAAAGCAGAAGCGGTGGGATGGCGAGTGCTTCAGACCGTTACGGTTTTTTCGCCTGCTGTAACCACTTATCCAGTTCATTAGCAAACTGCTGACGATCCCGTTGACTTAATGCGCTGGGGCCACCAGTTTGTATTCCGCTGGCGCGCATGGTGTCCATAAAGTCCCGCATGTTCAGCCGTTCTCGAATGGTATCCGGCGTATAGCGCTCGCCGCGCGGGTTCAGCGCGGCACCACCTTTTTCTATCACTTCTGCTGCCAGCGGAATATCAGCGGTGATCACCAAATCGCCGGCCTCCGTGCGGCGTACAATCTCATTATCGGCGACATCAAAACCCGATGAGACGCGCAGCGTGCGGATAAAGCGCGACGGCGGTACTTTTATGGTCTGGTTGGCAACCAGCGTGACCTGTGTTTGCGTGCGATCCGCCGCGCGAAATAGCACTTCTTTGATGACGTTAGGACAGGCGTCGGCATCGACCCAAATCTGCATGACTTATGCTTCCTTGTTGTGCGTATGACTTTCTGCCAGCCAGTCTCTGGCCGGTAAAAAATCTTGATACAGCAGAGCCTCCGGGCTACCCAGTTCTGGCTGATGCTGATATTCCCAGCGTACCAGCGGCGGCATGGACATCAAAATTGACTCAGTACGTCCGCCACTTTGCAGACCAAACAGCGTACCGCGATCCCAAATTAGGTTGAATTCCACATAGCGACCGCGGCGATAGAGTTGGAATTCGCGCTCGCGCTCTCCCCACGGCAGATCTTTACGCCGTTCGACGATGGGCAGATAGCCATCGAGGAAGCCGTTACCAACGGCACGGATGAAGGCAAAACTAGTCGCAAAATCGGGCTCGTTGAGATCGTCGAAAAAGAGTCCACCGATACCGCGTGCTTCGTTACGGTGCTTGAGGAAGAAGTAATCGTCGCACCACTTTTTATAGCGCGGGTAAACATCCTCACCGAACGGTTGGCACAGGTCGTGAGCGGTCTGGTGCCAGTGCACCGCGTCCTCTTTAAAACCATAATAGGGCGTGAGATCGAACCCGCCGCCAAACCACCACACCGGTTCTTCTCCCGGTTTCTCGGCGATGAACAGGCGCACATTGGCATGGCTGGTGGGAATGTACGGGCTTAGCGGATGAATCACCAGCGACACGCCCATTGCCTGAAAACTCCGGCCAGCCAGATCGGGGCGATGGGTGCTGGCGGAAGGCGGTAATGATTTACCGGTGATATGGGAAAAGTTTACGCCGGCCCGTTCAAAGAGACGCCCGCCGGACAGCACGCGGCTGCATCCGCCGCCGCCTTCGGCACGCTGCCATTCATCTTTGGCGAAGTCAGCTTCACCATCGATCGCTGCAAGCTGCTGACAGATATCCTTCTGTAAGCTAAGCAAAAAATGTTTTACCGCGTTGACGTCAGACATAGTAGGCATCTCGTTTCTCTGGCGAGGGTGGCACAATAATCAGGCGGGCAGTATACCATCAATCAAATCGATCCCCGGTCACCCGTTGTGTGATTCCTGATGGCGGCGCGCAATTTGAGATTGCGTCTGATAAAAATCACGCGATAATCACGATTTACCTTATTGCAAAATGGCGACTGTGATGGAAATCCGCATATTCAGGCAGGATGACTTTGAAGCCGTGATCACCCTTTGGGAACGCTGTGATTTGCTGCGCCCGTGGAACGATCCTGAAATGGACATCGAGCGTAAGCTCAATCATGACCCCGATCTGTTTCTGGTCGCAGAGGTGAACGGCGAAATCGTGGGGTCGGTAATGGGCGGTTACGATGGCCACCGCGGATCGGCGTACTACCTTGGCGTACACCCTGATTTTCGTGGTCGCGGCATTGCGAATGCATTGATTAGCCGACTGGAGAAAAAACTCATTGCCCGCGGCTGTCCGAAGATCCACCTGATGGTGCGTGAGGACAACGATGCTGTCATCGGCATGTATGAAAAACTCGACTATGAAATGGTTGATAGTGTCACGCTGGGGAAACGCCTGATTGAAGACAGGGAGTATTGATTGTTATTTCACTGATGCCAAACTGCTACTCTTGTACTGCTTCTCCCTTCTGGCCCCTCTCTGTAAAAATGTGCGCCTCCGTTAGCGCACTTTTTCTTTTTAACTCAACGTATTGCTTCGCTTTGTAATGGTATTGCATGCAATTTGTTAGATTTCATAGGTAACAGTTTTCATTTGTAAAACGATTCTCATTTGTATTATTATTTATTAATGTTCTCCGTTTGATCTTGACATGTTTTTTCATGTTCTGATTTTGCTTACATTTTATTGCCTGGAAGATTGTGATTGCACGACTGACACCAGGAAGTTCAAGAGATGGAGTTGGATAGTGAGTCGTGAAAATCTTCAGGGGGCTTTACTCGGTGCGAATCGCACTGGCGGTAGCGCATTGCTGACCCCTCGTTCTTTTGCTCATTCCTATTCAATTGCCGCGTCGAATTCCGATACCCCTAACTGGCGTTCTCTGGCCTTTTTTGTGTTGTCCTGTGTGGCGCATGCGTTACTGGCGGTTTTCTTTCTATTGCACTATTCCCCGAAAGAAAACATTGACGATATGGCGGGAAACGCGGGCGGCAGCATGCAGGTGACCATGATGGCGGCTGCGATGTCACAGGCTGCCGACACGTCGCCACCCGTAGCCGATCCTCCCGCTGCGCAACCGACGCCCGTGGTGATGCCAATCCTAACGCCGTTACCAGAACACCCCAATCCCGTTATTAAACAATCCGTTATTGAACAACCCGTCATTGAACGCAAGCCTGTCACGCCGACAGCGGAAAAAAAGCCGCCCGTGCGTGAGAAAAAACAGCCTGAAAAGAAACGGGAAGAGAAGCCGAAAGAACAGCAGCAGGCCAGAACGCAGCAGACACAACAGACCGAGAAGAAAAGTGAGTCCCCCGTAGCGACAGCGCAAACCGGTGATGCCCCTTCTCCAATGCCATCCTCGGTGGGTATGTCGGGGAGCGCAACAACGGCCAAAGCGGGAGAGAGCGATAGCGGTCAGGCGGTTCGTGGCGCAGGGAAAAGCAATAGCCAAAATTTCAAAGCGCTGCATCGTCGCGTGAATTATCCCGCTCGGGCAAAAGCGCTGGGTGTGGAAGGAAAAGTGCGCGTCAAATTCGATATTACCGGTAGCGGTACGGTCACTAACGTACAGATTCTGTCCGAAACGCCAGACGGCGTATTTGGCGATGATGTAGTGAAAGACATGGCGCGCTGGCGCTATCGGACGGAGGCACCCGTTGAGAATCAGGTCGTTTCCATCGTTTTTAAACTGAATGGTCATATTCAGGTTGATGATTAGCAATACATGTTACAGCAGTCATTAAAAAAATAATTTTATTTTTCAAATAATAAGGTTCACTGGGGATTTTGAATAAATGAATAAAAACGTCTATTTAATGATGATTTTGTCATTATTATCAGCGCCTGCGCTCGCACAGCAAAACGACACCTCTGTTGATGAAAATCAGCAGAAAAACAATGCAGAAACCGAAGAAGAACAACAGGGTGATTCCTCTTCGGAAAATAGTGAAGATACCATTTTAGTCCGCTCAACCCCGACCAGTCAGTCAATGGGGACGCAGATCATTAATGCTGAGCAGATTAAAAAAATGCCGACCGGAAACGGTTCGATACCAGAGTTATTGAAGAATAACGCTGCTGTGCAGTTCTCGAACACGGCGAATAGCAGTAATACACCGGGGGAGCTGGCACCGGAAAACGTCTCGTTCCACGGCGAGAAATTTTATAACAATAATTTTATGATCGATGGGTTATCGAATAATAGTAATATCAACCCAGGAGCCAATAAGGGTCAGCTAGATACTGATCCTGATGGTTATAATGCGACAGATCTACCGGCAGGTGGGACACAGTCATTCTGGATTAATTCAGAGTTGATTGAGTCGCTGGAAGTATTTGATAGCAACATATCCGCTAAGTACGGTGATTTTACTGGCGGTGTGGTGGATGCCAAACTGATGGATCCCAAACTGGATAATGTATTTGGCAAGGTTTCTTACCGAACCTCGAACGATAGCTGGACGAGTTATCACGTTGATTCCAATATTAGCGAAAATTTCTATTCTGCTACTAACTTATATTACCAACCGAAATTTAAGAAGCAGTTCTATTCAGCCACCTTTAATCAGCCGTTGAGTGATAAAGCTGGCTTTATTTTTGCCTATAACCGCCAGCAGTCAGATATTCCCTATTATCATCAGTATTTGCAACAGTGGGATGATCAGGAGCGAGTGAGTGAAACCTACCTGCTAAAAGGCGTCTATCTGGCGGATAATGGTGATATTGTTCGAATGATGGGCATGTATTCTCCGCACGAATCAAAATATTATAAACGAGATGTTAAAAACGGTTCGTTCACTAATACTGGCGGTGGTTATCGCTTCAATATGGAGTGGGAGCACAATGCCAACTGGGGGAAAGTGATCAGCTTGGCGGGATATCAGTCTGAACAAAATAAAATTGAACATGAGTCAAATTCTTTTCAGACATGGAATCGTTACAGTACAAGGGATAATTTTATTTCCGAAAAAATTGACTGGGTTAGTTCTGTTCCTGCTGGTAGCTATCAAAATTCATTAATAGGCGGAGCCGGAACGTTTGCAACAGAAAAAAGCACAATTACATTAAAGCAGGACTATGAGCTTAACCCTTTAGCAATCTGGGGAACCCAGCATCAGTTAGATTTAGGCTGGCAAGTTGATTCTTATAACACAAGATACCGCCGCTTTAGCGATGTTAGCTCAAGTCGAGCAAGACCAACTTTTGATAAAAATACAGTATGTCAAGCTGGGGATGACTATTGTATTGCCGGGGAACAATATTTCAAAGGCCGGACTCTATATCCAGAACGTACCGTTGAGGGAAGTTATACTAATTACGCCGTTTACCTTCAGGATAGTATTTCTTTTGGCCGTGTAGAAGTGACCCCTGGTGTGCGTGCTAGTTATGATGATTTTCTGGAGAACCTGAATTTCGCGCCCCGTTTTTCTGCCTCTTATGATGTTTTCGGCGACCGATCAACACGTCTGTTTGGTGGGGCGAATCGCTATTATGGCGCGAATATGCTGTCGTATAAACTGCGTCAGGGGATTAATACAAATATTATTCAAAACCGTACATCGCCCAACGATCCATGGGTTTCCAACCCTGCAAGAATTGCCGGTCTTGATTATGATGTTTCTGACTTAAGCACGCCTTACAGTGACGAAATAACACTGGGACTATCACAGCGTGTTATGAGTACGGTATGGACGGCGAAATGGGTTAATCGCAAAGGGAAAGATCAATTTGGTGCTCAATCAAAGACCGTTAATGGGCAACGCTACCGTGTGATGAATAATGCTGGACGTACGGAAGGGAATACATTGTCTCTGGAAGTGGAGCCAATTAGCCCGCATCGTTTCAGCTTCGCAGAAGTTAATTGGAAATTGGGCGCCAGCATTGCAGAAAATAAAGCTAACTCGATTGCTTATTACGATGACGTGAGTTCAGATGAGAGCAGGGTCATTGTTGATGATAAGCTGATGTATAAAGGTGATATGGATGCGATGGATTTCAATACTCCCTGGACCGCTTTCTTGAATGTGGATACCTACTTCCCTGCCATTCGCCTCAATTGGGGTCAGCGTGTCGGCTATACCTCCGGTTACAAAGGCTATACTCCTCTGGCATTGAATACGGTGTGTCCTGGTGGCAGCCCTGCCTGTAACGCTGAACCTAACTTTACCGGAGAGGCGAAAGAATATATCTCCACCCAATACGACGACTTTATCTCCTATGACTGGCGTTTTTCTTACTCTCAGCCGATATACAAAACTCAGACGCTGGATATCACGTTGGATGTGCTGAACGTTCTGGATAAAGTAGTTGAAACGCAGCAGAAAACTAATATTAATACCACGATCGTGACCTACAAACCCGGTCGCCAGTTCTGGCTTGGTGTCGCTTACACCTGGTAAATCCTATGCCCCGCCTACGTCACAGCCTGACGTAGACGGGGCATTTTGCATTGATGCATTCAGAAATTGCCCCTAGGCAAAAATAAAAACGAAAAGGTTGTTATGAACTGGAAGAGATGTTGCTGGTTATCGCTAACGGCTGTCGGCCTGTTAGCTGGAAGTGTTGTGAGCCAGGCCGAAGAAGTGAAAAGTCCATTGCCAGCTTTTAAAGAAGGAACGCTGGCGAATGGATTGCGTTATACCCTCGTGCCGCTGGAAGGGCAGAAGTCGCGGATAGATGTTCGCCTGATTGTGGATGTCGGTTCGATTGATGAGAAGGACAACGAGTCCGGCGTGGCGCACATGGTGGAGCACATGGTGTTCCGCGCCAGCGAGGCGTTTCCTCAAGGTGTGAGTACGGAACTGCACAAACAGGGATGGGGACGCGGACAGAGCTATAACGCGGTGACCAACTACGAGCGCACCATGTACATGATGAGCCCGCCGAAAGGGAATCGCGATCTGGGGACGACGTTACAGGCGCTAAGCCAGATGACGGGACATGCCAAATTGTCGCAAGCCGATCTCGACGATGAGCGCAAAATTATTCTGGAAGAGTGGCGTGGCAAGCTGGGCGTAGCGGAACGCATGAACCAGCAGCGTGTACAGGCGATTCGCCACGGTTCCCGTTATCCTTCCCGCCCGACGATTGGCTCGGAACAGTCGATTAATGAAACGCCAGCCAGCGTACTACAGGATTTCTATCAGCGTTGGTATCACCCGTCGAATATGCGGTTGATGATTATCGGTGATATCACGCCTGCGGATGCAGAACGCGACATTCAACGCTATTTTGCACCGCTGCCGAATGTTGCTGTGCCAGCTCGTGATTACTATGAGCCGTTACTGAAACCGCAGCTCAACGTGGCGCGTTTGCAGGATAGCCAAAGTGGTAGCAGTCAGGTGTCGTTTGTCTACCGTTTCAATGATAAAGACACCTTCGGCCAATCCGATTACCGTCACCGTTTGCTCACCCAAATCACACTGTCTGCGGTAACGCGTCAGGTTCGCCGACAGCAGGCGGAGTTGCCGCAAGACGCCAGTAGTCTGGTGGTGCGTAAATCAGATATCGGTAAAACGACGGCCGCACTGGGATTTTTCGCCAATGTGATGCCGGGTGGCCATGATGCCGCGATTTCTGCGGTACTGAAAGAAATTGAGCGGTTCAAACGCTATCCGTTAAACGAGCAGGACATCACGGAGATCAAATCCGACATTCGTGAAGTCGCACAGCGTATGAGCGATACCCCTGAGTCGCGTGAATTTGCGGACTGGGTGCAGCAATTGACCATCGTCTGGCAACAGGATCGCCCTTATGTCGGCAGCCAGCAGCGCGGTAAAGACGCCCTTGAAGCGCTGGACACCATCACCGCGGAAGATGTGAACCGCCATTGGCAACGTTGGTTAGCTTCTCCAGATACGTTGGTGCAGTTTAGTGTGCCAGGTGCGACGCCTTTCACGTTGCCGAAGCCGGAGGCGATGCGTAAGTTACAAGCGCAGTGGGCAGCAGCGACGCTGGCACCGTTACAGGTAGAAAAAGAAAAAGTCATCCCTGAGCTTCCTGCCGTAACGCAAAGTGGGAAACGCACGGCGGTGAAGACGTTTGCCGCACAGAAGGTCGAGCAGTGGCAGTTGAGCAATGGCGATCGTGTCGTGTGGCTGCGCGCGCCGGAAGCGGGTAAGAAAGTGTATCTCACCGCGACGAGTCAGGCTGGATTCATGGCGACGTCGCTGAATCCGTGGCAGGCACAACTGGCGAGTCAACTGGTCAATCAGAGCGGCCCTGCGACATGGCGTGGTGAAGCGCTAACGAACTGGAAAAAAGATAAATCCCTGTCGCTGAGCATCGATCAGGAAGCGGATCAACTGACGGTAAACGGGAGCGCCCCCACTGAGCAACTAGCCAGTCTGCTGGGGTTATACCGCGAGCTGAATGTGGCGCCGGGTATCGATCCTGAGGTGATGAAAGAGAGCATGATGAGTCTGGCGCGTCAGAAGGCCAATGACGATCAATCGGTTTCAGGAAAACGGGCCAGCGATATCGCCAAATTACGTTTTGGCGGGCCAGCTTGGCAGCAGCCTGAAATTGAAGAACTGAAGCACGTTTCCGCGCCAGCTTTGCTGTCACAGTGGCATAAAGCGGCTTCTGCACCCGTGACGTACTATCTGATCGCGGATATGCCTGCTGCACAGCTGTTGCCAGCGGTTGAACGCTATCTCGCGACGATCCCGCGTCAGCCAGCCAGTGACGTGAAATCACATCTGGCGCTGCCGGGTAAACGTGAGGCGACATCGGCTATCAATATTGAGCCGCGTGCCGACATCCTGACCTCGAGCTTCACGCCATATACGTGGACGCCGCAGGCCGCGGTTCAAGTGAGTATTGCCCGCAATATCGCGAATAAGTATCTCAAGACGAGCCTGCGTGATGATGCACTGGGCATTTACCGGATGCGTGTCGATAGCGAGCTGGAAGATAAGAAACAGCGTATTGAGACGGAAGTGAGTTTCACCAGCGCGCCTGAACGTGCGCAGGAACTGTGGAAACTGGCCGAGCACGTCTTTGCTGAACTGCCGACAAAGATTACTCAGGAAGATGTGGATGAGCAGAAGGCACAGTTTATTCGTGCGGAAAAAGGGCGTCAGAGCGATCTCATGACGATACAGCGTCGTCTGCTCCTGAGCTACCGCCATTATGACGATCCGCGTTATCTGACTAGCGTAGCCAAACTGGCGGATAGCATCACGCTGGAAGAGGTTCGTTCGATGTCGGCGAAGCTGTATAACCCGGATAACCGCGTGCTATACATCACCTTGCCGCAAGAGGTGAAAGAGTGAAGAAGGTAATGGCTCAATTTGTCGATCTCTGCCGCCCTTTCTGGGGCGGCAAACGAAGCTGGCAGGCTTGGTTGCTCTTGTTCATCGCCATCGCGATGGGCGGGATGATCGTTTATCTCAATGTGTTATTAAACGAGTGGAGTAAGACGTTTTACGATGCGTTAGGGTCGTTCGACAGCAGTTTGCTGATGTCCCTGATGAAAGAATACGGCGTTTACATCCTGCTCTATATTGGGTCGATCGTGTATCAGGAGTGGTTTACCAAACTACTGATTATCCGCTGGCGTACCGCGTTAACCGCCGAACTGGTGGATAGCTGGCTGGCGAAGCGGGCATTTTATCGCATGTCAGTTGCGGGCAAGATTGATAACCCAGACCAGCGTATTGCCGAAGATATCAACCTGTTTGTCGACAAAGCCGTTAGTCTGGTCATCGAATTTTTGATCGTGACCGCGCGTTTGTTCTCTTTCGTCGTCATTCTGTGGGGATTATCGGGCGTTCAGCGCTTTACGCTGTTTGGCAAAGAGTGGGTAATCGAAGGTTATCTGGTCTGGATAGCTATTCTGTATACGCTGCTCGGTAGCCTGATTACGCATGTGGTCGGGAAACGTCTGCATAATATTAATTATGAGAAGCAAAAGGCAGAGGCCGATTTCCGTGCAGCGCTGCTGCGTAAGCATGATAACGCCGAGCAAATCGCGCTGTACGGCGGCGAAGCGCAAGAGAAAAGCCATCTTCAGCGACATTTCTCTGCCATTGTGTCGAACTGGGGGCGTTTTATGAATGCCGAGCGTAATCTGGGCTTCTTCACCACGGGCTATATGCGTGTAAGCCAGATTGTGCCGGTCTTTGCCGCTCTGCCTGCCTTCCTGAGTAAAACGGTAACGCTGGGCGGGTTGATGCAGATCCGCGGGGCGTTTGCGCAAGTGCACGGTGCATTGAGTTGGTTTATCCATAAGTACAAAGAGTTCGTGATTCTTTCTGCCAGTATGACGCGTTTGAGCCAGTTTAAGGAAGAAATCAAACGTCACCAGTCTGAACAGGTCGATGCGCCGGTAGGACAGGATTTACGTATTGATCAGCTTTCTTTCACCACGCCGCAGGGCGCTCCGCTGTTGCAAAATGTGGATCTGAGCTGCGAAGCAGGTAGCTGGAGTAAGTTGTCTGGCCGCAGCGGGCTGGGGAAATCCACCTTGCTACGCACGCTAAATGGGCTATGGCCTTATTACGATGGCCGCTGGCAGGCACTGGAAGGACGTAGCCTACTGTTACCGCAGCAAAGCTATCTGGGACAAGGGACGCTGGCAGAGATCCTCTGCTACCCACACCCGACGCTGGCTGACAGCGAGATGCTGCGTCAGACGCTGGATAGCGTCGGGCTGGGCGCGTGGCGCGATCGTCTGGATGAGCAACTGAACTGGGATCGGGTGTTCTCCGGCGGGGAGCGGCAGCGCGTCGCTTTTGCCCGTGCGCTGATTGCCAAACCCGATACGCTCTATCTGGATGAAGCGACCAGCAATCTGGATCATGATTCTGCCAGACAGCTTCTTGCGCTGGTCAAGATGGCGTTGCCCGCGTGTACCGTGGTGGCGATTACGCACCAGACGGAGTTGGACGATCTGTTCCCGCACCGTTATGACTTAACCGATTTTTCCTCGCAGCGTAGTTGATGTTGCTCGCAGGCCTTCCGAGTGTCGGGAGGCCTGCGGTTCTGGTAGGTTTCTTTTCTCATGCCCTCTATAATCTTCCGCAGGATTATCTAATGCCGATCGTTTAAGGATCGAGATAGCGGGGCGACCACGGTGCGAGGCATCCCTGCGGGAGCCTCATCCCCGTGTTTCCCCTCAATCCACGATTAGGTGAATGCCAGGCATCTGGGTCATTTCGTCTTTACGGCACTTTTCGTCGCTTGCAGACGCCAATTCCCATCTTGCCAGGGTGGCTAACGCCGGAAGTCGTTCAATTTTGAGGAGTACATACCATGAATTTTCGCCCGCTGGGTTTATCGCTGGTGCTGGGTTTACCACTGGTGCTGAGTGGATGCAGCACGCTTTCCCATTTCTCTTGGTCCAGCCTGTCGCCGTTTAACTGGTTCGGCAGTTCGCTGGAGGTGACTGATGCGGGTGTTGGTGGCATTAATGCCGGTACGCCACTGTCCGAAGGGGCGCTACAGAGCGCGCTGGATGGTGACTATCAACTGCGTAGCGGAATGGGGACCTCCAACGGTCAACTGGTCGCGTTTTATCAGGCGCTGGATGGGAAAGAGGTGAAGATGATCATCAGCGGTCAGCCGAAGGGCAGCGTGCGCAAAGTTGAGGTCATGGATCCCGCGATTGGCAGCGCAGGCGGTGTGAAAATCGGTGACGCCTTTAGCAATACTTACAGCAAAGCGTTTGAATCCTGTCAGTTAGGACAAGGTGATGATGCGCAAAGTGTGGAATGCGCCGCGCCGCAGAGTACGCATATCAGCTACCTCTATTCCGGCGAATGGAGCGGCCCAGAAGGCTTGATGCCGCCGGACGATATCCTGAAAAACTGGAAAGTGAGTAAGATTGTGTGGCACGCGCAGGCGCGAAACTAACTTGCGTTTACGCAAGGTAAACGTCAGGCGGCTTCCGGTATGATAACGGTGCCGTCTGGCACCAGCCAGAGCAGCCGTAGACAGTCGTAAACCACAACAACAAAAGAAAAAACTGATGCTTGAGGAAGCAGAAATGACACCAGTTCAAAGCGGTATTTTATTGGAACACCGCCGTTTTGCCATTTTTATGGAAGCGATGATTCAGGGAGAGTTTGATGCTATCCGGCAGGGATGCAAAAAATTCTGTCAGACGTTACAAGCGTTACAGCAGCAGTTTCCCGATGCGGGATTAGGCGCGGTGCTGGCATTTGGCAACGATGTCTGGCGCGATCTGGACTGCAACCACGGTGCGGCAGAACTGAAATCTTTTACGCCGCTGGGCAACGGGCTCGCGCCTGCCACGCAGCGCGATCTGTTGATCCACATTCAATCGCTGCGCCATGATGTGAACTTCACGCTGGCACAGGCGGCGCTGGCCGCGTTTGGTGGCGCGATTCGTATTGAAGAAGAGACGCACGGTTTCCGCTGGGTGGAAGATCGCGATTTAAGCGGCTTTGTCGACGGCACGGAAAACCCGCAGGGGGATGCCCGTCACGCCGTGGCGATTATCCCGGAAGGCCAGCCGGATGCGGGCGGCAGCTACGTGTTTACCCAACGTTGGGAACACAATCTGAAGCAGTTACAGCGTTTTAGCGTGGAGCAGCAAGAACAGATGATCGGGCGCACCAAGCGGGACAACGAAGAGCTGTCTTCTGATGAACGCCCTGTGACGTCGCATCTCAGCCGCGTGGATTTAAAGGAAGACGGCAAAGGGCTGAAAATCCTGCGTCAAAGCCTGCCTTATGGCACCGCGAGTGGGAAAAACGGGCTCTATTTTGTCGCCTACTGCGCACGTCTGCATAACATCGAGCAGCAATTGCTGAGCATGTTCGGCGATCGTGACGGTAAACGTGATGAGATGCTGCGCTTTACGCGTGCCGTCAGCGGCAGCTACTTCTTTGCGCCTTCTCTGGATCAACTGCTGTCGCTGTGACTGCCGCCGTGGGCTTCTTTAGGATTTAATAAGTGACAACGCTTGAGCAGTGTATTGGCAATACCCCGCTGGTGAAATTGCAGCGCCTGACGCAGGGGCTGAACAGTGAAATTTGGCTAAAGCTGGAAGGGAATAACCCCGCCGGATCGGTAAAAGATCGGGCGGCACTCTCTATGATCCAGCAGGCAGAAAATCGCGGCGAGATTACGCCCGGCGATCGGCTAATCGAGGCGACCAGCGGGAATACCGGCATTGCGCTGGCGATGATTGCGGCGGTAAAAGGCTATCGGCTACGTCTGCTGATGCCGGACAACATGAGCTATGAACGTCAGACTGCGATGCGTGCGTATGGCGCAGAACTGGTGTTAGTGAATCATAAGTTAGGGATGGAAGGGGCGCGGGATCGCGCAAAACAGATGGTGCTGGCGGGAGAGGGGAAAACGCTCGATCAGTTCAATAACCCGGACAATTCGTTGGCGCATTTTCTCACGACTGGCCCGGAGATCTGGCACCAAACGGCGGGTAAGCTGACCCACTTTATCTCCAGCATGGGAACGACTGGCACGATATCCGGTGTCAGCCGCTATCTGAAGCAGCAGAACCCAGTAATCTGTACAGTCGGGCTACAGCCTGCGGAAGGCAGCCACATTCCCGGTATTCGCCGTTGGTCACCGGACTATATGCCGGGCATTTTCCGCGCCGATCTGGTCGATCGTATTATGGATATGACACAGGTCGACGCCGAGAATACGCTGCGGCAATTGGCGCGTCAGGAAGGGATCTTTTGCGGTGTCAGTACCGGCGGCGCGGTTGCTGGCGCACTGCGGCTTGCTGCGGAAAACCCCGGCAGCGTGATCGTGGCAATCGCCTGCGATCGCGGCGATCGGTATCTGTCCACCGGGGTATTTGATCGTTAGTTATTCTCGCTCCAGCGCGTGAATCGGTTCCATCTGCGCTGCACGGCGGGCGGGGAAGAAGCCGAAGATAATGCCGATCAGGCTGGAGCACAGGAATGCAGCAATAATCGATGCGCTGGAATAGATCATCGCGAAATTGCTGCTGAACTGTGCAAACAGTACGCCGATAGCCAGCGACAGCCCCACACCGATGATGCCGCCGAACAGGCAAACCAGCACCGCTTCGATCAGAAACTGCTGCATGATATCGCTGGTGCGTGCGCCGACCGCCATACGGACGCCGATCTCTCGGGTTCGCTCCGTGACGGAGACCAGCATGATATTCATGACACCGATACCGCCGACCAGCAGCGAAATCAGCGCGATCATCGATACCAGTAGCGTAAGCGTGGTGGTGGTTTTCTCGATCATCTGACGGATGCTGTCCGTGTTCATGACAAAGAAATCTTTCGTACCGTGTCGCTGTGTGAGCAGGGCGGTGATGCTTTTCTCGGCGACGTTCATATCAATATTGTCTTTCACCCGCACCGTGATGCTTTTCAGGTAGGATTGCCCAACCATGCGCTTCATCACCGTGGTGTACGGCACCCAGACATTCAGGTTTTCGTCACTGCCGAAGCCACCCTGATTCTTGCTGACGACGCCGATAATCCGAACGGGTAACGAGCCCAGCAGAATCACTTGTCCAATGGGATCTTCACCGTGGGGAAAGAGCTTGTTAAGCGTGTTTTTATCAATCACCGCGTCCTGCGTCAGTTCATCGACGCTGCTGCGAGGGAAAAGTACGCCGCGTTGCAGGGTGTAGCCACGCACGGTGAAGAACTGTTCGCCAACCCCGGAAACGCTGGCGGAGACGGCTATGTTGCCGTAACGCATCGTTACGCTGGTGGAGATAGAAGGCGTGACGCTATGCACGTAGGGCTGCTGTGTCAGCGGCTGAATATCGCTGGCGCGCAGCGTCTGGATGGCGCTTGCATCCATGTCGCCGAAGTCTTTGCCGGGGAAAATTTCCAGCGTACTGGTACCCATCGAGTTGATGTCGGCCAGCACTTGCTCCTGTGAGCCTTTTCCCAGTGCGACCACCGAAACAACCGACGCGATGCCGATGATGATGCCGAGCATGGTCAGAAAAGTGCGCATCCGCTGGGCGTTCATCGCCAGCAGCGCCATTTTGAATGCGTCAATAAAGCGGTCTTTGAACTGGTTCAGCGCCGAGGTTGCCGGAGAACTGGCGGCCTCAGGCGATGGCGCAGTGGCCTCTTCGGGACGCGTTTGTCGATCGGCAATCACTTCGCCATCGCGCAGTTCGATGATGCGCTGCGCATGCTCGGCAATCGTCATGTCGTGCGTGACGATGACAACGGTGTTGCCCTGTCTATGCAGATCGCGCAGGATGCTCAGCACCTCGTTGCCGCTGTGGGTGTCCAGCGCGCCAGTGGGTTCATCCGCCAGAATAATGCCGCCGCCGTTCATCAGCGCACGGGCGATACTGACGCGCTGCTGCTGGCCGCCAGAAAGCTGGCTGGGTCGATAGTGAAGGCGATTCTCCAGTCCCAGCCGGCTTAACAGCTCCGCCGCCCGTTGACGGCGCGCCTGTCGGCTCTTACCGGCATAAATGGCCGGCACTTCGACATTTCCCAGCGCTGTTAGATCGCCTAGCAGGTGATAGCGCTGGAAAATAAAACCAAAATGCTCGCGACGCAGTTCCGCTAACTGGTCGTTGTCCAGTTCGCCCACGGCGCGCCCTGCCACCTGATAATCCCCGGAGGAGGGTTTATCCAGACAGCCGAGAATATTCATCAGCGTGGATTTTCCCGAACCGGATGCGCCAACAATGGCCACCATTTCTCCCTGATTGATCGTCAGGTTGATGTCCTTGAGGACGGTGACGTCCTGTTCGCCGTTGGAAAAGCGGCGGGTAATGCCGGTCAGCTTAAGTAAGGATGTGGACATGCGTTACATCCCCATCGGCGGGCCGGGATGCGTGGACGCGACATCACCGGATGACGGGCTGACAACCACTTGTTCCCCCACGCTGATCCCCGAACGGATTTGAGTACGCACGTTGTCATTGAGGCCGAGTGTGACCAGGCGTGATTCGATCTTCTTGTTCGCATTCATCACCTGCACATACCACATGCCATTGCGCGAGGTTAATGCTGTTGCCGGGACGACAATGGCATTTTTCACGGAAGACAGCAGAATATATACCTGTGCTGTCATGGAAATGCGTAATACGCCGTCAGGATTCTTCACGTCGAACAGACCGTTGTAATAGATTGCGGTGCTGGATGAAGAACTGGTGCTACTCGAACTGGATGATGTCGTGGTTGAGTCTGTATTGATGGAGTCCGGTGCGGGTTCAATTGAGCTCAGCGTGGCTTCGTAACGTTTACTGGGTTCACCCAGAATACTGAACCACACGGGCATACCGGTTTTTACCTTGACGACGTCGGCTTCTGAAATCTTCACTTTGATGGTCATGGTGTCCAGATTGGCGACTTTGGCAATGGTCGGCGTGGTCTGGATGGCGTTGACCGTTTGGCCTGCTTCAACCGGAATCGCCACCACGGTGCCGTCCATCGGTGAACGAATCTGGGTATATCCGAGGTTAACCTTGGCGGTGTTGACGGTAATCTGCGCCTGAACGATCTGGGCGTCCAGTGCGTCGATATTGGCTCGGGTGGCATCGAGCGTGGCTTTCGCGCTATCGTAATCGGCCTGCACGCCAACACCGCGTTTCATCAACATTTGCTGGCGCTGCCAGCTCAATTCGTTGTTACGCAACTCTGCCAGTTTGGCAGTGCGCTGCGCCTGAATATTTTTTAGCGCCGCTTCGCCATTTTTTAATGTGTCCTGTTGGGTGAGGTCATCAATCTCGGCGATCAATTGCCCTTTTTTGACCTTAGCGCCGAGTTTGACGTGCAGCGCTTTGATTTGCCCTGAGGCTTGAGCACCGACGCTGACCTGCTTCTGTGCTTCAATTTTGCCGTCAGCAAGTACCGTTTGTTCGAGATCCGCGATCTCTGCGGCGGTAGTCATCGTGCTTGGCGCGGGGGTTGGCTTGTTGAAAAACAGATGAATAAGCACGGCAGCAGCGATAAGACCTAGCGCGATCGTCGTACGGCGTCGTGTAAGAAATCGTGATTGCATCAGGGGGCGTCGTCCTTAATGAATGCATTTGAACGGAAGTAAATAACGCAGGTGAGTAATTTACCCCGAGTCCGTAAAGGTAGCGGTAATCTTTGCTCAAAGAAATGGTAAGGATTAGGTAAATCTGGCTGCGAATATTAACGCTAAGCCTGAGAATACAGCATCTATACCCATCATACTTCAAGCGGCTTGTGCGTTTCCTTCCCGCAACTCGAGTACGTAGGGTATACCCGATTAATGAGGACAGGATATGAATATTTTACTGGTCGATGACGACGTAGAGCTGGGCGATATGCTCTGTGAGTACCTGAATGCGGAAGGTTTTTCGACCTCCCGGGTGCTGACAGGTAAAGAAGGCGTCGAGGGGGCGATGTCGGGGGATTACACCGCGATGATTCTGGATGTCATGTTGCCGGATATGAGCGGCATTGACGTGCTGCGCCAGATCAGAAAAACCGAACAGTTGCCCGTCATTATGCTAACGGCGCGCGGTGACAACATTGACAGAGTTATCGGTCTGGAAATGGGCGCGGATGACTATATGCCTAAACCCTGTTACCCGCGTGAGCTGGTGGCAAGGCTGCGGGCGGTGCTACGCCGCTATGACGATCAGCCCAGTACAAAACGGGATGAAAGCGTGGCGGCCAGTGGCGATCTGGTGTTGAACCCCGCAACGCGCATCAGCGAATGACGCGGAAAGCCGTTTGATCTGACGGCATCTGAGTTTAATTTGCTGGAGCTGTTGTTACGTTCCCCTGAGCGGGTGGTGTCAAAAGATGAACTGTCCGAAAAATGCCTGGGACGTCGCCGTGAAGCGTATGACCGCAGCGTGGATGTGCACATCAGCAATATTCGTCAGAAGCTCTGTGCATTGCCGGGCAACACCATGACGATTGAAACCGTGCGTAGCGTGGGATACCGGATTCGCTGATGATGATTCGTGGAAGGCTTTTCTGGAAAATATTGCTCGGGTTCTGGCTGACGTTCCTCGTGATGTCTCAGTTGCTGTGGCTGGCTTTTTCTTTTTACGGCGAGCGGCATAAGCCGCTGGAAGAGATCGTGGTTTCCCGTATTGCGACGATGCAAACGGAGATGGTGGCGGCGGCGCTGCAACATGGCGGTCTGGATGAACTGAACGATGTGATGTCGCTGTTGCCGCAGCAAGAGCAACAATACATTTCCGTCACGGAATCGCCGTTGCCGCTGTCGGAGCAGGAATTGAATTCCGCTTCGGAGAATGCGATGTCCGTCGATGATTTTGCGCCGGATAAGCGTAACGCGCTGCGTGCTACGTACATGATCAAGCAGGTCAGTGGGCCTGCCGGAAAGTGGTACCAGATTCGTTATGATGCTGAGCTGTTGCGCAGTGAATTCCGTCCCCCTCGGCCAGTCGAGTTTCTTAACGTGCCTGTACCGTTTGTCATTATCGCGGGGTTCGGTGGCCTGTTGTTCAGCTCGGTGCTGGCATGGAGCCTGGCTCGTCCACTAAACCAGATTCGTGCAGGGTTTGATCAGGTTGCGCAGGGCGATCTGAACGTGCGTCTGCTACCGGTGATGCATAAGCGTCATGATGAAATCAGCGATGTCGCGCGTGATTTTGATTCTATGGTCGAACGGTTGGACAGTTTGGCCAGCGCGCGTGAACAACTGCTGCATGATGTCTCGCACGAGCTGCGCTCCCCGTTGGCGCGTTTGCAGCTCGCTATCGGGTTGATAAGGCAAAACCCAGACAATGTCGATAACTCCTTACAGCGTATTGAGCGCGAAGCGCTGCTGATGGATAAGATGATTGGCGAGCTGTTGACGCTATCGCGCACGGAGCATTCTGGCATTGAGGAAGCCTATTTCGATTTACTGGGACTGGTGACGGCCGTCGTCAACGATGCGCGCTATGAAGCACAGGTCACTGGCGTCGAAATCCTACTTGCGGCGGATGAAGACGAGGACTACACGATTAAAGGTAACGCGGAGCTGATGCGCAGGGCGGTCGATAACGTGATGCGCAACGCGCTCCGTTTTTCAGCGCGCGAACAGCAGGT
The DNA here is from genome assembly GCF_013449375.1 of Pectobacterium sp. CFBP8739. GTDB lineage: Bacteria > Pseudomonadota > Gammaproteobacteria > Enterobacterales > Enterobacteriaceae > Pectobacterium. The sequence goes on along the minus strand of NZ_JACDRR010000021.1, from coordinate 51,420 downwards.
TTCCGTATCGCTTATTGGCAACGAGCATGAGTGGACGATTCAGGTCGCCGATCAGGGGCCCGGCGTGGAGAAAAGTAAGCTCTCCAGCATCTTCGATCCTTTTATTCGTGTGGATTCGCCGCTGTCTGGCAAGGGCTATGGGCTGGGACTGGCGATTACTCGCAAAGTGGTGCTGGCGCACGGTGGGCATATTGAAGCGGACAACGGTGAACAGCGTGGATTAGTGATTCGCCTGTGCGTACCGCGCTGGAAAGCCTGAAACGAAAACGGCACCATCCGGGTGCCGTTTCGTGCAAACGTAGTAGACCATCCGTAGAAGGGCGGTTTACTTTTTGATACGGATAACCGGCGTTTCGCCGACCACGACCGTACCACTCAGTTTGGTCAATTCCTTGATTTCATCCATGTTGGAAATAACCACTGGTGTCAGAGTAGACTTCGCTTTTTCTTCCAGCAGCGCCAAGTCAAACTCGATAACGAGATCGCCTTTCTTCACGCGCTGGCCTTCTTCGGCGATGCGCTTGAAGCCTTCGCCTTTCAATTCAACGGTATCAATACCAAAGTGCACAAACAGCTCAATGCCGCTGTCAGACTCGATGGAAAACGCATGGTTGGTTTCAAAAATCTTACCGATGGTGCCATCTACCGGTGCGACAATTTTGTTGCCAGTTGGCTTGATGGCAATACCGTCACCGACGATTTTCTCTGCGAATACGACATCAGGAACATCTTCAATATTGACGATTTCACCCGACAACGGGGCAATGATTTCGATGCTGCCAGTGTCTTTTTTGTCGTCAGAAACCAGAGATTTCAATTTATCGAACAAACCCATGATTCTCTCCTAAGCATTAATATTGGGCCAGCATATACCCTAATCTTTCAAGTCGTTGTGGCATTGGCTTTTTTCGCTACCCCGACCGCGACGGTATCGCCTGTCGGGGGTGCTGATTGCCACCTTGAAACCTATTAGGTAAAGCAGAATCAGCAGAGCGTTTTTTCTTTAATAAAGCGGCTCACCAGATTGCTTAACTCTTGTGCTGTCGGTTGAGCTAATGCCTGCTCCGCCAGCGCCTTCGCATCTTCGTAATTCGCATTACGGATGATTTTCTTGATGCTCGGGATAGAGATCGCACTCATGCTGAATTCGTCCAGACCCATTCCCAATAACAGTAGTGTAGCACGTTCGTCACCGGCGAGCTCACCACACATCCCTGTCCACTTGCCTTCGGCATGAGACGCATCGATAACCTGCTTAATCAGGGTAAGGACGGCGGGGGACATCGGGTTATAGAGATGAGAAATCAGCTCATTACCGCGATCAACAGCCAGAGTATACTGGGTTAAGTCATTTGTCCCAATACTAAAGAAGTCGACTTCTTTGGCTAAATGTGGCGCGATTGCGGCAGCGGCAGGGGTTTCAACCATCACGCCGACTTCAATGCTTTCGTCGAAGACTTTACCTTCTTCTCTCAGCTGCGCTTTCAGCATCTCCAGTTCGGCTTTCAGCTCACGCACTTCTTCCACGGAGATAATCATCGGGAACATGATACGCAGTTTGCCAAAGCTGGACGCGCGCAGAATGGCACGCAACTGGGCGTGCAGGATTTCTTTACGATCCAGACAGATACGGATAGCACGCCAGCCAAGGAACGGGTTTTCTTCCTTCGGCAGGTTCATGTAAGGCAGGTCTTTGTCACCGCCGATATCCATGGTACGGACGATAACTGCCTGAGCACCAACGGCTTCGGCCACCGCCTTATACGCCTGGAACTGCTCTTCTTCGGTCGGCAGAGAATCACGATCCATGAACAGGAATTCGGTACGATACAGGCCGACACCTTCTGCGCCGTTACGCTCAGCACCGGCGACATCACGCACGGTACCGATGTTGGCACAGACTTCAACCTGATGACCATCCAGCGTGATGGCTGGCAGATCTTTCAGCTTGGCCAGCTCATATTTTTCAGCGTTGTACTGCTGCTGAATGGCTTTTAATTCTTCAATTTTTTCAGCGGTCGGATTCTGATAGATCTGGTTGTTTACCGCATCCAGAATCAGATAGTCGCCATTTTTGACCTGCTGAGTTACGTTGGTCGTGCCGACGATCGCAGGCAGTTCCAGCGAACGAGCCATAATGGACGTGTGGGACGTGCGGCCACCGAGATCGGTGATGAAGCCCAGCACTTTATCCAGATTCAACTGTGCGGTTTCTGACGGCGTCAGATCCGTTGCAACCAGAATGACTTCATCCTGAATATCGCCCAGATCGACGATGGTCATATTGAGAATGTTGCGTAGTAAACGCTTCCCGATATCACGCATGTCTGCGGCGCGTTCTTTCAGATATTCATCATCCAGCTCTTCCAGTGCTTTGGCCTGGTTTTCGATAACGGAAAACGCAGCGGCGTCGGCGGAAGCCTGTTCATCTTTAATCAGGGCTATGATTTCCTGCTCGAACTCTTCATCTTCCAGCAACATGATGTGGCCTTCGAAGATGGCTTCTTTCTCTGCGCCCAGCGTCTCGCCCGCTTTCTTCTTGATAGCTTCCAACTGTGCGGATGCTTTGGAACGGCCAGTCAGAAAACGTTCAATTTCCTGCTCCACCTGATCCGCAGAGATTTTTTTCCGGTTGATGATAATTTCATCTTCTTTCAGTAACAGTGCCTTACCAAAAGCAATACCCGGTGATACTAATATGCCTGAAATCATAACCCTACCTTACTCGATTCTGGTGTTCACTAAAAAACTCGTCGATTACTCGAGCTCAGCCATCAGTTTGACCAGGTGTTCAACCGCTTTTTGTTCGTCTTCGCCTTCCGCAGCGATAGTAACCACAGTTCCTTGGGTTAAGCCGAGTGTTTGTAATTTGAACAGGCTCTTGGCGCTGGCGCTCTTGCCGTTGGACGTCACGGTGATTTCAGAAGTGAAGCCTTTGGCTTCTTTAACGAACTGAGCAGCGGGACGAGTGTGCAGGCCATTCGGTGCGGTGATAGTCACTTCTTGCTGGAACATGCTTTTTTCCCCAACTTATGGATTAAATTAATGTTGTGGAACTAAAGTTTAGCTGATTCGCTGAACTTTAGCCTGTTTGGTCTGCGCCTGATTTATGTTACAGGGGCGGGCCCACGATGCGACAAGAAAACCGTCAAACGTATTTCCTGGATAAAATACCATCAAATACCATCGCTCCCGCTACCCATTATCTTAACCTCGGTCGCAAAACGGCGATGTGGCTATCGTGCGCAGGACAAAAAACAATGTGATGGGGCGTGGTATTTGTCTGACATTAATTTCACGCATCAAAATAATTGTTCGGTTAAATACTAAACCTGATATAGAAAAGCAATCTGTATGTAGTATAAAGTTTGAAGTGTGCCACAAAAAAGCACCTAAATAGGTGCTTTTTTAACACATTGGTCACTTGTTGCTCGAGTGTGGCCGGGAGGTTATTGCTGCAGTTCTTGCTCAGTGAACAGGTCGGCAAAGAGTGCCGTGCTGAGGTAACGTTCGCCGGAAGAAGGCAGAATCACAACGATGGTTTTGCCTTCAAACTCTTTCTCTTTGAGCAAATTCAGCGCGGCGGCAACGGCGGCACCGGAAGAAATCCCAGCCAGAATGCCTTCTTCTTCCATCAAACGGCGTGCAGTGCTGATCGCTTCTTCATTGGTGATTTTTTCTACGCGGTCAATCAATTTCAGATCTAGGTTACCCGGAATGAAACCCGCGCCAATGCCCTGAATCTTGTGCGGGCCTGGTTTCAGCTCTTCGCCAGCCAGCGCCTGAGAGATCACAGGTGAATCAGTAGGTTCAACCGCTACGCTGATGATGGCTTTGCCTTTGGTGTTCTTGAGGTAGCGGCTGACACCGGTCAGCGTACCGCCGGTACCGACGCCGGAGATAAAGACATCAACCTGACCGTCTGTGTCTTCCCAGATTTCAGGACCGGTAGTTTTCTCGTGAATTTCTGGGTTAGCAGGGTTGCTGAACTGCTGTAGCAGCAGATAACGGCTCGGATCGCTGGCGACAATCTCTTCCGCTTTGGCGATGGCACCTTTCATCCCTTTCGCGCCTTCGGTCAGCACCAAGTTGGCGCCCAGCGCTTTCAGCAGTTTACGGCGCTCGATGCTCATGGTTTCTGGCATGGTGAGCGTGAGTTTGTAACCGCGAGCCGCTGCGACGTAGGCCAGAGCAATCCCTGTGTTTCCGCTGGTCGGTTCAACCAGTTCAATACCTGGTTTGAGAACTCCGCGTTTTTCTGCGTCCCAAATCAGGTTGGCGCCGATACGGCATTTTACGCTGAAGCTGGGGTTGCGGGATTCCACTTTAGCCAGAATGCGTCCGTTGCCGATACGGTTCAGGCGAACCAGCGGCGTATGGCCGATTGTGAAAGAATTGTCTTCGTAGATCTTGCTCATAGCCTGTCCTTATAACTGTATGAAATTTTTGCGAACGTAGAGAGAATACTCGTTCACACCTTTCAGTGAAGTAAAGAATTGCTATATCGTTATGTTCTTAAGAAATATCTTTTCATTACAATAGAAAGCACTGGCCCCGATCAGCCAGTGCACATGCGCTTTTTATGACGCTTTTTTCGGCAGCGTCGCAGACAGATCCCGATAGCGATCCACCCACAGCTGCGTTGCGCCACATACCGCGACGGGCATGATGACCAGATTCAAAAAAGGCACCAGCGTAAACAGGCTGACCAGGGCGCCAAACTGCATATTGGCGACCTTGTGACGGCGTAATGCCTGCCGCATGGTGGAAAAGCCCACTTTGTGGTTATCAAAGGGATAATCGCAGTACTGAATCGCCAGCATCCACGCGCTGAACAGGAACCACAGCACCGGCGCGACAGTTTGCCCGATGCCGGGGATGAAATAGAGAAGCAATAGTACAATTGCGCGTGGCAGGTAATACGCTAGCTTTTGGGCCTCACGCTTCATAATCCGCGGGACATCCTTGGCGATGCCGAGCATGCCGCCGTCCGGCAGCGTCTGGCCGGTTAATTTTGCTTCCAACTGTTCCGCCAGCAAGCCGTTAAACGGTGCGGCAATAAAGTTGGCTATCGTACTGAATAGGTAGCTGAATACCAGCAGGATGGAGAGGACGGCGAGTGGCCAAATGAGGTAGCTGAGCCATTGCAGCCAGCTTGGAATGTGGCTCATGAGCTGAGGAATCCAATCACTCAACCGGGTGAAAAGCCACCAGAAAGCGCCACCCATCAGCACGATGTTCATCAGTAAGGGGAGGATGACGAAACGCCGAATGCCCGGTAGTGAGATCAAACGCCATCCAGCAAGAAAATAGTGTATTCCGCTGCGAACCTGGCCTGCGGTGTTGCCGTAAGACGGTTTTTCGAAAGACATAGTGACAATATACTCAGTCATTTGTTTGTTGAGGCATCATATCGGGATGGTCTTATGCTGACTAGCCCGTACTTGGATGAAAAAACAGCAAAAAAGTGCGTTGTATCTATCTTTATTGTCATAAAGTACCGTGCAGGCTTGCACTTGTGTACTCAGGCAAATAGAGTTAGTAGTATAAGTATTTGCCGTGGTGGCAATGTATTGTTGGAACAACTGGGATAGCAATGATGCAGGACTTGCGTCTGATATTAATCGTTGTTGGCGCGATCGCCATAATAGCGCTGTTACTGCACGGCTTGTGGACTAGCCGTAAAGAGCGCTCGTCCCTTTTTCGTGACCGCCCGGTTAAGCGTGCAAAGAAAGCGCGTGATGAAGCACAGCTTGACGAACTGGATGAAGGCGTTGGCGACGTTCGCGTGAAGGGTGCGCGCCCGCAACAGAGTGAGCCTTCATTTGGCAGTGCGTCATTTGATAACTCTTCGTTTGATAACCGGCCATTTGATAACAGCAGTGCACGCGAAGACGTTCGCCTAGAGGCGAAATCGCCGTTCGAGCACCTGTCTCCCGTCTCTTCTTACGATCCTTTACTGGATGAAGCCACGCCAGTGGATTCTCCGCGTTCGCTGGTGCGTGGCGATAGCAACCCGCAGGTTGTCAGTCCCAGAGAAACGCCAAGTCCATCTCAGTCGAACATTGATTCGCCGCGTGAGTCATTTGCCTATGATGCGCCGCAGTCCGTTCCGCAGCAGCCTGCTGCGCATTCGCTGCATGAGAAGGTTCAGCCTGCACAGCCTCAGCAACCCGCTGAGCCTGTTGAGCCCGTTGCGGCAAAAGAAGCGGTTCTGGTGCTGCACGTCGTGGCGCATCAGGGCGGGGTTATTGGCGGCGAGCTGCTGTTGCAAAGCCTGCTTCAGGCCGGTTTCCAGTTTGGTGAAATGAACATTTTCCATCGTCATGTAAACCCAGCGGGTGCTGGCCCGGTGTTGTTCAGTCTGGCGAATATGGTGAAGCCCGGTTCGTTTAATGTGGACGCGATGTCCGAATTCTCGACGCCCGGTGTGTCTATTTTCATGATGGTGCCGTCTTATGGCGACGCCAGCCAGAATTTTAAACTGATGTTACAGTCTGCCCAGCGTATTGCTGATGATGTTGGCGGCGTGGTGCAGGATGATGAACGTCGCATGATGACACCACAGAAGGTTGAATCCTACAAAGCCCGCATCCGCGATGTGCTGAAAGCCAACGCCTGATAGCACTATCTATGTGAAAGCATAAGTTTGTGAATGCAGTGGGTGAGAGAAGCCTCCGTTAGTGGAGGCTTTTTTATTTTTAGTCCCAGCCGTGGTGTGGTGTAAAAAGCAAGAAAAGGTGAAACGTTGTGAGTGAAGCAAAAGGATTAAAACAAGAGCTTGGTCTAATCCAGGGCGTGGGGCTGCTGTCGACTTCGTTGCTGGGGACAGGGGTGTTTGCGGTTCCTGCGTTGGTCGCGCAACTGGCACAGCAAGATAGCCTGTGGGCATGGCCGATCTTGATTCTGTTTGTTTTCCCTATCGCCATTGGCTTTGCCTCACTGGGGCAACATTTTCCTAATGCGGGCGGAGCCGCGCACTTTGTTAACCAGGCCTTTGGGCCGCGCATGGCGCGAGTGACCGGCTGGCTATTCCTGTCCGTTATTCCACTGGGTCTGCCTGCTGCCTTGCAAATTGCCGCTGGATTCTGGCAGGCGGCGTTTGGCTGGAGTGATCTGGGGTTGCTTTGCGTACAGTTGCTGACGCTGGGCGGTATCTGGCTGCTTGGCCTACGTAGTGCAGGATCCAGCGCCAATATTCAGATCGTTATCGCGATGTTGGTGGTGGGATTGGTCGTTGCCATCTGGTGGCAGGGTGATATTACGCCCGCACACATTCCTTGGCCGTCGGTGAGTGAACTGTCATGGTCTAACACCTTTGGCGCGCTGGCTGTGATGTTCTGGTGCTTCGTGGGTCTTGAAGCGTTTGCCCATATGGCGACGGAATTCCGGGTGCCGGAGCGCGATTTTCCGCGGGCTTTACTCATCGGCATGCTGGTTGCTGGCGCGGTTTACTGGGGATGCACAGTGGCGGTATTGCATTTTAAGGCTTATGGTGAGGGGATGGCGGCCACGGCGTCACTGCCGGGTATCGTTGTGCAATTGTTTGGTGAACATGCACTGTGGATTGCCTGCTTTGTCGGGTATCTGGCTTGCTTTGCCAGCGTGAATATTTATACGCAGGGTTTCGCCCGCCTCGTCTGGTCGCAGGCACCGCGAAGCAGCGCATTGGCAAAGCTGTCCGCAGGACATGCGCCGGTAAATGCGCTGTCGGTTGTCGTGAGCTGCTGTTTGGTGTGCTGCCTGTTAATTTACTGGCTCAGGCTACCGCTGGATCTGCTGATTGTGTACGCGAACGGTATCTTTGTGCTGATCTATTTGCTGTGTATGCTGGCTGGATGGCGTTTACTGAAAGGACGTGCGCGTGTGATGGCGGCAATCGGCGGTTTTCTTTGCTGTGCGCTGTTGCTGATGATCGGCTGGAAATCGCTGTATGCGTTAATCATGCTGGTCGTACTGTGGCTGTTCCTGCCGCGTAAGTCGGTTGAACTGCTTTCTCACTGAGTTCGTTTTTTCTCAATATTGCTATTTGGGAATTGAGCAACGCCCTGACTAGGGCGTTGCATCGTGATGATGACAGGGGAAGGATTAGTCGTTTTCCGGCGCTGCGGCAGGCTTTTCTTCCGTAGACAATTTCGCTTCCAGCTCGGTCATACGCTGTTCCAGGCGGGCAATCTTCTCGCGCGTGCGGAGCAGAACCTGCGTCTGAATATCGAACTCTTCACGGTTCACCAAATCCAATCGGGTCAGCTGTGCTTGCAAGACCTGACGAATCTTTTTCTCTACATCATCACCCAATTCCCGGATACCTTTTGGCATAGATTCATGCACTTGACGGGCGATTTGCTCAATCTTCTTTGGGTCAATCATGTCGCTTTCCTGATTAGGTTATGTAAAGTCACTACTACAGCAAGTGTAATGCGAGAGTAAGTGTAATGCGAGTTGTGAGATGGATAAACTAAATCCGCTTCCTGCTTTGCACATATTCAGCATGGTTTTACTGTAATTCAGAATAGTTTTACTGTAATTGAGAATAGTTTTACTGCAATTCAGCATACGTTTTGCCCTATTTCCTGCGGCGGATCAATTGCCCTGTCGAGGTATTAGCGTTATAGTAAATGCGCTTATTCTCAGGGCGGGGTGTAATTCCCCACCGGCGGTAAACCAGTATACATACTGGAAGCCCGCGAGCGCTCATACTGTGTTTTTCGATGTTGATTATCGATTTCGCAATGTGGGGTCAGCAGATCCGGTGTAATTCCGGGGCCGACGGTTAAAGTCCGGATGGGAGAGAGTAACGGTATCTGTCGGGCTACATGCTCGCTCGCGTTATTTTTGCTAACTATTACTATGCAACCAGTCGTAATGGTTACTCCTCAAGCTCGCCCTGATTCTGGTAATTCATAATAACATTGAGGTTTTTACCATGAATCAGACATTACTTTCTGAATTTGGCAATCCTACCGAACGCGTAGAACGCGCACTTGATGCACTGCGTCATGGCCGCGGCGTGCTGGTGTTGGATGATGAAGATCGTGAAAACGAAGGTGACATGATCTTCTCCGCTGAAAATATGACTGTTGAACAAATGGCGCTGACGATTCGTCACGGGAGTGGCATTGTGTGCCTGTGCCTGACGGAAGAGCGTCGCCAGCAGTTAGAATTGCCGATGATGGTGGAGAAGAACTCCAGCCATTACCAAACGGCGTTCACTGTAACGATTGAAGCTGCCGAAGGCGTTACAACGGGGGTTTCCGCTGCCGACCGCCTGACCACCATTCGTGCTGCGATTGCGGATAACGCCAAGCCGAGTGACCTGAATCGCCCTGGTCACGTATTTCCGCTGCGCGCCCAACCGGGTGGCGTGTTAACGCGCGGTGGTCACACTGAAGCAACGGTAGACCTGATGACGCTGGCGGGCCTGAAGCCGTCTGGCGTTCTGTGTGAACTGACGAACGATGATGGCTCAATGGCGCACGCGCCGGAAGTGATCGCGTTTGCCAAGCAGCACAACATGCCGGTACTGACGATTGAAGATCTGGTGGCTTACCGCATTGCGGCAGAGCGCAAAGCCAGCTGATTCACGCAGATACCACGCAAACAAAAGGGCCGATTCATCGGCCCTTTTGTATTTTACGGGGTAGGTTTCTAATGACCAGCCTGTGTTTATGGCTTTCTTGCCAGTAGCGTGGCAAAGCGCAGTTTGATGCGGTTGCCGTGTGCATCCGTCTTGTGCAACTCACCCATATCCTCGTTGTATTTGAGGATCTCCCAGTCGGCGTAATAGTTCTTCAGCTCACCTTCTTGAAAGGTAAACGAGAAGGGCATCGGGCACGGGCAATCTTCCGTCGACATCGCGGCAATAATCAGGTTATAGCCACCGTTAACGGTACTGTCCTGCATATTGCTGATGATGTGCGGAATGCGATCGCGTTCCAGAAACATCAGCACGACGGTTGACAGGATAAAGTCGTACTGTTCTTTGATTTCCGCCAGATTGATGTTGTAAACGCCCGCTCGGATGTTTTCCAGCGCTTCGCTCTTGATGATGTTATTCAGCGAATCAATGCTCTGTTCGTGCTTATCACAGGCTGTGACGTCAAACCCACGTCGGTTCAGATACAGCGAGTTACGTCCGCCGCCGCAGCCTAAATCCAGCGTTTTGCCCGGTTTGATGTACTGCACTGCGTTGATCACTTCGGAGTGGGTTCGCGTCAGACCGTATTTTTTATGATAGAAATCTTCCGCCGAGCAGAAAAAGCTGAGCTGACATTCCAGATCGTCAGAGAAGGAAACGATGCGGTGCCATGCCTGTGGCTCAACAAACGGCGGCTGGTTCTGCTCGGAGAACCGGAACGTCTCCAGCGTCTCGCCATCTTCGGTCAGCATGGAGAAGGCCATTTCCCCTTTAAAAACGGTCAGTTTTGCCCAGGTACCTTCCTGCGTGTTGTGCTTTTCCTGAAACGCGGCAGGCAGCGTCTGGCTGTTCCACTGCGGCATCTTCTTATAACAAATGAGATCTTGCATGTTTACCTCTGTAAATTCCAAAAGCGATGGCTTTATTCTATTAATCCGCACGCGGGTTGACCAGAAATATGTATTTTAAATGCATCATTTATTTTTGCTGTGTCAGGCTGTAGTTACATTCGTCATGGTTACATTCGTCATGGTTGCACTCGTCGTGGAAAGCTGTCGCAGCAGCGGAAATGCCTCTTTCATCCGTTCACCGCCGACCACAAAGGCGCGCAGCGCCTGCTGACGATCCAGCGCTTTCGCTACCATCCCCTGATCGTTCCATTCCTGCTGCCAGTGCAAGTCGCCACGCGTGGTATCACCCGCCATTTGTAACGGAAACAGCGGCGTCTTGATTTTCACCAGCATCGGCGGCAGCGTCAGGGACTCGCTGGCACCCAGCAGGTTCTTCGCCAGCGTCATGGCGCTGAGCTGAATAGGTTGCAGGAAGGGCTGGAGCTTACCGCCAATTTCCGCGCAGTCGCCCAGCGCATAAATCTGCGGATCGGTGGTCTGTAACTGCGCATTGGTCTGAATACCTTTCTGCACCGCTAACCCCGCTGCTTTCGCCAGCAATGTGTTGGCCTGCAAACCGATAGCGGAGAGGACTTCGTCCGCCTCGACAGTTCGGCCATCGGTAAATGTGGCCAGCACACCGGTTTCGGTTTTCTCCAACTGTTGCAGGGTCGTGTTCAGCAGCAGTGAAACCCCTTGTTGCGTCAGCGTGAATTGTAGGCGCGCGCTGACTTCAGGCGGTATCAATGCCGGCAGAATGTTGCTGGCACAGTCAACCAGCGTGACTTGTTTTCCCGCGCGATCCAAATCCATCGCCAGCTCAGTGCCGATGAGTCCGGCTCCGAGCACCAGTACGTGCTTGGCCTGCCAGAGTCGACGTTCATGGGCGCGGTATTCTTGCTGGCTATTGAGCGTCAGCATATGTTCGCATCCCGGAATTGGCGGCACGATGGCGCTCGCTCCCGTTGCGAACACCAGCTTATGGTAATCGTAACGCTCCGTACCACAGACGACCTGTTGCGCATGGCGATCAATGGCGGTGACACGCGTATTGGCCAGCAGCGTAATGCGGTTTTCTTCGGCAAACGCGGTGGCCTGCATCTTGGTCAGATCGTCGGCGTGCTGTTGCAGGCTCATCACATGGCTTAAATCCGGTTTGTTGTACTCATCGCCGCTGTCAGCGGTGATCAGGCGGATAGGACAGTGCGCATCCAGTTTGCGGAGCTGTCGAATAAGCTGGCGGGCGGCAAAGCCCGCGCCAATAATCACGATATCTTTCATCATCCTCTCCTTAGCTAATCGGATTGAAAACGTCTTTGCCCAGCCCGCATTCCGGGCAGAGGAAGCTGTCTGGTACGTCCGACCACATGGTTCCGGGGGGGACATCCTGCATCGGCTCGCCCAGTGCCGGATCGTAAATCCACTGGCAGACGCTGCACTGCATACAGCCGCTTTCTGACGGCATTGCTGGCTGTGCTGCGGACTGCGGCGCTGCGACTTCACTGCAACCACAGGCGCTCTCGGCGGGGGCGCTCACACCCTGCGGGGCGCTGGCGGTTTGTGGTGTCACCGTGGTCTGTTTTACGGGCGAGATGACGCGACGGGCTGGCGTATCATCCAGCGGATGCAGCGCCCACTGACGAGCAATTTCGCGGCCGTGTTCGCGGCAAATTTCCAGTGCGGAACCGTCAGGACGCCACTTGGTTTTCAGCGCCAGCGTGGTTTCAAAACCGGCGTCCATCAGACGGGTTTGAATGCGATCGACCGCGCCGCCGTTCCAGCCATAGCTGCCGAACGCTGAGGCTTTCTTGTTTTGGAAACGCAGGCCAGTGATCTCTTCCAGTATGGCGGCGACCTTCGGCATCATCACGTTATTCATGGTAGATGAACCGACGAGCACGCCTTTCGAGCGGAAGACCTGCGTCAGGATTTCGTTCTTATCGTGGCGGGCGACGTTATAGATTTTCACCGCGACGCCGGGGTCGACATCGTTGATGCCTTGCGCAATGGCGTCGGCCATCATGCGGGTGTTGTTGGACATGGTGTCGTAAAACAGCGTGATGCGATCTTCCTGATAGCTGTCCGCCCATTTCAGATACAGGTGGATGATCTGGGCAGGATCGTCACGCCATACCACGCCGTGTGAGGTCGCCACCATCGACAGCGGGAGGTTGAAGCCCAGCACTTCATGGATCTTGGCGGTGACTAAGCGGCTGAACGGCGTCAGAATGTTGGCGAAATAGCGCTGGCATTGTTCGAACAGTTCTGTCTGATCCACTTCGTCATTGAACAGGTGCTCATCGCAGTAGTGCTGACCGAACGCATCGTTACTGAACAGCACGGCGTCCTCGGTCATATAGGTCATCATGCTATCCGGCCAGTGCAGCATTGGCGTTTCGATAAAGATCAACTGCTTGCCGTTACCGATATCCAGCCTGTCGCCAGTTTTGACCGTATGGAAATTCCACTCAGGGTGATGATGGTGACCGGTGATGGAATCGATCGCATTGTGGGTACAATAAATTGGCGTGTTGGGAATACGCGCCATCAGTTCGCTCAGCGCCCCGGCGTGATCTTCTTCGGCGTGGTTGATCACAATGTAGTCAATCGTGTTCAGATCCACTTCCGCCATCAGGTTCTGCACAAAATCGCGGCTGAACTTGTGATCGACAGTATCGATCAGCACGGTTTTTTCTTCGCGGATCAGATAACTGTTATAGCTGCTGCCTTGCAGCGTCTTGTACTCCGTGCCGTGAAAATCACGCACTTCCCAGTCGCGTTGTCCAACCCAATGAATATTGTTCTTAACGTGAATTGCCATGTTCTGAAACCTCAATAGTCGTATACGGAAATATGCTGTAGAGATTGCAGAAAGTGTGCCAATTTTTAATATATTGATTTATAACTATTTAATAAATACTTATTGTCAAAATGACATGGTTTGCCTATTGTCTTAATGACACAGGCTCTGTCATTAGGACACACCATGACACTCTCCATTAATGCCCTTGCCCGTATCGCTATCGAGTTGCAAATGGGGCTATCAAATCAGGATCGTTTTCAGCGCTTGATTAACAGCCTGCGCCAACTGCTGCGCTGTGATGCCTCGGCGCTGCTGCGTTACGAGAATCAGCTGTTCCGCCCGCTGGCGATCGACGGTCTGGCGCCGGACGTGCTGGGGCGACGCTTTCGCCTGTCCGATCATCCCCGTCTGGAGGCGATTGCCCGTGCGGGCGACGTGGTGCGCTTCCCGGCGGATAGCCAGCTTCCCGACCCCTATGACGGCCTGATTCCCAGTCAGGAGGATCTTAAGGTGCATGCTTGCGTCGGCCTGCCACTGTTTGCCAATCAGAATCTGATCGGGGCGCTGACCGTGGACGGTATGGATCCCTGCCAGTTCGACCATTTTAGCGATGAAGAACTGCGGCTGGTGGGGGCGATGGCGGCGGCAGCGCTGAGCAATGCGCTGCTGATGGAGCGTCTTGAGCGGCAGTTGCCCGCGCCGGTCCGTGCTGAAAGTCCGGCGGCGGAAAGCGTGGAGGAAATGGTCGGGCTGTCGGAACCGATGCAGCGGCTAAAGAAGGAGGTCGATATCGTCGCGGGCTCCGATCTGAACGTGCTGATTATGGGGGAAACCGGCGTTGGTAAAGAGCTGGTGGCGCGAGCAATCCATCGTGGTTCCAGCCGCGCAAGTCATCCTCTGGTGTACCTGAACTGCGCCGCACTGCCGGAGTCGGTCGCGGAGAGTGAGCTGTTTGGTCATGTGAAGGGCGCGTTTACCGGAGCGATCCATCATCGCACCGGTAAGTTTGAAATGGCGGATAACGGCACGCTATTTCTGGATGAGATTGGCGAACTGTCGCTGACGCTACAGGCGAAACTGCTGCGTGTATTGCAGTATGGCGATCTCCAGCGCGTGGGTGATGACAATAGCCTGAAAGTGAACGTGCGCGTGCTGGCGGCGACTAACCGTGACTTGCGGCAGGCGGTGCTGGATGGCGCTTTTCGTGCTGACTTGTTCCACCGTCTGAGCGTGTTCCCGCTATCCGTACCGCCGCTGCGCGAGCGCCGTCAGGATGTGGCGCTGTTGGCGGGGTTCTTCTGTGAGCGCAGCCGCGTGCAACTGGGGCTGGCACGTCTGGCGTTAACGGCCGACACGGGCGCGCTATTGGAACAATACGACTGGCCGGGGAATGTGCGCGAGCTGGAACACGCTATTTACCGTGCCACCGTGCTGGCGAGAGCAGGACAGGAATCGGGCGAGGTGCTGTTGGGGCGTGAGCATTTCAATCTTGAGCTTCCCTCCCTGCCTGTTCATGCCGCCGCAGGGGCGTCGAGCGCTATCGACACGGCACCCGCGTATTTCATCAGTGGCGGCCTGCGGGAGGCAACGGACGACTATCAGCGTCGAGTCATCCAACAAACGCTGGCACGCCATGAGGGCAACTGGTCATCCTGCGCAAGGGAACTTGAACTAGACAGCGGCAACCTGCATCGGCTGGCGAAGCGGTTGGGCATCAAATAAAAAACGCCCCGAAAATCGGGGCGCTGTAGACCGCAGACAAACCTATTTACCGAACGAAAACGGGAGTAACGGAATAGAAGAGTAAAGCGTTTGCACCATGGACAAAAACGTCAGGAACGTTTTTGAACGTCGCTAGCGACGGCCCTGAAAGGGTGAATCTCAGGGATGAGATTCATATCTGCGCAAGCCGAGCGCACATGGACGTGTTTACAGCGACTTTACGATCTATCCGTTACTCCCGCTCGGCTGGCGTTAGCTACTAACCTCTAATCACAGTAAGAGTGAGTTAACCGCATTTCACGCACTTGGCGCTCTGGATCACCTGGAAGAAATCGTTGCCTTTATCATCGACCAGAATAAAGGCCGGAAAATCTTCAACTTCGATTTTCCAGATAGCTTCCATACCCAGCTCCGGGTATTCCACGCAGGTCAGGCTCTTGATGCTGTTCTGCGCCAGAATCGCTGCCGGGCCGCCGATGCTGCCGAGGTAGAAACCGCCGTGTTTATGGCACGCGTCGGTCACCTGCTGGCTGCGGTTGCCTTTTGCCAGCATGATCATGCTGCCGCCGTTGGCCTGCAATAAATCAACGTAGGAATCCATGCGGCCAGCGGTGGTTGGGCCTAACGAGCCGGACGGATAACCTTCTGGCGTTTTTGCCGGCCCCGCGTAGTAAATCGGGTGATCTTTGATGTACTGCGGCAGGCCTTCGCCGTTATCCAGACGTTCTTTCAGCTTGGCGTGAGCAATATCACGACCCACGATGATGGTGCCAGTCAGGGAAAGACGGGTGGATACGGGGTACTGCGACAGCGTCTTCAGGATCTCGGCCATCGGGCGATTCAGGTCGATTTTAACCGCATCGCCTTCGCCTGTTTCACGCAGGTGCTCAGGGATATATTTACCTGGGTTCTGCTCTAACTGCTCCAGCCAGACGCCCTTGCGGTTGATCTTACCTTTGATGTTACGGTCAGCCGAGCAGGACACGCCCATACCAACAGGGCAAGAGGCGCCGTGGCGTGGCAGGCGGATAATCCGCACGTCGTGCGCAAAATATTTACCGCCGAACTGCGCGCCCAGGCCCAGATCGCGTGCGGCTTCCAGAATTTCCTGCTCCAGCGCGACATCACGAAACGCCTGGCCATGTTCATTGCCTTCGGTCGGCAGTTCGTCGTAGTACTTGGTTGACGCCAGCTTAACGGTTTTCAGCGTGGTTTCTGCCGAAGTGCCGCCAATGACAAACGCGATATGGTACGGCGGACAGGCCGCGGTGCCCAGTGAACGCATTTTCTCGATCAGGAAACTTTTCAGTTTACCCGGCGTCAGCAGCGCTTTAGTTTCCTGATACAGATAGGTTTTGTTAGCGGAACCGCCGCCTTTGGTGACGAACAGGAATTTATAGTCCTCGCCCTCGGTGCTGTAGAGGTCAATCTGTGCAGGCAGGTTAGTGCCGGTGTTGACCTCTTTGTACATATCCAGCGCGGCGTTCTGCGAGTAACGCAAGTTGTCTTCAACGAACGTGTTGTACACGCCTTTGGACAGCGCCTCGGCGTCGTTACCGCCAGTCCAGACGTTCTGGCCTTTTTTACCGACGATGATCGCCGTACCAGTATCCTGACAGGTTGGCAGGATGCCCTTGGCGGAAATTTCTGAGTTGCGCAGGAATTGCAGGGCAACGTATTTATCGTTTTCGCTGGCTTCCGGATCGCTAAGAATATCGGCCACTTGCTGTTGGTGGGCGGGACGGAGCATGAAAGAGGCATCGTGGAAGGCTTGCTGAGCCAGAAGGGTCAACGCGGCTGGCTCGATCTTCAGGATGTCCTGACCTTCAAACTGGGCGACAGAGACAAAATCGCTGCTCAGCAGGCGATATTCGGTGTCATCTTTACTGAGTGGAAAAGGATCTTGGTAATAGAAGGGTTTATTCGACATTTTTTTCTCACTTGCAATTGCATTAATTAGTAAATTTTTCACCTTATAGGATTCAGCATCTTATTATTAAGGCGTATTACCGCAGCACTACAGGGATGTCTCGAATACAAAAGTAGTAATCGCCATAATAGTATGGTTTTTTGTCGGGAAGTACCACTTTGGTACATCACAATAATAATGCACGTGTTATTTTTTCCCCGGCGCAGACGCGTGGAACGGCGGTATGACAGAGGTTTCCTGTGCGCGGATGCGCTGGGAAATGGCACGCAATTTAACGTGAAGATATTCCTCTTTTAATTGGCTTAATTAAGTAAAGTAAATGGTGAAACTAAAAACAATAACCATTTAATCTTTAATGTTATTACCTGGCGATATAAAGACGCGGCTATCCGTTTTTTATCTCTGGAAGAAACTCGGATACATCATAAAGCCACAATGCTGTGGCCGATGGGATTACTGATGTGATTTTGCCAGCGTAATGGCGGCAGTGATGGCGGCACGTGCCTGCGGGCTATTTTTCCAGCAGGTTGAGCCCGTCAGCGCAGCGGCGTGGATGCTGAACGTCACGCTATGGCAGGCGCTGATGGTGGAGATCGGCTTCTTCCTGTTCTTCCTGCCGTACACCGTGGTGTATAACTGGGCCTACGATACGTTGCGGGAACGCATTGTGAGCCGCCGTCGCCATGTTCGTCCGGTGTCGGCCAACTCCCGTCTGCGCTAATTCATTTGCGTTAATTCGTGCGTTACCGGTGTGTCAGTTTAAAGCTCTGATACGCCGGTAATTCAAGCGATCGCCATAAATACCACGACGCCACCGTGCGATAAGGCCGACATGGCAGGCTGAGTGCCTGCAACTCGCGCGGTTTCGGCATCTCCGGCAAATCGTAAGCGTAGCGTAACCCCTGACGAATACCGAGATCGTCGAGCGGCATGATGTCGGTGCGTTCAAGCGAGTAAATCAAAAACATTTCTACCGTCCAGCGCCCGATCCCCTTGAGCGACGTCAACTGCTGAATGAGCATGTCATCATCCATTTTTGCGGCCTGTTCGAGGCTGGGAACCAGTCCGCTCAGCGCACCCTGTGCGATGCCGTGCAGCGTATCCGCTTTACGCGCAGAAAAACCACATTGCCGCAGCGTGTCGGTGGAGCAGGCCAGCATCTGTTCCGGGCTGGGGAAGACATCACCATGTACCCGCAGGAGCTTCGCGACCATCGCGTCTCCGGCACGCGTCGTCAACTGCTGGTAGGCAACGGCACGCATCAGCGCCTCATAAGGTTCCCGGTGTGGCGCGGTTTGATGGCGACAGTCGCCAATCTGTTCGATCAGGCTGGCCCAGCGTGTATTGATGGCGCTGAGATGGATTTTGGCCTGCTGTGTGAAATCCGACGGCGGATGGGATGGCATAAACGGCTTCCGTGATGAGAGCGCAAAGGCAGAAAACGAGCATAGGAGATTGCCGCATGGTGCGCCATGTGGAAATGACTATTCGGATGAAAAAGCAAGCGTTGCACGTGTGCGTAAAGTGGCTTCGGCTTAGTGTTAGCGCATGGCATGACTTTCAGTAATAGTAAGATTGGCAGTAATGCCGAGATTGGAGTGAGGTGTACAAATGCGTAACGATACGATGCTGAGTGATACGCCGTTTCAGGATGCTGACTCGCGCTGGCAGGCGGTGGTGACACGTAATCACGCGGCTGACGGCTGCTTTATCTATGCGGTGAAGACGACGGGGATTTACTGTATGCCCTCCTGTGCATCACGCCAGCCTCAGCGTGAAAATGTAGTGTTTTTCGCGACGGCCAACGAGGCGCAGGTAGCAGGTTTCCGCCCGTGTAAACGCTGTCGTCCGGGAACACGTTCGCGGCAGGAACAGCAGGTGCAGCAGATTGCCCACGCGTGCCGGATAATTGAGCAGTCAGCGCATCAGCCGACGCTGGCGGTGCTGGCTCAAGCCGTGGGGATCAGCGTGTTCCATTTTCATCGCGTGTTCAAAACCATCACCGGCCTGACGCCAAAACAGTATGCCAGCGCCCATCGTCATCGGCAGCTACGTGAACAACTGGCAGAAAAGGGAGCGGTCACCGCAGCGATTACCGCGGCGGGCTATGACGCCAGCGGGCGCTTTTATGCCGCAGCGGGGGCGCATTTAGGAATGACGCCGACGGCGTTTCAGAACAAAGGAAAAGGGATGACGATCCACTTTGCCGTTGCTTGCTGCTCACTCGGCGAGGTGCTGGTGGCGGAAAGCGAGAAAGGGATCTGCGCGATCCTGTTGGGAGACGATCCTGAATCGCTGCTCAACGCGCTTCAGGAGATGTTTGTTAACGCACAGTTGATCGGCGGCGATGCGGCGTTTGAGCAACGGATGGCACAGGTTGTCGGATTTGTCGACGATCCGGCTATCGGACTGACGCTGCCGCTGGATATTCGCGGTACGGCATTCCAACAGCGCGTCTGGCAGGCGCTGCGGGCGATCCCCGCAGGAGAAACGCTGAGCTATCGTGAGGTTGCTGAGCGTATTGGCGCTCCAGCCGCCGTGCGTGCGGTCGCGGGTGCCTGTGCGGCAAATCGGCTGGCGGTTGCCATTCCCTGTCATCGCGTGGTTCGACACGACGGCGCGCTGTCAGGCTATCGCTGGGGCATTGTGCGTAAACGCGCGTTGTTGAAGAAAGAACAGTTGGACAAAGAACGGCTGGAGAAAGAATAGGGCACGCATCCGCAAGGGGACTCATTATCGTGAATGTTGATTTATTTGCCGATGAAGCGCCGCGTCGCTGGACGGAAACGCTGGCTTCGGGGGCGTTTATCCTGCGTGGGCGCGCCTATGATGACGCCTCGGCATTGCTTGCGGGGCTGAAAGCCGTCACCGCGCGTGCGCCGCTGCGGAAGATGGTGACGCCGGGTGGTTTTGTGATGTCGGTGGCGATGAGCAACTGCGGGTCGCTCGGTTGGGTGACGGATGCACATGGCTATCGCTACACCTCACACGATCCGCTGAGCGGAGAAGCGTGGCCTGCTATGCCGGAGGCTTTTTCCCGATTGGCACAGCAGGCCGCGAGCGAAGCCGGCTTTGCTGATTTTGAACCGGATGCCTGCCTGATCAACCGCTATGACGTCGGCACACGTATGTCTCTGCATCAGGATAAAAACGAACGGGATTTTCACCAACCGATTGTGTCCGTCTCGCTGGGGCTTAGCGCGACGTTCCTGTTTGGTGGCAAGGCGCGGAGTGATAAAGCGCAGCGTGTGGCGTTGACGCACGGCGATGTGGTGGTCTGGGGCGGCGAATCACGGCTCTATTTCCACGGCATTTTGCCGTTGAAAAGCGGTAACGTGCCGGCAGGGATGTCCGACGAATGCCGTTTTAATCTTACGTTTCGTAAAGCTGGATAAGAGTAAAAAGGATTTATCTCCCCTCTACGTACTCCAGTTTCTCTTCTCTCGAATCAGTGATTTTAGATAAATGTTGCAGATGTGAATAAATGTGAGGCGATTCAAATTATCGTTATTAATATACTTGTATGGTAGTCAGCATAAACGAATGGCTACATGCATAGAAGGATAAGTAACGTGAAAATTGTCAGCGCTGAAGTGTTTGTCACCTGCCCGGGGCGGAACTTTGTCACCCTGAAAATTACGACAGATAGCGGATTAACTGGCCTCGGCGATGCGACGCTCAACGGGCGTGAATTGCCGGTCGCCTCTTACCTCAAAGATCATGTGTGCCCGCAGCTTATCGGCCGCGATGCGCACCAGATCGAAGACATTTGGCAATATTTTTACAAAGGCGCGTACTGGCGTCGTGGCCCGGTAACGATGTCCGCGATTTCCGCGGTCGATATGGCGCTGTGGGACATCAAAGCCAAAGCTGCCAACATGCCGCTCTATCAACTGCTGGGGGGCGCATCGCGCACGGGCGTGATGGTGTATTGCCACACCACAGGCCACTCGATTGATGAAGTGTTGGACGATTACGCCAAGCATCGCGATCAGGGCTTCAAGGCGATTCGCGTGCAGTGCGGCGTGCCGGGTATGAAAACCACCTACGGCATGGCGAAGGGCAAAGGGTTGGCGTATGAGCCGGCGACGAAAGGCAATTGGCCGGAAGAGCAACTGTGGTCGACGGAGAAATACCTCGATTTCACGCCGAAATTGTTTGAAGCGGTGCGCGATAAGTTTGGTTTTGATGAACATCTGCTGCACGACATGCACCACCGCCTCACGCCGATTGAAGCGGCGCGCTTTGGCAAAAGCATTGAAGACTATCGCCTCTTCTGGATGGAGGACCCAACGCCGGCGGAAAATCAGGAGTGTTTCCGCTTAATTCGCCAACACACCGTCACGCCGATTGCGGTGGGGGAAGTCTTTAACAGCATCTGGGACTGCAAGCAGCTGATCGAAGAACAGCTCATCGACTACATTCGCACGACGATTACCCACGCGGGCGGCATTACCGGCATGCGCCGCATCGCCGATTTTGCCTCACTCTATCAGGTACGCACCGGTTCGCATGGGCCGTCGGATCTGTCGCCTATTTGCATGGCGGCGGCACTGCATTTTGATCTCTGGGTGCCAAACTTCGGCGTACAGGAGTACATGGGATATTCGGAGCAAATGCTGGAAGTGTTCCCACATAGCTGGACGTTCGATAATGGCTACATGCACCCAGGCGAAAAACCGGGGTTAGGCATCGAGTTCGATGAAAAGCTGGCGGCCAAATATCCCTATGACCCCGCTTATTTGCCGGTTGCCCGTCTGGAAGACGGCACGCTGTGGAATTGGTAAGGGTCGAATGGGGAATAAGAGGCTAAAACATGAAAAGCATTGTGATACAGCAGCCAAATACGTTGGTGATTGAAGAACGCAGTATTCCGCAACCAGCGGCAGGCGAAGTTCGGGTGAAGGTGAAGCTGGCGGGCATCTGTGGTTCGGACAGCCACATCTATCGCGGGCATAACCCTTTTGCCAAGTACCCACGCGTGATTGGACATGAATTCTTCGGCGTGATTGAAGCGGTCGGTGAGGGCGTGGACACCTCCCGTCTGGGCGAACGCGTGTCGGTCGATCCGGTCGTAAGCTGCGGCCACTGCTACCCGTGTTCTATCGGCAAGCCGAACGTCTGTACCTCACTGGTGGTGCTGGGCGTGCATCGTGATGGCGGGTTCAGCGAGTATGCCGCCGTACCAGCGAAGAACGCGCACACTATTCCGGATGAGATTCCTGATGAGTTAGCCGTCATGGTGGAGCCTTTCACGATTTCCGCCAACGTGACTGCACAGGTGAAGCCGACGGAGCAGGATGTCGCCCTGATTTATGGCGCGGGGCCGATGGGGTTGACCTCGGTTCAGGTGCTGAAAGGTGTGTTCAACGTGAAGGAAGTCATTGTCGTCGATCGCATTCCTGAACGTCTGGATATGGCATTACGCAGCGGAGCGGACAGGGTTATCAACAACGCATCGCTGTCCTTAAAAGACGAACTGGAAGCGTTGAATATCAAGCCTACGCTGATTGTTGATGCTGCCTGCCATCCGTCTATTTTGCAGGAAGCGATTACGATTGCGTCTCCTGCGGCACGTATCGCCATCATGGGTTTTTCCAGCGAACCTTGTCAGGTTAGCCAGCAGGGCATCACCAGCAAAGAGCTCTCCATTTTCTCATCACGGTTGAATGCCAACAAATTCCCAATCGTGATTGCGTGGCTGAAAGAGAAACGTATCGATCCGGAAAAACTGATTACTCACCGGTTTGATTATCAGGAGGTTGTACAGGCAATTGAAGTTTTTGAAAAAGATCAAAAACGCTGCTGCAAAGTCCTGCTGAAATTTAATGATGCATGACAGATATAAATAATGTCACCGAATGATATATACCCTAAATAATTCGATTTGCGTGACAAAACGTTAGCGTTTTGAACAACGCTCTGCGTTGACCCTTTAGGGCAAGGCCCATTTATGGCCTTGTAACGCGGCAACCGAGCGAATCCCCAAGAGCTTACTCAGGTAAGTGACTGGGGTGAGTAAGGGCGGCCAACGCACAAGCAGCTTGAAGTATGACGGGTATAAAAGGAAAAACGTTATCGACTACATAATAATATCATGATTCATTTTAAGTAATTATTTCTCTCTTAATTACTCCAGGCCGCTAATAACGGACTGGAGTGGATTTCGACACCATGATGAACGGTAATTTTATTTACTGTGCTCTACCATAATTACAAATCGTCGAGAGTATATATATGAATAAGCATAAGATAGCATCTGGACAAAATAAGCCTGCAAGAAGTACCTCTGACTTAGTCAAAGCGGCGGTATCCGGCTGGCTGGGCACCGCATTGGAATTTATGGATTTCCAACTGTATTCGCTCGGGGCGGCGCTGGTCTTCCATGAAATCTTCTTCCCTGAACAATCGGCGGCGATGGCGCTGATTCTGGCAATGGGCACCTATGGTGCTGGCTACGTGGCACGTATTGTCGGCGCCTTTATTTTCGGCCGCATGGGTGACTCCATTGGTAGAAAGAAAGTGCTCTTTATTACCATTACCATGATGGGTATCTGTACCACGTTAATCGGCGTGCTGCCGACCTACGCGCAGATCGGTATTTTCGCACCGATCTTGCTGGTGACCTTGCGTATCGTACAGGGTGTAGGTGCAGGGGCGGAGATCTCCGGTGCGGGAACGATGCTGGCGGAATATGCGCCGAAGGGGAAACGCGGGATTATTTCCTCACTGGTGGCTATGGGCACCAACTGCGGTACGCTTAGCGCCACGGCTATTTGGGCCTTCATGTTCTTTGCCCTCTCCAGAGAAGAATTATTGGCATGGGGCTGGCGTGTGCCGTTCCTGGCTAGCGTCATCGTGATGATATTCGCGATCTGGCTGCGCATGAACCTGAAAGAAAGCCCAGTCTTTGAGAAAGTCAGCAATGATGTATCCGGTACTGAAGAGCCATCCCCCGCACTGGTGGTTGAGCAAAGCGAGCAAAAATCCATATTGTCGATGTTCAGAGGCAAAGCATTTTGGCTGGCGGTTGGGTTACGTTTTGGTCAGGCGGGAAATTCAGGATTAATTCAGACCTTCCTAGCGGGATATTTGGTTCAAACGCTGCTGTTTGAGAAATATATTCCAACAGATGCCTTGATGATCAGTTCTATTATCGGTTTTATCACCATTCCGTTATTAGGATGGCTATCGGATAAAGTGGGGCGTCGCATACCTTATATTATTCTGAATATCTCGGCGATATTACTAGCCTACCCAATGCTCTCTCTTATTGTTGATAAAGAGAATAGCGTGAATGTCATTATCGTCAGCATCATCATTATTCATAACTTCGCGGTGCTGGGATTATTTGCACTGGAGAATATCACTCTGGCAGAAATGTTTGGTGGGCGTAGCCGCTTTACGCAAATGGCGATTGCCAAAGAAACCGGTGGGTTAGTTGCCGTTGGTTTCGGTCCAGTATTAGCCGGTATTTTCTGCAACATGACGGGTTCCTGGTGGCCGATTGTCGTGATGCTGATTGCCTACTCAGTGATTGGCTTATTTGCGGCTATCTGCATGCCGGAAGTGAAAGATCGCGATTTAGATGAATTAGACGACGCGGCATAACGTTCAGATTGTCATTGTTCGAGTTGCAGATGAGGTGACCTTACTGCAACTCGAATCATTTAGGGCGAAGACGTATTTTTTGAATCACCTATCAAGGATAACGATGAGTATCAGCGAATTTTCTACTCTTAAACCGCAGGTTGTGGTGCCGCGTTACGACCGCAGCCTGCTAAAAACACGTATTGCGCATATTGGCTTTGGCGCATTCCACCGAGCGCATCAGGCAGTCTGTGCCGATAAGTTAGCGATGGAGCACGGCAGCGACTGGGGTTATTGTGAAATCAACCTGATTGGCGGCGAGCAGCAGATTGAGGCTATTCGCCAGCAGGATTTACTGTGGTCGGTGTCCGAAATGGCGGACAGCGGCTGGAATAGCCGAGTCATCGGCGTAGCAACCGGTGCGCTGCATGCGGAAGTCGAAGGCATCGATGCGGTGCTGGAAGCGCTAAGCGCACCGGATATCGCCATTGTGTCGATTACCGTCACGGAGAAAGGCTATTGCCACCATCCGGCGACGGGGCAGTTGAATCTTGAACATCCGCTGATTTGCCATGACCTGGCGTCCCCTACAGAACCACGCTCGCTGCCCGGCGTGATTCTGGCTGCCATCAAACGCAGACGGGAACGCCAGCTACCGGCATTCAGCGTGATGTCCTGCGACAATATGCCAGAGAACGGGCACGTTACGCGCAACGTGCTCGTGCAACTGGCCGAACAGCAGGATGTCGAACTGGCGCGCTGGATTGAGCAGCACGTCACCTTTCCGTCCACCATGGTGGACCGAATTGTTCCGGCTATCACCGAGGAAACGCTTGAGACGATTCAAGGGCAACTGGGTGTGGCCGATCCGGCGGGCATCGCCTGTGAACCGTTCTTCCAGTGGGTGATTGAAGATAACTTCGTTAACGGCCGCCCCGCATGGGAAAAAGCGGGCGCGGAGCTGGTACAGGATGTGCTGCCGTTTGAGGAAATGAAGTTGCGCATGTTGAACGGCAGCCACTCGTTTCTGGCGTATCTGGGGTATTTGGCGGGCTATCAGCATATCAGTGAGTGCATGCAGGACGGCGATCTGGTCGCGGCGGCGCACCATCTGATGCTGGATGAGCAAGCGCCAACGCTACGGACACAGGGGGTTGATCTCGCGGCCTATGCGGAGGCGCTGTTGGATCGCTATCGAAATCGGGCGTTAAAGCACCGTACGTGGCAGATTGCGATGGACGGTTCGCAGAAACTGCCGCAGCGGATGCTGGATTCGATCCGCTGGCATCTGGCGCGCGACAGCCGTTTTGATGCACTGGCACTCGGTGTGGCAGGCTGGATGCGCTATGTCGGCGGTGTGGATGAACAAGGAAAACCGATTGAGATCAGCGATCCGCTAAAAGATCAGATTGCTGAAACGGTGCAACGCAGCTCAGAAGGTGAAAGCCGTGTTGCGGCATTGCTGACGCTGACGGCGATTTTTGGTGAGGATTTACCGAACAATCCAGTCTTTGTCGATGCGGTGACGCAGCACTACCTGTCGCTGTTAGCGAAGGGCGTGAAGGGCACTTTGCAGGAGATGTCTTGGTAGGACGAAAGCGCCGCGGGTGCGGTAAGACTGACACTCGCTGCGCTAAGCGTGTATCATAAGCGGTAAATTTCTTGGCTAAGCACAGCGGCATGGATACCTCTTTTCAGATCAACAACAACGAACCAGTCAATCAGCAAATTTATCGCGTACTGCGCAAAGACATTGTGGAATGCAATATTCCGCCGGGTAAGCTGCTGTCTGAAAAAGAAATTTCTGTGCGTTTTGATGTGTCCCGCCAGCCGGTTCGAGAGGCTTTTATCAAGCTGGCAGAGGCTGGATTGGTGCAGATCCTGCCGCAGCGCGGCACGTTTGTCATGAAGATCTCCGAGCAGCGCGTGGCAGATGCCCGCTTTATCCGTCAGGCGCTGGAGTGCGCGATTGTACGTCGGGCTGCAGAAATGGTGACAGATGAACAACTGCTGACGCTGGAGCACAACTTACGCCGTCAGGAACTGGCTGCGCAGAATGAGCAGGTGCGCGAGTTTCTCAGTCTTGATGACAGTTTCCATCAGCTTCTTACGCAGATTGCCAACTGTCCACTGGCGTGGGAAACCATCGAATCGATCAAAGCGACGATGGATCGCGTACGTTTTCTCAGCCTGAGCCAGGTTTCTCCGCCGGTTAGCCTGATCCAACAACACTACCTGATTTTTAGTGCCCTGAAAGCGCGCGATCCTGATGCCGCGGAAAAAGCGATTCGTGAGCATTTGCAGGAAATGATCTATTCGATCACGCCGATTGCGCAACAGAATAGTGACTGGTTCGAGCACGTCTGAGTACCTGCCGCGCTGAATGATGGCTTCCACTTCGATCCTGTGGTGGAAGCCATACTAAAGGTTACTTCAGTGGTTGTGCTAGGTGAATCACCCACAGTTCATTATCGGCTTCTGGCTTCTCTAACGGTTTGATGGCTAGCGTTGTATCGACGGCTTTTCCGTCCCGCGTCAGTTTACCATCGGCAGTAACCTGATAGTCGTCCGCTTTGTCTTTCACTTTCACTGGAGATTGCAGCACGGATTGCAGACCAAAGTCGTTGTCGTTGATAACGGCCAGTGTTTGCTGATCGACCAGCGCCAGCCCCTCAACTTTCTCCTGCTGCCAGCCGAGCTTACGCAGATCGACCAGCTCCTGCTTGCTCGCCAACGTAATGCCGCGTTTTTCCAACTGGGCGAGATCGTCAAATTCTGGCGATTTTCCATCGGCATCGAACGGCGTCAGGTCGCTCGCTTTGCTGAGATCGACCAGATAGATGCGGTTCTGCATCTGTTTGTCTTTATCCGCGCCTTGCTCGACCAGCAGAATGCGCTGATTATCCAGCGCCACGATGTCGCCGATCTTGGCATCTTTCGCTTTCTTATAGCTGTCGATGTTGATGGGGTAGCCCAGCATGCGGCTGGTTTGGGTTTCCGGATTAAACATCACCAGACGCGTAAACTGTGCTTTATTTTTGGTTTTGCCGTCGATATCCAGCGTGCTTTGCACAGCCATGACGATCGTGCCATCTGGCAGGCGGGTCAGCCCTTCAAAACCCCGATTTGGTTGACGCCACTTGATGATATTCGGTAAGCCGCTGGCAACCGAGTGTTCATTGCTCGTAGGCGTTGGCCCGAATTTTTGCAGGATCTTCCCGCTGGCATCAACGTGGATCAGGAACGGGCCATATTCGTCACACAGCCAGAAACCGCCGTTGCCGTCCGGCGTAATCCCTTCGGTGTCCAGCCCGCGCTGGCTGGTGCTGAGGGGGTGCAACGCATCGTTCAGCGCCACTTCATTGGTGGTGCCAATAAAATCTGCCGGCAGCGGTAGGCCGGTAATTTTACCCTCGCCATCGTGCAGCGGGCGGGCGTTGATCGCCTCGGCGGTTTTCGCACTGACCCGAATGTCCATCATCAGCGGCGCGTAATCAGGGCTGGCGAAGATCTTGGCCTCTTTCTCGCCGACCAGCGGCGCATCGGCATTCGGGCCGCGATCGGTGACGGTGGTGAACATTAGGTCGTTCCCCTGTTTGCCTGTAAAATAGAGGCCGGAACCAATGCCAACAGGCAGGCCATTGGGGAAATTCTGGGCGAATTTTCCCTGATACGTCACACGCTCGCTGGCTGGGAAGGTGACGACATAGCGTGTCACCTTTTCTCCTGCGGCCTGAACGCTGAACGGCAAAAATCCGGCAACCAGCAGTGCTAACAACGTGTGTTTCATGGGATTCGCTCTTTGATGTGGGGTGATTGAACAGACGTATTGTCGGAGCATAGATAATCGTCATGTCAGTTTTGTGACCATAGGCTTCATTTTGCAATGAAGTCTATGGTTTTCAAGGTATATCCGTCGCTCGCCGGATCGTTATCTCTTTCCGTGAGGTTTCCTGAAAGCGAAAACGAGCTGGAGCGTGTTGCACAGCACCAGAAAGGCGGTGATGACGAACACCCAGCGGAATCCCATCATGGCGGACACGCCGGAACCGACCAGCGGCCCCAGTACGTTGCCCAGATACATGAATGACTGGTTATAACCGAAGATACGGCCCGTCACCTGCTGGCTGCTGTATTTGACTAACAGCGCCTGCACGGTCGGCATCAGTGCGCCATCGGCAAAGCCTAGCATAAAGCGCAGGATGCCGAGTTGTGTGGGGCTTTTTACCGCCGCCATGATCAGGAACAGAAGTACGCTGATGGCCAGTGCGGCGATCAGAACGCGGTGTGCGCCGATTCGATCGCCTAAACGACCAAGTCTCGGGGCGGATAGCAGGGCGGATACGCCGGGAATGGCGGCAATCACGCCGCTGATAAAGGCGATGTTGTCCGTGCTGGGCGTTAGATCGCGGATGAACAGGGTGAGAATGGGGCTGATGGAGCCGTTCGCCATCTGGATCATCATCGTCGTAATGAACAGACAGATGATGAGCGCCGGATACGGCAGAGACGCAAAGACGGCTTTCCCGCTGAGCCGATTCTCTTTGGTGACTTTAACCACGCTCTCTTTAATCGCGAAAAGCGTAATCAGGAAGCTGGTAAACAACATGCCGCCAGTGATGAAAAAGACGATGCGTAGCCCGATGTAGTCGGCCATAAAGCCGCCAAATAAGGGGCCGAGAATGACACCGGCGATCTGCCCGGTCGATAGCATACCCAGCGCCCAGCCGCTTTTTTCACGCGGAACCTGTGAGGCGATCAGCGCCATCGCGTTGGGTATGTACCCGGAAGTCAGCCCCATCAGCGTGCGCAGGATGAACAGGTGCCACACGTTGGTCGCCAGCCCTTGCAACGACATCACGACTGCCATGCCCAGCGCGGCGCGCAGTAGCATAAGCTTGCGGCCTTTACGGTCGGCGAGGCTTCCCCACAGTGGCGCGACGGCGGCGGAGACGAGAAAAGACGAACTAAAAATCAAGCCGGACCACAGGCTCAGTGATTCGTGCGAGTGAACGCCGAGCTGCTCAATGTACAGCGGCAGAAAGGGTAATATCTGGCTCATTGCCAGCCCAGTGAAAAAGCATCCCAGCCAGGCAGAGAAGAGGTTAAGTTTCCAGGTTTCCATGGGGGTCGGAATAGGCCTTCATTAGCGAATAACCAATGGCGAAACCGTGGTGACTGCGCGCAAAAAGTGTGCTAACCGACAGTGAATGGCGCTCAATTAATAACGGACAGTGACTAAAATTTCGTCTTTCATCATGAGCATAGCATAGCCTGCGGTGTATTGGTCACTGAGGGTAATGATTCGCAACAAAAGAAAATCAGCGTGGGAAGCAGGTGGGAATAGGGGAAAGTGTCGGTGAATTTTATTATGTGATGTATGTCACAAAAAATTGGCTTTTGAACCATAGGGGTTGTACAATTCACCACCATAAGGCAGCCCACTGCCACGTAAGGCAAGAACCACCCCATCGCGTCATTAGAATAACGAGCTAAGTCAATAAGGTGAAAAAAGTGCGTAACTTCTTTAAAAAAATGCTGGCGGCTTACCTGAATACTTATAAAGACGTACCGCCCGGCGCACTGTTCTAAGAATTTGTGCTATGCAAACAGGCCGCCATCATGGCGGCCTGTGTATTTATGGGGAACCGAGAACCAACATAACGTGGTTCTGAGTCGGTTCCCTTTTTTGTGGTGATCTTACTTCGTGCTGTAGACCGGAACGGCCGTCACTTCTGACACTGCTTCGGTCAGGTAAGCACCGGCTGCGCTGCTTTTGACTTCATTTTCATCAATAAAGCCATAGAACACGCCTTGCGACGCAGAAGTACCGCGAATTTCCGCATCTCCACGCATCTGTGCATTGCCTGACAGCACAATGCCGCGTTCAAACGCGCCCGGCCCCATGAAGACCGTATGCAGCCGCGCGTTATCACGTACGACGGTATTGCCTTGCAGCACCGTCAGGCCGCTAACGACAGCACGACCTTCTACCGTTCCGTTCAGAATCGTTGCACGATCTTCAATTCTGGCGTTATCCCTTACCGTACCGCCGATGACGCGAGCATAAGGCCCGACGTATGCGGTAGGGGCAACATTGGCTGCGTTGGAGACCCAGCCGCCGCCGTTTGGATGGCGAGAGCCGTTAGCGGTCGGATTCGGTGCGCCAGGCTGGCTGCCTTCCGGCCAGACGCCAGTGAAATCAGCCATCCACGGGTAGCGGTAAAGGGAGTAGTAAGCCTGATCCCACTTGATCTTCTGCATTTGCGATGGTGTGCCCATGACCACCATGTAAATGCCGCGATCGTCCTGACGGATCGTGAAATTTTTCACCGTGGCAGACGCGCCGCGTTGTAGCTCGCTGTAGCGAGAAACACCGTCCGAACCGATAGCGACAATCCCCCAGCGCCAGTCGGAATTAGGCTGTGGCATTGTTGCCGGATCGTTTTTCAGCCCAGGGAAGCGGGTAATGGCAGATTTGCTCTGCACCATACCACGGAATTTGACGCTGATTTGCGTCGCGCCACTTTCTGGGATCAGCCGGACGATGTTGTAGCCCAACTGCTGTGGAGCTTGATCGAACGGGACAGAGAAACGGCGCAGGGTGGTGCTGGCACCAACAACCGGCTCAAGTGTCGTGGTTCTCAGCAGACGGTCAGCATTATTCTGGTTGGGTTGTACCGCACCATAGCTGCCGTAGGTTGAACGATAAAAACGACCACGATCGAAACCGTCTGGATCGATGTAATCCCAGTTGACGTTGTGCATCGCCCAATCGCCGAAGACATCGTTAAATTCAGACTGGCTCCAGCCCATGTTGGTACGCAGAACGGACAGCGGATCGGCGGTAGACTGGCCGCTTTCGCCCCATTTCGGCGCTTTTGCCCACATATCGTTGATGGCGCTATAGCCAAAGCGGTTCTTCAGGTATTCCATAAACTGCCAGTTGCAGTAACGGTTACGCGTCGAACCCAGATAAATATGCGGATAGTTGACCAGCATTTCCGAACAGTGTGCAGACGTACCACGGAATTCGTCCATCTGGTGCGTCATCCAGTTCGCGTGGGATTCCCAAATCCAGCCAACGTAGTTATCACCTGAGCTCTGGAAGCCGCCAGTTTGCCCTTGCAGCGCATGGGTAAATTCGTGCGCCAGCCCCCAGTTATCTTTGAGCGACGCAGGGCCGATCCACATGCCCATACTGCC
The DNA here is from genome assembly GCF_013449375.1 of Pectobacterium sp. CFBP8739. Classification (GTDB taxonomy): domain Bacteria; phylum Pseudomonadota; class Gammaproteobacteria; order Enterobacterales; family Enterobacteriaceae; genus Pectobacterium. The sequence continues at coordinate 19,642 of NZ_JACDRR010000021.1, read as the reverse complement.
ACCGCCCGCAATACCTCCGCTGAGCCCAAAGGTCGGGTCGATGTGAATATTGGCTTTATATTTCACGGTCTGTTTGCAATAAGGCTCGGGGAACTCAATTTGTTTAATAAACTTATCCCAAATTTGTTCCAGTTTCTGCCCTGCGGCAACCGCATCATTACGGTTAACATCGTTATTATTCCAGCGGAAGGCAAAATGCTCGGTCTGGTATTTCACGGAAGGCATATCGGTGATGGAATTATCCACCTGCCAGTTACCCGCGACACAAGCCTCGGCAGCGTTTGCCGTATTGACCATTAAGGCACCGCTTAAAACGAGTAGACAGTTTAACGGCGTGAGAAGTGTTTTTATTTTTGACATAAATCCTTTTCCTAGCAGTAATATTGCTAATCAGCCTTATTATTTTAAGGAGAGAAATTCTCCGTTGATAAATAAGACCCATCCCAAGGCCATCATGGCCTGTTTCTCTTAAGTAAAAATATATCGACCTCTGTAGAGAGAGGTCGATTGGATTATAGGTTAATTTTTTCCTGTTACCTATTTCATTTTAAATTTTGGTTATGTTCTAGTTTCCTAAAATACACATGATTGTTGGTGTAGTGCTTTATTATCCAATAAAGGATACTGGCTGCCAGTAACGAATTAAACGCCGGCACGCCCCACTCGAAGGCTAATCCAACAATGGCGCCGATAATGCTGGCAATAATCGCGGGCCAGCCAATCAGTGGTGTTTGTGCGCTATCCGGTAATTGGCCTTCGGCACGGCTGGCATCGAGCAGCGTTCTGTGAGTGCGTAAAATATAATAGTCAACCAGCATCACACCGATAATGGGGGGGAATAGCACGCCTAATAGCGTCAGAAAATCAATGAAACGATCCAGAATACCGGCGACGGAAAGCGCTGTGCCGATGACACCAATCACCAGGGTGATCGAGACATAGCGTAATTTTCTCCCCGTGACGCCCTCTATGGCATTGGCGATTCCCAAAGATGAAGAATACAGGTTGATATCGTTGACTCTCAGTGTCGAAAATATAACGGCAATCAGCCCGATGCCGCCCGCCGCCTGAGACATGATCGTCACAACATCTGCGGTATTGAGCGCGCGGGCAATAATGATGGCGAGGCCATTTACAATAAATTCCCCGACGATAATCGACAGCATCGTCATCCAGAAAACGTGTTTTCCGGTTTGAGAATAGCGCGTCATATCTGGCGTAATTAAGCTGGCGACGATGCATCCGCCCACAACCATCGTCGCCCCAGCACTAATAGAAATGGCTTCACCATTAGGTGCAGACGCGATCAGTTCAGCAATATTGTGGCCGGAGAGCGTCATGATCGAAATATAGCCGACGACGATGACAAACATTGGTACGGCAATTTTGGCGGTGAAGCGTAGTGCTCTAAAACCGAAGGCAACGAGTAGCGTCAGTGCAATACCGGACAGGGCGGCAGACCAGCCGAAACCGAGCTTATCCGCCATCGCGAAGTTGAGCGCTTTGGCGAATACGGCATTCTGAACGCCGAACCAGCCGATGAGACTCACAGCGATGACCAGCCCAATCAGGACGGCACCAATACGACCAAAGCCGCACCAGCGTGCGAGCAGGCTGCCCGACATCCCTTCTTTCATTCCGGCGTAGCCCAGCCCCACGGTTACCACACCAAAAATGACGCTGCCAATAAAAATGGCGAGAAATGCCTGACTCAGCGTCATGGAATGGCCGAGCACCGCACCTAACATAAACTGATCTAATGCGGTTAACATGCCGATGTGGACTAATGCCACATTTAAAAAAGGCAGCCGGACACTCAGCGGAACGCGGCTGACGGGGTAATCATCTATTTTTTCCATAGGGATATGTTCTCTTATATAAATTGAATGCCTTTCTCGATGAGAGAGTTAGGAATATAACCATCGATGCCAAGATGGCGACAAAATTCCTCAAATTGAGGTAAAGAATGTGTTTCTGCCTTTTGATACATATTATATATTCTGTTCTCTATTGTTTTCGGTGAAACGTTCATCTTTCTGGCAATTTCTTTATTCGATAAACGCTGTAATAGCAGGAAAATAATATCAAGTTCTGATTGAGTGAAAATGCTGGTTGTTAATTCAGTTTGTAACGTAGTTGGCTTCTTTTGGTCTATATAGATGAGTGGCGACCGCGTATCCAGCGGTCTGGCATTCCACATTGTACCGATGCAAAGCTTATTTTCATCAAAGATGGGGATCTTTTCGCTGACGAAGGGGGTCAGCGTTTTCTTTCCATACCAATAGTGTGTTTCGATAACAGTGACTCTTTTCTCACTGTTTTCTGTCAGCCTGTCGTGTTCTTTTAAATCGTCAGAAAGCTCCGTCCAGCTGGCAGGAAATTCATCATCTAGTCGTCCTTCAATATCAAAGCGCATTGGCGTATTGGTATAAAGGTAAGCGGCTTTATTCATGTAAACATGGCGTGATGATAAATCTTTAATACCCCATGGTTCATTTAAACATTCCATCATAATAATCAGATTACGAATATAATCAGTCATGTTTTTTTGTGATGATGGCATCCTGCCCTCCTTAATAGGTCGGGATTAATTCAGCGGATCAATTTAGCTAAGTAATGACGAGTATGTTTTTGCGCATATCCAGGTAGGTTTCCATACTCTTTGTAGCCCAACTTTTCGTAAAACCCCTTAGCCTGGAATCCGAATGTATCTACGTAAGCTAGATGACAACCACGCTTTAATGCTTCTTTTTCAGCAGCCTGCATGAGTTGACGGCCAAGTCCACTTTTACGATATTTCTCACTCACCCAAAGATATTGAACTTCTAATGCACCCCACCAGGTTCTGGAGATTAACCCTGCGATAATATTATTTTCATCGTCTTTGAAATTTAAGAATAGAGGGGAAATATCAACAGTTTCGTACTGTTCATTGTGTTTCCAAAGGCTTGCTATTACAAATTCTTCTTCATCTGAATCTGGTATGTTAGTAATATTTAGATCCATTACAATAAAACCTCATTATTAGCACGCTAAATTATACTTCCAATATGAATATTTCTTTATCATATAAAAAACATTTAGGCAAGAGTGGATTTCACTCGTTCTTAGGTTGCCATATTGTTCTATGATAAGAAACATAATCTGATAGACATTAATTGTATTTTGATGAAAATCAGAAAGTAAGCACGTATTTGCCTCACCAGGGAAAATACCAGATTTTTTATAATAAAAAAGTATGTTTTGTCGAGAAATATGTTTTCATGAGAGGGTTACTCCTCTGTTTTTCTCCTTGCCTAATTGATCTCTCAGCCCGGCTAACGCCAGCGAAACGTCCCCTGTTTCGCTGGCATTCCTCTCTTGTTTATCTCCTCCGCCAACGTATGTTGCAAAAGGGCACAACCTGTTGCCGTGCTTTCTAACAATCGGTCTGCCGGTTGCATGGTACATGATCAGTGCCAAGGTCTTTGAAGCACCGATTGACCTATTGGAAGACAAGCAGGGCAAGTCTGTTGTAAATGCCTCGAATGTTCTTTTTGTAACATACCTTGTTAACGGCATGGTGATTTTTTCTTTTTTATCTATTTGTATTTTAATGAAATTAATCCTTACTTTGAAATAACAATAATAATGCGTATAGTTATCATTTACCTTTCTGTGCAAATGTTGATAAAAACGTCTCAGCATCTCGCCAAAATCACCATCAGTTAATCGAGGATATACCATGTCTTTTGGAGTTACTCGCGCCGGAAAAACGCGCGTTTGTGATTCTTCGCTGACCGGAGCAAAACCATTCGGAGTCTCTCTTCTCGCCCTGTTGATTTCAGCTTCTTTCCTGTCTGCTCAGGCTATTGCCGAAGAAACCCCAGCCTCAGGCGATACGCTTGTCGTCAGCGCCAATGCTAACGCTAACGCAGAGGCTAGCGACCCGCAGGATTACAGCGTGAAAGTGACTAATGCCGGAACGAAGATGACGCTGACGCCGCGTGATATCCCGCAGTCGGTGAGCGTCATCAGCCAGCAGCGTATCGAGGATCAAGGATTACAGACGATTGGCGAGGTCATGGCAAACACGACCGGTGTGTCCTCTAAAATTATCGACTCCGAACGCATGACGTATTTTGCGCGTGGCTTCCAGATTACTAACTATCTGTTCGATGGAATTCCTACGGTCGTAGACGAAATTTGGGATTTCGGTGATTCCGCTTCCGATACAGCAATCTACGATCGTATCGAAGTGGTTCGCGGGGCGACTGGGCTGATGACTGGAACAGGTAACCCTTCTGCCGCAGTAAACATGGTGCGCAAACATGCGGACAGCCGCGAATTCAAAGGCTCGATATCTGGCAGCTACGGCTCGTGGGATAAACAGCGGATGGTGGGCGATCTGTCTGCGCCGCTGACGGAATCCGGCAACGTGCGTGGGCGGGTGATTACGGGCTATCAGGATAACGACACCTGGCTCGATCGTTACCACAGCCGCAAAAAATTCCTCTACGGCGTGATCGATGCTGATGTCACCGATTCGACGACGATCTCCCTCGGTTATGATTATCAGGAAAGCAATACCGATAGCCCTACGTGGGGCGGATTGCCGACGTGGTTTACCGATGGCAGCCGTACGCATTTCGGTCGTAGTTTTAACACCGCACCAAACTGGAGTTACTCGGATAAAACCTCGAAGAAGGTTTTTGCTGATCTGACTCAGCGTTTTGATAACGGCTGGCAAGTACGCATGAATGGTTCGCATGCAGAAAACGACTTTGACTCAAAACTGATGTATGCCAATGGTTTCCCAGATAAAGATACCGGAATACTGGTTGATCCGTTCGGCGGTAATGTCGGTGCTTATGGTGGATGGAATAAGGGAACACGTAAGGTTGATGCGATTGATACTTACGCGTCTGGCCCGTTCGAATTACTGGGACGCCAGCATGAGTTGGTGGTAGGCGGTAGCTATACTCGGCAGCGCAATCAATTCGCTAATACCCAATCGACGATAAGCCCTGCGGATATGGGCAATTTTTACAACTGGAATGGCAATAGTGCCGATCCTACATGGGGATCTTGGGTGGGTAGCACTTTTGTGCCGGGGCTCTGGAATAATGATTATGAGCACTCAACCACACGACAAAAATCCCTCTATACCTCAGCACGATTCTCGTTAGCGGATCCATTGCATCTGATTGCTGGCGCACGTTATACCGACTGGAGCATCGTTGGAACGACGGGAAATACCAATAAGAATCGTGTGACGCCTTATGTCGGTCTGGTGTATGACATCAACGATACCTGGTCAACGTATGCCAGCTATACCGATGTCTTCCAGCCACAAACGAAAAAAGGTGTAGATAATCAATATTTGTCTCCTACAACCGGGAAAAATTATGAAACGGGTGTGAAGGGGGATTGGTATAACAGTCGCCTGACGGCTTCAGTTGCGGTCTTCCGAATTGAGCAGGATCGCGTAGCTCAAACTGCGCTTGAGAGGAATGTGGTGACACAAGAAACGGCTTACGAGTCTGTTGACGGTGTCGTTAGTAAAGGTATCGAGTTTGAAGTGAACGGTGCGGTAACGGACAACCTGCAAATGACGTTTGGCGGTTCGCGCTATGTTGTTGACGATCAGGACGGTAAGTCGGTCAACCCAGAACAGCCGCGCACATCGTTCAAACTGTTTACCCGTTACCAAGTGCCAACGTTGCCGGAGTTAACCGTGGGCGGCGGTGTGAACTGGCAAAATGGTATCTGGCAGGAAGGTTCTGGCCCGCAAAACACCACGCTGCGCGCCGAGCAGGGCAGCTACGCGCTGGTTAATCTGTTTGGTCGCTATCAGGTGACCAAGCAACTGGCGGTGCAGGCGAATATCAACAACCTGTTTGATAAAGAATATAGCGACTACCTTGCACCTTATGCCGTGTATGGTACGCCGCGTAGCGTCTCGATGACTGTTAACTATGCGTTCTAGCTTGCGTTGATGCGAGTGACTTTCCCTGCGATGCGATGAGCTGTCGTTGGGAACCAGTATGGCGCCCATATCACAGCGATACGGGCGTTTTTTCTTTTACCGCTATGTTAGGATATTTTCACTCATTACCCGTCAGGAAGACTGAGAATGATCTCAACGCAGTACATCAGTCGAATCGCGCTGGCACATGAAAAGGTGGACTAATTCGAAGTTTATCCGTTTTCTATTCCGTCGATTCGCTCGTTGGATAAGCTGGAGTTGCACCCGAAAGCCACCTTTTTTATCGGCGAGAATGGCTCAGGAAAATCCACGCTGTTAGAAGCCATTGCCGTTTCGATGGGGTTCAATCCGGAAGGCGGTACCCGCAATTTTCATTTCGGCACCCGTACCTCGCACTCCAGACTGTCGCATTTCCTGCGGGTGGAGAAAGGGATTAATAAACCTAAAAACGGTTTCTTCTTACGCGCTTCATAGGTATAGGTGAGTAGAAACACGCGGTGACAGTTACGACAGCGAAACAGACCACGACCTGCGGCTGGTTGATTCCAGATATCCGACAGTCTTATATGCGATAACTCAATATTGTATTTAGCATGTAGTAGTAAAATGGCTAGTACAGTTTGTTGCAAGGAGCTTGTGATGAGAATTGGCGTTTTCTGCGGTTCGGCATCAGGTAATTCACCTATCTATATTGAGAAAACAAAACAGATGGGACATTTTCTGGCCGATTCCGGCGTGGGGATTGTGTATGGTGGTGGTAAAGTTGGGCTGATGGGGGAAATAGCAAATTCTGCGCTATCCCATAGAGGTGCCGTTATCGGTGTGATGCCCAGAGCGCTTGTTGAAAAAGAAATCGTGCATCAAGGGCTGACTGAATTGCATGTTGTTGAAAATATGCATGAGCGCAAGAGCAAGATGGCGGAACTGTCTGATGCTTTTATCGCGCTTCCCGGCGGGGCCGGAACGTTTGAAGAGATATTTGAGCAGTGGACATGGGCGCAGTTGGGGATTCATGAAAAACCCTGTGCTTTCCTCAACATTGCTGGCTATTTTGACCCACTGCGAGACATGATTAGAAGCATGGTTGATGCTGGTTTTTTACGCAGTAATTATGCCGATATGCTGTTATTTTCCGAAAGCCCAGAAGAGTTATTAACGTTCTTTCATACTTATCAGCCACCGGAAAAGAAATGGACGCAAAAGTAAGGTCGCAAATTGCCGTTTGTGCAGCATGTATTTTTAATCGCGATAAACAGCTTCTTCTGGTTCGCAAACAAGGAACCAAATATTTCATGCTCCCAGGGGGAAAACCTGAGGCTAATGAAAATGGAGAAGCGGCGTTATTAAGAGAATTACACGAGGAATTGAGAATATCTCTTGTTTCTGGTCACGCCGATTATCTGGGAAAATGGGTTGCGCCAGCTGCAAATGAGGCTGATTGTGATGTTCATGCAACGGTCTGGGAGGTGCATATTCTGGAAGAAGTGCAAGCCGCAGCGGAAATTGAAGAAATATTCTGGTATGACATTGCGGATCGTCCTGCTATTGCTTTGGCTCCCCTTGTAGCACAGTGTATTCTCCCTTTCCTGATGTCGAGGAAAGTGACATCTCATTAATAACCTACTCCATATCTGGACAATATCGGGGCTCTTGCCTACGGTCAGGAGCCTTTATTTCAGGTCGATATTGTAGACATGCTTTTATTTATCAATGTATTCCTTTTCTTCTCTGTGTTTTTTATCGGTAATGATGCCGTGAGAAAATATTTCACCAGTGTAAACGAGTATGCGTGCTGACATACTTACTACCTTGGCTGGTGTTCAGTGATGTACCCTCTCACGGCGTCTTTTTACTACGCGCGTTCTTTCAATGGCAGTGTCGTCATGCAGGTCTGGCTGTCGTCATAGGTCGCAAACGGTGAACTGGCTACGCGCCCCTGATAGGTGACATTGATGGTTCCTTCAATATTGCGTGGTAACCATACGCCGACAAAACCATTCTGATGGCTGCTCAGTGTTTTCTGCACGATAACGTTACCGGCTTTATCCGTGATTTTTACCTCAAACGCCGTATTGGCGAGCTCACCCTGACACCCGGATAAACTGTGGTTAAAGCAGGGATGGGTTTGCTGAATATAAGGGGCGAATGAAAGATAAAATTTATCCCCCAGCGGATAGCTGTACTGCTGTTGCCCATCGGATAGTTTCAGTTCCTTGCTGGTAACCGATGCGCTGTAGGGCAACGGTCTTGCCTGCGGCGATTGATCGATCGTATCGACAAGCTGCTCGACCGTTTTCCCCGCCAGCCCCTGTTTGGCCAGGAACGCGTTGGCGTCAGTCGCCGCGGCGAAACCCGTACCGCTCAATGTCAGAGCGAGCAGCGCTGTCATCATCTTTATCTTCATCATTATTTCCCCTTAATAGCGTCATCATCTGGAATCACAGGTTATGACGCTACACCTTCCCCCTACGGGAAGGTCAAAGGCTGGGGTGTATAGAAAGGTAAAGTAATGTATTTACTGGTTTTTTATTGATTATGGTCAATTTTATATCATGTTAAATGGCAGGAATATCCTGCCTTTATTGATGCGGGTCATGAGTCAAATTTTCTTAAGCCTTACTTACTGACCCGACCAGTAAAACTCGATGCGGATCCCGCTTGGCTCATAGCACATCATATGCATTGCCGGGCCACCGCTCACTAAAGCGGGCGCAAATTCAATGTTGATGTTATGCGCTGATAATTTCTCAGCGATCTCAAGCAGTGCCGCTTTGCTATCAACCTTAATGGCAAGATGATGCAAGCCGACATGACGTTTTCGATCGAACTGAACCGGCTCGGTGGTTTGCGTCTGCCAAAGTGTGAGCATTACCGTACCATCGCTGACGAAAATAGCGGGATAATCCTCTTTTCGTTTTACCTCTTTCCATCCCAGAAGCGTGGTAAAAAAGCGCGCGCTTTCTTCCAATGCTGATACCGTCAGACCTATATGGTGAACGCCGTGTGTGAGTGGTGAGTTCATGGTTACTTCCTCAATGAGAGATATACTCGTCATACTTCAAGTTGCATGTGCGTTGGCTGCGTTCAGTCACCCGAATCACTTACCTGAGTAAGCTCATCGGGATTCCTTCGCTTGCCGCCTGCCTGAAACTCGAATTATTTAGAGTATAAAGTTAATGACGACTACTTTGTTCGTCGGTTTGCTTCATCGGTGTGTAACAGCACCGGGTTATGGCTAAGAAGGACGAGGGAAGGCTAACCGTCTGGCGTGCTGGCGATAAACATCCTCGCCGCTGGTCAGGCCAACAAATTCGGCTCTCACGATCATCCCTTCAATAAAAGTCATGATCGCTTCGATTTTGTCTTCTTTTTCTGGCTCTTCGGCAGTGAATAGCGATAGTAAGAATGACTTGATCCAGATTTTATGGCGGAGAGCCAGATCCGCAATCGCGTCGTCTTGCCCTTTAAACTCAGCCAGCGCATGCATGAACATACATCCCTTAAAGTTCATGGTTCGGAACCAGGAGAAATGCCAGTCCATCACGGCATCCAGACGACTTTCTGCATTGTTAACGCCCGATACCATGCGGGTTAACCCTTCTTCAAAACGTGTATGTCGGCGAGCCAGCACGGCTTCAATCAACTTATTCTTTGAGCCGAAATGGCGATACATGGATGTTTTGGAGACCCCCGCCTTATCTCTAATTAAATCAACACCAACGGCGGTATAGCCAAATTCATTAAACAGCGCTTCGGCGATATCTAAAATGTGCTCTCTTTTGCCCATGCTCTCTTTCATCGTTTTTCTTCACCAATGATAGGTTGTTTTTGTATGTACAGATCTGTACTCTTTGTTGTGTGTGTACAGATCTGTACACTTAATGTAGCACAGCAATTTCATAACACGCATGTTTTTTATCGGAGATGGGCGATGAAGAGACTCAGAGGAGGTGGCGCGTTGCCACCAAAGCCAACATTTATCCAGTTAATGAAAGGGTTAGTTGGTGGGAGCATCGGGATTCTAATCCTAAGTTATTTGGGGCAGTCCAGCGGTGTACCTTGGTTGATGGCGCCTTTCGGGGCAACTTGCGTCATTTTATTTGCTGCGTCAGCGTCGCCATTCGCACAGCCGAGGAACGTTATTGGGGGACATTTCATTACGTCAGCCGTGGGACTGATTGCTTTATATGGATTCGGCGACACAATCGTTGTGTTGTCGCTGGCTGTGGGTGTAGCGACAATGCTGATGCAATATTTTCGTGCGGTTCACCCACCGGCAGGTGCCAACCCGCTGGTGATTATTCTGGCTGGGAAAAGTGCCGTGGGGGTTGAGTTCTTAGTCACACCCGTTCTGTTGGGGAGCATTGTGCTGGTGGCGATCGCCGCCGTGATCAATAACTATGCTGAGGAAAGCCACTGGCCTGCGTATTGGCACGGTATTGGACAGCGCAAACGCCAGCCCTGAGACAGTCTGACTCAAGGATGAGTCGGCGTTTTGATGTAGGGCTCACTCACCAGAATGAGAAGGTTGCAGCTATTTTTCATGTGACTGTTTTACATGGAAATAGTATGAGTTTTGCTCGCACTACATCTTTGTACCATCGCGACAATCACCTGAAACAGTTCATCTTTAGCCTGCTGTTCCGTAATCATCCCTTTCACTGCGGCATAGGATAATCCTTCGGTGGAGCCGCTCATCGCACGTAATGCTGGGTCACGAAGTGGCTTACCCGCACAGAATGGCGCAAAGAGATCGAAGCATTTTTTCGTGAAAATGGCATCGTATTCCTGCCTGATTTGCTCAAGCTCGGGGGGGGGGGGGNNGGGCGATTTACTGGTGGTCCATGCCGGGATTGTTGAAAGGGTGGATCGACCGCGTTTTTTCAAACGGTTGGGCTTATGAAGAAACGGCCGATGGGCAGGTAGTAAAGAAATTGGGGCATTTGCCGGTGCATCTTGTGGCGCTGGGGGCGGTCAACCAGAGGACGTTTGAAAAACGTGGCTACGCCGATGCCTTTCATGCACAGATCGCAGACGGGATTTTTGACTACTGCGGCGCCTCCGTTCTGACGTCTGAAATGCTACTGATGCCGGAGTTGGGAACGCCAGAGGCATGTATCGATAGCGCACGCCGTATTGGTGGGAGTATTTTCCGGTAATAGCGGCGATTGATTCATCATTAACACACCATACGATTAACACAAAAGCACATTTAAATAATGCGGCTTTACTCCCTTATTTATTCGGGCCGGGCGGTAAATGGCGGATTACCGTTCGGCCAAACGGATGATATGTTTTTAGCCTCATTTCAGCATACTTTTCGTATCAGTATAAATGCCGTACTAAATCATAAACTCATCCTCGTAATGAAATTAGATAATAAAGGGAAAACTATGAACTCCGCTGAGCATATTAAAAGTATTTCAGAAATCATGATGATGCCTCTGGCAGCAAAAGCACTATGCGTAGCAGCGGAAATAGGGATAGCAGATAAAATAGGGGGGCAGGGAGCAACCATCGCTGAATTGTCAAAGGAATGCCAAACGAGTGAAAAGAACATTTTTGATATTATCAAGGTGCTTGAGGTCTTCGGTTTTTTTGAAGTGAAAGATGAAAGTATTATTAAAAATAATGCACGTTCTTCATTACTGATGTCTGATCACGCAAGCTCAATGAAGCATTTCTGTATGCTGTTTGGCAATGAATACTATCAGGGATTCGACGGCTTATTGCATACGTGCCGCACGAGTGCATCGGGGTTTAAGCAAGTATTTGGGATGACACTCTATGAGCACCTGACGCACTCCGCATCGCGAGCAGAAATTTACGATCTTGCTATGCGGGATTTATCGCGCCCCGTCGGCTATGTGCTGGCGAAAGAATATGCCTCTCTTTTTACCAAGGCTGGCAGCGTTGTCGATATTGGTGGCGGCAGCGGCGTTATTCTGATTGAAATCATAAAGCAGTATCATAACCTGACTGGCTGTCTTTTCGATATGACGGGGGTTTGTAGCCGAAGTGAAAAGCGTGTCGCACAGCACTCTCCTGAATTGAAAGAAAGAATGGTTTTCACTCCCGGTAGTTTCTTTGAGGCGATTCCCTCTGGTTATGATGTTTATCTGCTTAAAAATATATTGCACAACTGGAACGATGAATATTGCCTGAAGATATTAAAAGCCATCGCGCAATCCATTGGATATTCGACGCTATTAATTATTGAACCTCTGTTGGAACATGAAGAAACCTCCCCAAGGTTATTGATGAATGCGCTTTTTCAATCAGTGATTTGTCAGGATGGTACGCGATACAGAACCTTGGAAGATATGGAGGATATTCTGACATTAAGCGGGTTAACCATTGTTGATACAAAGAAAATAACTACGGGCCATACGATCATTGAAATTCAATTGAATACTAAATAGCGTGAGTGAAATGCTTCATTTCTCATGTCGCCATTTATATAACGTAATAGCATTTTTTTATTTAAATAAAGATGTCTATTTCTACGCATTGCGAGCAAGGCATGTTTTCCTTTCTCGCTTTATCAGAGGGCGGGGGCAACTTTGCAACAACGGAGAACCGTCATGTTAACGTTGTCATTTTCACTGAACATTATCTAAGAGAGGCTCCAATGAAAATATTCCAATCCTACTGGCTACCTTTGGTATCAGCATTGGGATTAAGCATGCTTTCCAGTTATTCGCACGCGGCAGTATTTGTTTGCAGCAACGACGCTTGCAGCAATTGGACTGCCATCACCCAGGCGCAGCTTAATACTAAGTCTACCGATGGAGAAGGGACTACCATTCTCCAGACCCTCAGCGAGTCATCTGAAGCCAGTGTCGTCAATGGCTACAACAGCACAGGCAACACGAATCTCTATCTGAAAAACAGTTTATGGCACATTGGGGGTGTCGAGCCTATAAAGGGCAAACAGCATGTGACGGCGTATGTCTATAAATCCACTGATCTCAATACTCGTCTCAAAACCTGCCACGCTTTCTCGTACAAGAAAGATCTCAAAGGGCCTTACTTCGCGACCTGCCAGTAAGCAGATATCTGAACCCGTCAAAAAGCACGACCCAGACGTCGTGCTTTTCTGATGTCTCTGAATCAAGACGTTATTTAAGGAAGGCTAGCCGGAAGATAGAGGTCAACATACCGCTTTATTGTGCGCGAACCCGCACGCCTGCAAAAACAATCACCATTGCCGATACCAGCAATAATCCGCTACCCGCAAAGACACCGCTGGCTCCGTTGAGGTCAAATATCATCCCGCCACCCGCGGCACCTGCCCCGATGGCAAACTGGATCGATGCCACCAGTAAACCCCCTGCGCTTTCGGCTTCGTCCGGTACGGTGGCCGCAAGCCAGGTTGACCAGCCCACGGGCACCAGACCAAACGCAAATCCCCACATCGCGACCAGCAGGCCGTCCAGCATTGCCAGATGCCCAAAGGCCACCATCGTCAACGCCAGAATGCCCATTACAAAGGGCACCAGCGCCAGCGTCAGGCGTAAGTTTCGCGCCAGTAGATACCCGGCAATCGAGGTCCCGACAAAATTGGCGAGGCCAAAACCGAGTAAAATCAGGGAAATGCTTTCGACACTCGCCTGCCCGACGGTTTCCAGAAACGGTCGCAGGTAGGTGAAGAAGGCGAAATGTCCGCTGAAGATCAGCACCGTTGCCAGCAACCCGCCGATCATGCCCGGACGGCGCAACACACGAAGTAGTGTTCCCAGACTACCGCTGCTTTCCGGCTTCATCGATGGCAACACCGAGAGCTGCCACAACAGCGCCAGAGCGCTCGGCAAAATGCAGAGAATAAAGACGTTTCGCCAGCCAATCAAACTCCCCAAATAGCTGCCAAGCGGCGCGGCAACCACGGTGGCAATCGAGACGCTGGAGAAGATCACCGCCAGCGCTTTCGGCACTTTATCCTTGGGCACAAGACGCATCGCCGTGGCGGTGGACATGGCCCAAAATCCACCAATGGCAACGCCTAGCAGTAAACGCCCGAATAGCAACACATGCAGATTGGGAGCAAACGCGACCAACAGGCTGGAGATGATTTGCAGCACTGAGAAAAACATCAACACCCAACGGCGGTCGATGCTTTTGGTTGCCGGTGTGATGAGCAAACCGGTTACCAGCGCGACCAGCGCCGTCGCGGTTACCGACTGGCCTGCCATTCCTTCTGTAACGCCTAAACTTGCTGCCATCGGCGTTAATAAACTGGCTGGTAGAAACTCAGCCGTAATCAGGCCAAATACCCCCAGTCCCAGTGAATAAACGGCTCGCCAGGCGGGTTTTGCGGGCGCGATGGCCTCACTTGCCGCTATACATGAATTCATCTGTTGCTCTCTCGTTAGAAAAATGTGACAACCGTCACGAAGCATAGAGTGTTCCTCGTGGACGATCTATGACATATACTCTTCACTTATTGATTATTCGTCCGGAGTTGTCGTCATGACCGTTCAGTCACCCGATTTGATCAGCGAGCTTCTGCGTGGGATGCGTCTTTCTGGGGTGACATATCGCCGAATTGAAACCCATGCCCCCTTTGGTGTGTCGTTCCACTACGTGCCCGGCAAGGCGCAGTTTCATTTTGTCAGTCAGGGAACGGCGCTGTTGCGCATGGAGAGTGGCGCGACGTTTGTGCTAAAAAACGGGGATGCGCTGTTTATCCCCAACGGGAATTCGCACGCGCTGCTCTCTGATGAAAAGGCTGACGTCACGCCAGTGTCTGCATTTCCCAGCGAAGCGATCTGTAATTCGGTCTGTGCGATCGACTGCAAGTCCTGCCCAGACACCGATAACACGGTCATCTTTAGCGGATGCATGGATTTTGAACTGGGCGGAATGCAGCCGCTGATCAAAGCGATGCCGGAAGTCATGATGGTGAGCCGCCTGATGTCGACCTGGCCGGAAATCCATCCGATTCTTGCGGCCATGGAGCGTGAGTCGATGACGCGTCAGGTGGGCTTCGCCGGCATTCTGGCAAGGCTGGCCGATGTGGTCGCGGCGCTCATCGTGCGCGGATGGGTTGAAGCTGGCTGCGGTAAAGCGACGGGCTGGGTACAGGTACTGCGCGATCCGCGACTGAGTCGGGCGATTTACGCGATGCACCAGAATCCGGGCGTTAACTGGAGCGTCGCGGAACTGGCAAAAGAAGCGGGCACCTCCCGTTCCGTTTTTGCCGAACGCTTTCTTTCCGCAACCGGGACTACGCCCGTAAAATATCTCAGCGAGCTGCGCATGCGCTTGGCTGTTCAGTACATCCGTCATGAGCATCAGCCGATTGAAACGGTGGCGCTGCGTCTCGGTTACGGATCGCTGGCGGCGTTCAGCCGGGCATTTAAACGCATCGTGGGCCATGCACCGGGAACGCTGCGAGAAACCAACTTGGCTCCTGAAGAGATTTGATGGGGAGCGTACAAATCGTGAACTCGAATCATGGGGAAGGGGAGGTGGGATAGCGCTTTCGTAGAGAATCGAACGCTGTTCGATGGAGAGTCCGAATCTCTCAAAAGCAAAAAACCGCCTTTTGGGCGGGTTCTTTGGATTAGTGGTGCTTGGACTCGGGATCATTCAGCTTTCTATTAAGTTGACATGTAGTCATGAATTTTAATCGTGGCTGTTGTCGAGTTCCGTAGGTTGACCCATATTTTTATAGATATATCAGAATGATGGATTACATGCGCTAAAGAAATGTCCGGTTCGTTCCTTTGGTTCGATTCCTTATGATGCCAATAAATCGTAATGACATTAGCGTTACGCCTGCTGTATGATTAATATTCAGAGAGTAGACCGGAGGATTACATCATGCCAGCGACGAACAGCGTTTCAGTTAAACGCGAAACATTGAATTTACGTATCAAACCCGCCGAACGCGATCTGATTGATCGTGCTGCGAAGGCCAGAGGGAAAAATCGCACTGATTTTGTCCTTGAAGCTGCTCGCGCTGCCGCCGAGGAAGCGTTGATCGATCAGCGCATCATCATGGCAGATCCTGAGGCTTATCAGGAATTCCTTGCCCGTCTAGATCAAGCTCCTTCACGGAATGCCGCGCTGCGTAAAACTATGCAAACACCTGCACCGTGGGAACAGAAAAAATGATTTCCGCCCCTGAGCCACTCCGCGCCGAACATGTACTATCTTCATTCTGTTGCGGCATGGAGTCTATGGACAACTGGTTGAAACAACGGGCGATGAAAAATCAGGTCACTGGCGCATCACGAACGTTTGTCAGTTGCGATGGCTCAAAAGTGCTGGCGTATTACTCATTGGCCTCCAGCGCTATAGCAACGAATGCCGCTCTCGGACGCTTTCGCCGTAATATGCCCGATCCGATACCGGTCGTGGTGCTGGGTCGTTTGGCAGTAGATAAATCATTGCATGGTCAGGGGGTTGGCCGTGCTCTGGTACGTGATGCTGGGCTAAGAGTGATTCAGGTGGCGGATACTATTGGCATTCGCGGGATGTTGGTTCATGCGCTGTCTGATGAAGCGCGGGAATTTTACCTACGGGTGGGGTTTGAACCTTCACCGATTGATCCGATGATGTTGATGGTAACGTTGGGGGATTTGGTGGATAGCCTTTAAGTTCTTATCATAAGAAAGAATTGCTCCTATTTTTATATGAATTTATTTTCATGTTGAAATTATAATATTGATTATAATTTATTTCCCTAAATAACTATTTAGATAGTTCAGTTGTCATCAGCCGATAATCTTGCCCGTCGATGCGGATCAGAGGGAACAACATTGCCGTGTTCCTCTTTAACCAAGCGCTTTATATTTTGCAGGGATCTTAGCAATAATGCTGGCGGGATCTAGAGAAAGTAAACGGGCGATATGGATAAATTCTACAATGTCTAACCTTCTTTCCCCGTTCTCAACCTTGGCGATAAACGACTGAGGACGATCCAGCGCTATCGCCAGGTTTCCCTGAGTGATCCCTTTGGCAATGCGTGCTTCACGTAATGCTTTGATAACGATTTGATATTCATCAGAGTAAACAGAAGCCATCGATTCAACCTCATAGATAATTTCTTAACAAGACATTGGCCCAAAGGTGAAAGGTTAATTGCTTGTGCATTGGGAAAGCAGCCGGAGGAGATTTGTCCGTCACGGTATCAAGGGATGAGTACGAATCATAGGGAAGGGGAGGAGGGATAACACGCTTGTAGAGAATCGAACGGTGTTCGATGAATAGTCCACACGCCATAAACGAAAAACCCCCGCCTAAGGCGAGGGTTAAGAATGAGTGGTGCCCGGACTCGGAATCATTCAGCTTTCTATTAAGTTGAAATGTAGAATAAATTTTAACCGTGTCTGTTGTCAAGACCCGCAGGTTGACCCGTATTTTTATAGATAGATCAAAATGATGGGTCACATGCGATAAAGAAATGTCCGGTTCGTTCCTTTGGTTCGATTCCCTGTGATGTAAATCAGTCTTAATGAGATTATCCGATTTAGACCGATTTCATAATGGTGTTAGCTGACGTGTGGCAAAGCGATCTTTGCATATGCCAACCTTCTCTTAGAGTAATCAGTATGCTGTAAGATCCCTAAATTGAATGATCCGGTTTACCCGGATACTTACAGCATTCTCTTGCTTTACTATGATTGATTTTAAACTCAGTTTAATTGATGAAAAATTGGTAAGCTAGATTTTCGCATTCTTAAATTTAGCTTAAAAAACCGACTTTCACCTGTTAATCATAAAAATATTATTCCTTCATGCTTTTCAATTTTTCTAACATTGCTTTTAAGGATTTTGGCGAAACGTAGATTGTTTTCTTTCCATTCTCAATTTTATCAAAAAGCCCAATTTCCACTAGATTTTTAAGGTCAGTACGTGCAGTATTATCAGAAATATTAAGATTTTCGCTAACTTCTTTTGCCGTAAAATGCCGACCAGCATTTTCAATGGCAACTAACAATACTGTTCTCTGCCTGTCATTTAACTTATTAATTAGCCCACCATTCCATAGCAAACTGTCAATTTCTGCACGCTGGGTGGCTACTTTTTTTATGTGATCCGTGAAATTCATTGTAGCACGGCATACAATCTGACATTGATAATCTACGAAATAAGTTAAGTCAAAATCATCAGTTTCAGTGAATAGATAGGATTTACCATATGCTGTTGAGGCTTCTTTTAATAGACGACTAATTGATATGTATTTGAATGCTGTATATCCGCATTTGAATAAATACCAATAAAATAAAGCCCTTGCTGTTCTTCCGTTGCCATCATTAAAAGGATGTTCATAACCTATCATGAAGTGTAAAATACAAGCTTTAATTAAAGGGTGTAAATATCTTGACGTAAGTAAATCCTCATGTCTTGTGTTGGCCCATTCGCAAATAGTTTGTAATCTGTCATCTAAATCATCATGAGATGGGGGATAATGAACAATATTACCGTCATAATCACAAATAACGATGTCGTCAGCCTGCCTAAACTCTCCTGGCTTGTATTTTTCGTTGTTAATATCTCTTGTGCCAATAGAATGAAACTCTTTTATAAGAGCCAACGATAAATCTTCTCCTCGTTTATCCCAGACGCTACCCATCAAACGATAGTTGCCGAGAATCATTCTTTCATCTTCTGTTCTAGGTTTTCTTTGAGCCGTAAGCATAGCTTTTGCCACTATGGTTGTGGTCGCAGCTCCTTCTAATTGGCTTGAGGATATTGACTCTTCTTCCCTTAGCTCACGAATTAAATATTTAACTCCTTCCATATTTGAAATCATTGCCTCAAACGCAGCTTTTGAGGTTTGCTGATCGATAAGCGAGCAGGCTTTATGCATGGATGGTAGAACATTTATCTTTGCGCGTTCACCATTTTTATCTTTATAGGTCATATGGTGTATATGAGACATACGTGCCATTTTTTGTACAGACCAAGCATGGATAGCATCGACACCTTTTTCGACTCGATATTGAAAATCATCCCAATGCTGATAGCGTCCCTTGTCATCTGTTACCCTATGATAACCCATTAACTTCGATAGCCGATCCGCTCTATCTTCGGTAGCATCTTTAGCTATTTCCATGAAAGGGACTAATTTTGGCGGATGTTTGATGGTCATAAATTTATCTCAAAAATATCTCATTTTGAGATAAATTGGATCATCACGCGCTGATTGTCAATTTTTGTTGCTTGCTAGAGCAATAAATGTCAAAAAGAACGCTAATGTTGGTTCCACCCATTTTGAAGTCTGTCAAAAGTGGGCTTACTGAGCGGAAGCACAGCGATCCAACGCCAACCCCTTCAGCTCCTCAAACGTATAAACCCGAAAAACATTACGGTGCTTCGTTTCCAGTGGGATATGTTGATGATCCACGATGACGTATTTCACGCTATTGAACAGCAGCCCAATAGCGCGTTTCATCTGCGGGTTGGGCACGATATAGAAAACGTACATCCAGTGTTGCTGAGTGCGTGCCAGTAAATGGTTGGTGATAATCGCCTGATAACGGGCTTTGGTTTTTAGATGGCGTTCAGTCTCAACAGCGATGACGGTTCCGTCTGGTAACGTTATCACCCCGGCCGGGCGATGATATACCTCATAGCGGCTGCGGAAGGTTGAATCAGCGCCGCTGAGCCACCCATAAGCTCCTTTCTTTTCCATAAGGAGCCGTGCTAAATGACTTCGCCTAA
>NZ_JACDRR010000020.1 GCF_013449375.1 Pectobacterium sp. CFBP8739 | reverse complement strand
ACGCTTTACTCTTCTATTCCATTATCACCGTTTTCATTCTGAGAATCGTTTTGTAATGATTAGAGTAGCGCTTCGCTATCTGCATGGTGGCGAAGCGCTATTTCTATAACTTCATGTAGGCACGCACGCCGTCGAGGAACATCTGCGTTGATAGCATGACCAGAATCAATCCCATCAATTTCTCTAGTGCGCTCACGCCTTTCTCACCCAGCAAACGCAAGAACACATTTGACAGCAGCAGGATGATGAACGAAATCGTCCAAGCGATAAATAACGCCAGCGTCAGGTGGGGAAGCTGATTCGGATATTGGTGGGACAGCAGCATCAGTGCCGCAAGAATCGACGGCCCCGCCACCAGTGGAATCGCCATTGGCACCAGAAACGGTTCTTCACCGGCTGGCAGACCGCTACTGTTGCCTTCCTGCGAGGGGAAAATCATACGAATTGCGATGAGGAATAGCACGATACCGCCAGAAATGGAGACAGTTTCGGTACGCAGATTCAGGAACGCCAGAATACGTTCACCCGCGAACAGAAAAATCAGCATCAGCCCGAGTGCGATCAGCATTTCACGGATCAACACCACGCGTCGGCGTTTGGGGTCGAGGTGCTTGAGTACGGACATAAAAATCGGCAGATTGCCGAGTGGATCCATAATGAGCAACAGCAGCACCGTTGCGGAGATCATTTCTGTCATGTTGGTTTTTACTCCCGAAACCTTGTTTCCTGACCTGGACCATCTTCACGGGCTGACCAACGTGATTATCCTGTGCCAGATCGATGATATTAGAATGACTGCTGAAAAATGCCGTACTATCGAATAAATTCACTTGCGACTTGATGTACATTTTGTAAGGCTGAATGACACAATTATTTACGGGTTTACGACACGACACGCGCACCCCCTGCGGCAGCTCACTGAGTCAGCAATAACCAGGCGCTATCGACGTTAGCCACAATTCTTTTTGTTACCCCCAAAGCAGGACAGTTACCATGAAAAATGTTGGTTTTATTGGCTGGCGCGGTATGGTCGGCTCGGTTCTCATGCAGCGCATGGTGGAAGAACGCGACTTTGATGTGATTCACCCGGTATTCTTCTCGACGTCTCAGCATGGCGAACCTGCTCCGGCGCTGGGTGGTCATCAAGGCGTGTTGCAGGATGCTTATAATATCGAAGCCCTGCGCGCGCTGGACATCATCATTACCTGTCAGGGCGGCGATTATACCAATGAAGTCTACCCGAAGCTGCGTGAAAGTGGCTGGCAGGGCTATTGGATCGATGCCGCGTCCTCGCTGCGTATGAAAGATGACGCGATTATTATTCTGGATCCGGTTAACCATGGGGTGATTCAGCAAGGCCTGGACAAAGGCATCAAAACCTTTGCTGGCGGTAACTGTACCGTCAGCCTGATGTTGATGTCGCTGGGCGGCCTGTTTGCCAACAATCTGGTGGAGTGGGTTTCTGCCGCGACGTATCAGGCGGCTTCTGGCGGCGGTGCGCGTCACATGCGTGAACTGCTGACCCAGATGGGCGCGCTGCACGGTGAAGTAGCGAAAGAACTACAGGATCCGGCGTCTGCGATTCTGGATATCGAGCGTAAAGTCACCGCGCTGACCCGTAGCGGTTCGCTGCCGACTGATAACTTCGGTGTGCCATTGGCGGGTAGCCTGATTCCGTGGATCGACAAACAGCTGGATAACGGCCAGAGTCGTGAAGAGTGGAAAGGTCAGGCGGAAACCAACAAGATTCTGGGCACCAGCAGCGTCATTCCTGTTGATGGCCTCTGCGTGCGCGTCGGTGCACTGCGTTGCCACAGCCAGGCATTCACCATCAAACTGAAGAAAGACGTGGCGCTGCCGGAAATCGAACAACTGCTGGCAACCCACAATGACTGGGTGAAAGTGGTGCCAAACGATCGCGATATCACCATGCGTGAACTGACGCCTGCTGCGGTAACGGGCACGCTCTCCACGCCAGTGGGTCGTCTGCGTAAACTGAACATGGGGCCAGAGTACCTGTCCGCCTTCACGGTTGGCGATCAGCTGCTGTGGGGAGCCGCTGAACCGCTGCGCCGTATGCTGCGCATCCTGCTGTAATCCTCCTGCTTTTCTGGCGCAACATCGGTTGGTGTTGCGTCAGTCTCTACGCGTATTGCTTCACTCGTATCTCTTCGGGCACCATGACGGGTATCACTCACTGATATTTTCAGCAAAGAACCAGACCTCTTTGTTGCAGACACTGGTTTAGCTGATCCACTTTATCTTTAGCCGTCGTGGTGCAGATAAAACGTGGATTTTCATGTAAATAGACGTCGCCGTTCTGAAGTAATCCTACTTCAAGCAGCTGCAATTCGGCTTGTTGTAACTGCTGCTGTAGCACCGGCAGGTAAAAACCGGATGCATCATAAAAGAACTCTTCAGGCGTGATGTCTCCGATTGGGAAACCCTGTTCGTCAAACAAACTGTCTATAGATAACGCGATCCCTGCTTGCTTAATAGGGGTTAACGCCTCCAGCGCCCGCAGATCAAATTCTTTCCATTCGATATAACAAAGAAAATCTTCCCCCAATAAATCATCCAGCCAATAGATCTGTGCATATTCGCCATGCGACTTATTCAATGCTGGCGTAATGATGTCTTGTGCTGAAAATCCGGGTACTGCCTGTTCAAATGCGGCATAAAGTGCGGTATCGCTCATGGCGCTTCCTTGTATTGATAAACTGATTTTGCTCTGCCGTCACGGTAGCCTGCTACCTAATCCGCAACGCCTTTATTTACACATCATGCCACGCTATCCAGCTGTTCCAATACCTGACGGGGTGAGATCAGTGGGACGCGCACTTCGACTCGGGTAAATTTATCCGCTTCGCTGACAACCGTGATGCCATAGCGGTTGCCGTAGCGTGCTTTGATCCGGCGGTCGACCAAATTCATACCTAGTCCATCACCGCCGCTGCGGGGCTGATAGGTGCCGGCGTTATCTTCCACTGACAGCTCCAGCGTGTTGGCGTGCAGGCGTCCGCTGATGTGGATGTGCCCGCTTTCAATCATCTGTGAGATACCGTGCTTAATCGCATTTTCGACGATGGGTTGCAGGGAAAACGCGGGTAATCGCGCCTCACGCAGCGCCTCCGGCAGCGAAATCTCTACCGTCAGATGATCGGCAAAGCGCGCTTTCTCGATTTCGAGATAGGCGTTAACGTGCTCCAGCTCGTCATTGAGCGACACTTCATCGTTGCTGCGCTTGAGGTTTTTACGGAAAAACGTCGACAGAGACAGCACCAGTTGGCGAGCGTGAGCAGGATCGCGTCGTATCACGGCGGAGAGGGTGTTCAGCGCGTTGAACAGAAAATGGGGATTGACCTGCGCGTGCAGCAGCTTGATTTCCGACTGGGCCAGCAGCTGTTTCTGCTGTTCAAAACGGCCTGTCAGAATCTGCGCGGAAAGCAAGTGGGCGATCCCTTCCCCCAGCGTGCGGTTAATGCTGGAAAACAGCTTATTCTTGGGCTCATAAAGCTTGATCGTGCCGACAACGCGCTGATCTTCGCCACGCAGCGGGATCACCAGCGTGGAGCCCAGTTTGCAGTGTGATGAAACCGAACAGGTGTAAGACACCTCGTTGCCGTCGGCGTATACCACCTGATTGTTGTCTATTGCTCGGCGCGTGTGTGAGGAGGTGATGGGAGCACCGACATTGTGGTGATCATCGCCCAGCCCAATAAACGCCAGTAATTTGTCGCGATCGGTAATGGCTACAGCACCCACTCCCAGCTCTTCATACAAAATACGGGCGACGCGCATACTGTTTTGCGGGTTGAATCCCTGACGCAGCGCCCCTTCGGCGCGGGCGGCGATTTGCAGCGCCTTGGCGGAAAACGCAGAAGTATATTTTTCAAAAATGGCGCGTCTGTCGAGCAAAATGCGCATAAACATGGCGGAACCGATGGTATTGGTGATCATCATCGGTAGCGCGATATCTCTTACTAGCTCAACAGCGTTATCAAATGGACGAGCGACCAGCAAGATAATCGCCATTTGCAAGCATTCCGCTACCAGCGCGGTCAGACCGACGATAAGGGGTTTAAAGAGCAAATCGATACGATTGCGGCGTGCCAGATAGCGGTGTAACAGCCCACCGAGCAGGCCTTCGGCGATCGTCGACAGCATACAGGCCAGCGCGGTCATTCCGCCCATCGAATAGCGGTGCAATCCGCCCGTTAACCCGACGAGAAAGCCAACGGAAGGGCCACCCAGCATGCCACCGAGCACGGCGCCCGTCGCGCGGGTGTTAGCAATCGAATCGTCTATATGCAAGCCGAAATAGGTTCCCATAATGCAAAACATGGAAAACACCAGATAGCACACCAACTTGTGCGGCAGACGAATGGTGACCTGCATTAGCGGGATGAACAGCGGGGTCTTACTGAGCAAATAGGCGATAACCAGATAAACACACATCTGCTGTAACAGGGAAAGAATCAGATCAATCTGGCTAACCATAGGCGGGCTCTCTTTACACGAAATCAGCTAAATTGTACTGCTTTTTCCCTATGAACGAATCGATATTAAACAAAAGATGCTAATTGTCCTGTGTCATAACTTATTCATATAAATATAAACGGAAAAATTTCATTAATTCTCTGATATTTCCCCATTCTTTGACTACGCTGAATTAAGAGGCGTGGTTCAAGAACTCTTTCATAGTATTCATTATTTTTACCTATCGCCGCTATTCATTAGCAAGCTAATAACCCGTTAATTTTATTAACTTTTTGTTAAAGTTAAGTAGCGGGGGAATATAAGCGCAACGTAATGTGTTTTTAATATTACTTATTTATTTAATTCAAATGGTTAATCAGAGGATGGATACCATGCCAGCGTTTTCTGAGGCGATTAATTTACTTATTTCCGGGCACTATGCTGACCCGTTTTCGCTGTTAGGTATGCATCATTCTTCTAAAGGTCTTGAGGTTCGGGCGTTGCTGCCGGATGCACAAGCTGTCTGGGTGATCGATGCTAAAAACGGAAGAAAACTTGTCGAGTTGGAGCGCATAGATGACCGCGGTTTTTTTTGTGGCATGGTGCCGCGGCGTAAAAACGCTTTCCACTATCAATTGGCCGTAACGTGGCGTGAAGAAACCTGGGTCATTGAAGATCCTTACCGTTTTGGTCCACTGTTGCAGGATATGGATATTTGGCTTTTGGCTGAAGGCACCCACCTGCGGCCTTACGAGCGGCTAGGCGCACATCTGGAAACGCTGGATGGTGTTGAAGGCACGCGTTTTGCCGTTTGGGCGCCGAATGCCCAGCGTGTTTCAGTTGTGGGGCAGTTCAACTTCTGGGATGGTCGGCGTCACCCGATGCGGTTGCGACAGGAAAACGGTATTTGGGAACTGTTTTTGCCCGATGTGAAAGCGGGGCAGCTCTACAAATATGAAATGATCGACAGCCACGGCAACGTCCGGCTGAAGGCCGATCCGTATGCGTTCGAAGCGCAGATGCGTCCAGATACGGCCTCGCTGATTACGCCGCTGCCCGAGAAAGTCCCAACCAACGATGCCCGACGTGAGGCGAATGGGTTGCGCTCACCGATCTCCATCTATGAAGTTCATCTCGGCTCCTGGCGGCGGCATACGGATAACAATTTCTGGCTGAGCTATCAAGATCTGGCGAAGCAGCTGATTGATTACGTTAAGTATATGGGCTTTACGCACGTGGAACTGATGCCAATTAACGAACATCCGTTCGATGGCAGTTGGGGGTATCAACCGCTGGGCCTATATGCGCCAACGCGCCGTTTCGGCACCGCGCAGGAGTTCAGAGCGTTTGTTGATGCGCTCCATGATGCGGGCATTAACGTCCTGCTGGACTGGGTGCCGGGGCACTTTCCCGGCGATGATTACGGTTTGGCCCAGTTTGATGGCACGGCGCTGTATGAATACGCCGATCCGCGCGAAGGCTACCATCAGGACTGGAATACGCTGATTTATAACTATGGCCGTCATGAGGTGCGTAACTATCTGGCGGGCAACGCGCTGTTCTGGATGGAACGCTATGGTATAGATGGGCTGCGGGTGGACGCCGTGGCTTCCATGATTTACCGCGACTACAGCCGTAGCGAAGGGCAGTGGGTGCCGAACTATTACGGCGGTAAAGAGAACCTCGAAGCGATTGCGTTTCTGCGCTACACCAACCACACGCTGAGTCATGCCGCGCCCGCGGCGATCACACTGGCCGAAGAGTCCACCGATTATCCGGGCGTCACGCTGCCGCCTGACTGCAACGGTTTAGGATTTCACTACAAGTGGAATATGGGCTGGATGCACGACACGCTGGCCTATATGCAGCACGATCCGGTTCACCGCAAATACCATCATGATTTGCTGACATTCGGCATGTTGTACGCCTATAGCGAAAATTTCGTGCTGCCACTGTCTCACGATGAAGTGGTACACGGTAAGCGCTCGCTGCTGGATCGCATGCCCGGTGATGTCTGGCAAAAATTTGCCAATTTGCGTGCGTATTACGGTTTTATGTGGGCGTATCCCGGCAAAAAGCTGCTGTTTATGGGCGGTGAATTTGCACAAGGGCGTGAATGGAACCATGACGCCAGTCTGGACTGGCATTTGCTGGATGAGCCGGAAGGCTGGCACCGCGGCGTGCAGACGCTGGTTCGCGATCTCAACCATTGTTATCGCCAACAGCCGCCGTTGTATCAGTTGGATTTCCAGCCGCAGGGTTTTGAATGGCTGGTGGTGGATGACCGGGAAAATTCGGTCTTTGCCTTTGTCCGACGTGATGAGCAAGGCAATGAGGTGCTGGTAATCAGCAACTTCACGCCGGTTCCACGCTATGGATACCGTATCGGCATTAACCAGCCCGGCGGCTGGCGAGAAGTGCTCAACACGGATTCGGTTCACTACAACGGTAGCGATACGGGCAATGTCGGGACGATTTACAGCGAGGAGCACGCTAGCCACCAGCGCCAGCATTCTCTGGTTCTGACTATTCCGCCGCTTGCCACGCTGTATCTGGTGAAGGAGGCGTAAATGGCGGAATTGCTGACGGGCAAGCCGACGCCGCTGGGAGCCAGCTTTGACGGCTGCGGCGTGAATTTTGCGCTGTTTTCGGCGGATGCCGAGCGGGTAGATCTGTGTGTCTTTGATGAACGCCAGCAGGAACAGCGCATTGAGCTGACCGCGCGCAGCGGCGATATCTGGCATGGCTATCTCCCTGATGCACAGCCGGGGCTACGCTACGGTTTCCGGGTTGATGGGCCGTTCGAGCCGTCGCAGGGTTTGCGTTTCAATCCGCATAAACTGCTGCTGGATCCGTGCGCCCGCCAGCTTGATGGCTGGGTGGTGGATGACGCTTGCCTGCAAGGCGGGATTGACCAGCGGGATGAACGCGATAGCGCTGACATCATGGCGAAGTGCGTGGTCACGGCGGAAGATTACGACTGGCAGGGCGACCAGCATCCGCAAACGCCCTGGAATCAGACGGTGATTTATGAGGCGCATGTCCGCGGGCTGACGCAACTGCACCCCGATATTCCCGAAGACATTCGCGGCAGCTATGCGGCGTTAGGCCATCCGGTGATGATTGATTATCTGACGTCGTTGGGCATCACCGCGCTGGAGCTGCTTCCGGTACAGCAGCATGCCGATGAACCCCGGCTTCAGCAACTGGGGCTGCGTAATTACTGGGGCTATAACGTGTTGCTGCCGTTTGCCGTCGATAACAGTCTGGCGGCGGGTGACGATGCGCTGAATGAATTTCGCGATGCGGTGAAGGCGCTGCACAACGCGGGTATTGAGGTCATTCTGGATGTGGTGTTTAACCACAGCGCCGAACTGGACGTCGAAGGCCCCACGCTGTGCCAGCGCGGCATCGACAATCGTAGCTATTACTGGCTGAGTGAAAACGGTGAATATCCTAACTGGACCGGCTGCGGCAATGTGCTGCGCCTGAACCATCCGGCGGTCATTGATTGGGTGATGGACTGCCTGCGCTTCTGGCGCGAAGTCTGCCACGTTGACGGTTTCCGCTTCGATTTGGCAACGGTGCTGGGGCGTACTCCCGATTTCACCGCCGCCGCACCGCTGCTGTCCGCCATGAAAAATGACAGCCGCCTACAGGGCTGCAAGCTGATTGCCGAACCGTGGGACATCGGACATGGCGGTTATCAGCTCGGTCAATTCCCGACACCGTTTGCCGAATGGAGCGACCGCTACCGTGACGACATGCGTCGCTTTTGGCTGCATGGTGACATTTCCCTTGGCGCATTCGCCCGCCGCTTTGCTGCCTCCAGTGACATCTTCCAGCAACGTGACCGCCTGCCTTACGCCTCTGTCAACAAACTGACGGCCCATGACGGCTTTACGCTGCGCGATCTGGTGAGTTTCAACCACAAGCACAATGACGCCAACGGTGAGGGCAACCGCGACGGCACTGACAGTAACTTCAGTAATAACCATGGCACAGAAGGTTTGGAAGCGTCCGACGACATCCTACAGCGTCGGTTGACTAGCCAGAAGGCGCTACTGACGACGCTGATGTTGTCACAGGGAACCCCCATGTTGCTGGCGGGCGATGAGTTGGGGCACAGCCAGCAGGGCAACAACAACGCCTACTGTCAGGACAACGAATTGACCTGGCTGCACTGGGAAAGCGCGGATCGCACACTGCGCGAGTTTGTCGCTGGATTGATCCAATTACGCCGCACGATCCCAGCATTACAGCAGGAAACGTGGTGGCAAGAAGGGGATGGCGCGGTGCAGTGGCTGAACCGAGAAGGGCAACCGTTGACGCCGCAGCAATGGGAACAAGGGGAGCATCAGCTACAGATTTTACTTTCCGGTCGCTGGCTTGTGCTATTTAACGCCAGTTTGCATGCCGGTACGTTCATGTTGCCAGAAGGCCACTGGCAGGTTTCACCACCGTTTGATGAGACGAATCCGCCTGAAGGTGGAATGTGGCACGGACAAGCACAGGCCGTGTGCGTCTTGATAGAACAGAGCGCCTAAGCGCAAGCCATTAAAAGAATAATCAGGAGATAGCCATGGTAAATAACGATAAGCATGACCCTCTGATGTTAGCAAGACAGCTCCCTCTGAAATCCGTGGCATTAATTTTGGCAGGTGGTCGTGGAACACGTCTGAAAGGGCTGACGGCGTTGCGCGCCAAGCCAGCTGTGCACTTTGGCGGCAAATTCCGCATTATTGATTTCGCGCTTTCTAACTGCCTGAACTCCGGTATCCGCCGTATTGGTGTGATTACGCAATATCAGTCACATACGCTGGTGCAGCATATTCAGCGGGGTTGGTCATTTCTGAATGCGGAAATGAACGAATTTGTCGATTTGCTTCCTGCGCAGCAGCGTAACGCCACCGATCATTGGTATCGGGGAACGGCGGATGCGGTGTGTCAGAATCTCGACATCATTCGGCGCTACCGTGCGGAATATGTGGTGATCCTCGCGGGCGATCACATCTACAAGATGGACTACTCGCGTATGCTCATCGATCACGTAGAAAAAGGGGCTGAATGTACCGTCGCTTGTTTGCCTGTGCCGCTGGAAGAAGCCAGCGCCTTTGGTGTCATGAGTGTGGACAAACAGCACCGTATTCTCGATTTTGTCGAAAAACCGGATAACCCGACGCCGATGCCAGATAACCCCGACATGGCGCTCGCGAGCATGGGGATCTATGTTTTTAATGCGGACTACCTTTATCAATTGCTGGAGTCGGATCGTAATGCGCCGGACTCTAATCATGACTTCGGGCAGGATCTGATCCCGAAAATTGTCTCACAGCGTCTGGCTTGGGCACATCCTTTTACGCTGTCATGCGTCACCTCTGGTGAAGACGAGCACCACTATTGGCGGGATGTCGGCACGCTGGAAGCCTACTGGCGCGCCAATCTCGATCTGGCGTCCGTCACGCCGGAGCTGGATGTTTACGACAGACATTGGCCGATTCGATCCGCGATTGAATCGTTGCCGCCAGCCAAATTTGTTCAAGATCGTTCCGGCAGTCATGGCATGACGATGAACTCGTTGGTATCTGGGGGCTGCATTGTTTCTGGCTCTGTCGTCACGCATTCCGTGCTGTTCCCGCGCGTGCGGGTCAATTCATTTTGCAGTATTGATTCGACGGTCATTTTGCCGGATGTCAACGTGGGGCGCTCCTGCCGTTTACGCCGTTGTGTGATTGATCGCGCCTGCGAGTTGCCGGAAGGCATGGTGATTGGTGAAAACGCCGAAGAGGATAGCCGCCGTTTTTACCGCTCAGAAGAAGGGATCGTGCTGGTCACGCGTTCGATGTTGGAAAAGCTTTAAATACTAGAGATAAGAATAAAACGGGAGTCACAATGCGGGTCTTACATGTTTGTTCAGAGCTTTTTCCACTACTGAAAACCGGTGGACTGGCGGATGTGGTTGGTGCGTTACCCGGTGCGCAGATTGCAGCGGGGATGGATGTCCGCGTCATCCTTCCTGCCTTCCCCGATCTGAAAAAAGGCATTGCCAACCTACAGACTGTGTGTGAGCGGGATACCTTCGCTGGGCATGTCACACTGCTATTCGGCCATTTCAAAGGTGTCGGTATTTATTTGATAGATGTGCCCGAACTGTATGAACGTGCGGGTAGCCCTTACCACGACACGGTGCTCTATGCTTATGCCGATAACTATCTGCGCTTTGCACTGTTGGGGTGGATGGGATGCGAAATGGCGTGCGGTCTGGATGATCATTGGCAGCCTGACATCGTGCACGCTCATGACTGGCACGCCGGGCTGACCTGCGCCTATCTGGCGGCACGCAACCGTCCGGTAAAATCGATTTTCACGGTTCATAACCTAGCCTATCAAGGGTTGTTTGATGCTCGCCACATGGTGGATATCCAGTTACCGAACGACTTCTTTCAAGTGCATGGTTTGGAATTCTATGGCCAGATTTCCTACCTCAAAGCTGGGTTGTACTACGCTGACCATATTACGACCGTGAGCCCGACTTATGCTCATGAGATTACGCTGCCTGCGTATGGTTATGGCATGGAAGGCTTGCTGAAAACGCGTGAAGAGGAAGGCCGTTTGTCCGGCATCCTTAATGGTGTAGACGAAGTGATTTGGAATCCCGCGCACGATCCTTTATTAACGAGCCATTACAGCCGTGATGCGCTGGCGAATAAAGCAGAAAATAAGCGCCATCTGCAAACGGCGATGGGATTGAAGGTGGATGAAAAAGCACCGGTTTTTGCCATCGTCAGCCGTTTGACCAGCCAGAAAGGCCTCGACATTGCACTCAGTGTGATACCGGATTTACTGGAACAGGGCGGACAACTGGTGGTGCTGGGGGCGGGAGATGCCGAATTGCAAGAAGGCTTTTTGGCGGCGGCGGCTGAATACCACGGTCAGGTTGGGGTACAGATTGGCTATCACGAAGCCTTTTCACACCGCATTATTGGCGGTGCGGATGTCATCATGGTGCCCAGCCGATTTGAGCCTTGTGGGTTAACGCAGCTCTATGGCTTGAAATATGGCACGTTGCCGCTGGTGCGCCGAACTGGCGGGCTAGCCGATACGGTATCAGACTGTTCGTTGGAGAATCTGGCGGATGGGCTAGCGAGTGGATTTGTCTTTAACGATTGCAGTGTAGGGTCGCTCTCTCGGGCGATTCGTCGCGTGTTTGTGCTGTGGTCTCGACCCGCGCTATGGCGTTATGTGCAGCGTCAGGCGATGGCGATGGACTTTGGTTGGCAGGTTGCTGCTCAGGCTTATGGGGCGCTTTATCAACGCTTGTATACCCACTAATTTTCTCGTTGCGCGTCATCGGCGTGCAACCTGAAAACGACAGGGTAGGGTAACACTCACTTGGGAATGAATATTATGAACTCGCCGTTTATCTATACTTCACCAACGCTCAGTGTGGAAGCGCTGAAACACTCTATTGCTTACAAGCTCATGTTTAGCGTGGGGAAAGATCCTTCCATTGCAAATAAGCATGACTGGCTGAATGCCACGTTGCTGGCCGTGCGTGACCGGATGGTAGAGCGCTGGTTGCGCTCGAATCGTGCACAGCTTTCTCAGGATGTGCGGCAGGTCTATTACCTGTCGATGGAATTTTTGCTGGGACGGACGTTGTCGAATGCGCTGCTGGCGATGGGGTTGTATGACGATCTGAAAGCGGCGCTGGATGGTATGGGGCTGGAACTGGACGATCTGCTACAGGAAGAAAACGATCCCGGTTTAGGCAACGGTGGTTTGGGGCGTCTGGCGGCTTGCTTCTTGGATTCGTTGGCGACGATGGCGCTGCCGGGGCGAGGTTACGGTATTCGCTATGAGTACGGCATGTTCAAGCAGAATATTGTTAACGGCAGGCAGGCAGAATCGCCGGACTACTGGTTGGAATACGGTAATGCGTGGGAGTTCCCGCGCCACAGTACGCGCTACAAAGTGCGCTTTGGTGGACGTATTCAGCAAGAAGGCAAAAAAGTGCGCTGGCTGGAAACGGAAGAGGTTATTGCCTGTGCGTACGACCAAATTATTCCCGGTTTCGATACCGATGCCACCAATACACTGCGTCTGTGGGGCGCGCAGGCCAGTAACGAAATCAATCTGGGTAAATTCAATCAGGGCGACTATTTTGCGGCGGTAGAGGATAAAAACCACTCAGAAAACGTATCGCGCGTGTTGTATCCCGATGATTCCACCTATTCTGGCCGCGAGCTGCGTTTGCGTCAGGAGTATTTCCTGGTTTCCGCCACGGTACAGGACATCCTGAATCGCCACTGGATGATGCATAAAACGTACAACAATCTGGCGGAGAAATTCGCCATCCACCTGAACGATACGCATCCGGTGCTGGCCATCCCTGAGCTGATGCGTTTGCTGATCGATGAGCATAAATTCAAGTGGATAGAGGCGTGGACCGTGGTGAGGAAAGTGTTCTCCTACACCAACCACACGCTGATGCAGGAAGCACTGGAAACCTGGCCTGTCGACATGCTGGGTAAAATCCTGCCGCGCCATCTGCAATTGATTTTCGAAATTAACGAACATTTTCTGGAATACGTTCAGAAAGAAGTTCCCAATGACAACGATCTGCTGGCACGGGTGTCCATTATTGATGAAAACCACGGGCGTAAAGTCCGTATGGCGTGGCTAGCTGTGGTCGCCAGCCATAAGGTCAATGGGGTATCGGAGCTGCACTCGGATCTGATGGTGCAGTCTCTGTTTGCCGATTTTTCCCGTCTTTTCCCTAATCGATTCTGCAATAAAACCAATGGCGTAACACCACGTCGTTGGTTGGGATTGGCTAACCCTGGACTCTCCAAACTGCTGGACGACACCATAGGCCACAACTGGCGCACCGATCTGAGTCAGTTGAGCGAATTGAAACAGCACATCGATTATCCGGCATTTGTGCAGAAAATTCGTAAGGTGAAGCTGAATAACAAGGTGCGTTTAGCGACCTATATGGCGGAAAACCTGAATATTGTGGTTAACCCGGAATCGCTGTTTGATGTGCAGATTAAGCGTATTCACGAATACAAGCGGCAGCTGCTGAACGTGTTGCACGTCATCACACTCTATAACCGCATTAAGGATGATCCCGAGGTCGAGCGTGTGCCGCGTGTCGTCATTTTTGCGGGTAAAGCCGCATCAGCCTATTACATGGCGAAGCACATTATTAACTTGATCAACGACGTCGCGAAGGTGATCAACAACGATCCGAGCGTGCACGATCGGCTGAAAGTGGTCTTCATCCCGAACTACAGTGTGAGTTTGGCACAGATTATCATCCCAGCGGCGGATCTTTCTGAACAGATCTCGCTGGCGGGTACGGAAGCCTCCGGCACCAGTAATATGAAGTTTGCCTTGAACGGTGCACTGACGATCGGCACGCTGGATGGGGCGAATGTTGAAATGCTGGAACATATTGGCGAAGAGAATATGTTCATCTTCGGCAACACGGCCGAGCAGGTCGAAGCGCTGCGTCAGAATGGCTACAACCCACGGCAATATTACGATCAGGACGAAGAGCTACACCGCGTGCTGACGCAAATTACTACAGGTGTCTTCAGCCCTGATGACAGCCGACGTTACAGCGATCTGTTTGATTCACTGGTGAATTTTGGTGATTACTACCAGCTTCTGGCGGACTATCGTAGCTATGTGGATACCCAGGATCGGGTGGATGAACTGTATGAGAACAAGGACGAATGGGCGCGCTGTGCCGTCCAGAATATTGCCAACATGGGCTATTTCTCGTCTGACCGCACCATTGGCGAATATGCAGAAGATATCTGGAATATCAAACCGATACGATTGTGATGAGAGAAGACCTCTCAATTGAGAGTTAATTTTTAAAAAGACAACAGGCGTTCAATGAGCGCCTGTTTACTAAGGTTGGGGGAGAGCCGTGTATTTGGAGTGTATCAGCCAATATTCACGCTTCCTCCACCAATCAACACGCCACCACAACTTACTCCATCCCCAGAACGAGCCGCGGGTTTGCCATCAATGAACACACTGGATGAGCCACCGCTGATGCTCCTACTATGACCGTGAGGAACCAGAGGATCGTCCTGACGAGCCAATGGCAAGCCATCAACCTTAACCGTTGATGAACCCGCTGCGACAGGTGTCGGTGGATGGCTCCCATGCCCCGTGTCGCTATCGCCTAATTTAACTGCGTTACCCACATTGCGTTCCTTTTCGTAGGGTACTTTCTGTTGCAAATACGATTTGCCCATTCAGGCTCAGCGTTGTTTTTTCAGCTTATCTGTAGTTGTCAAACATGGTTGGGCGCGCTGTCGTGTTTCCTGTTGGCAACTTCGACACTATCACCATTTTTATCGTCATCATTTTTAGATAAAATCCATTGCAGCATTGTTCTATCTGGTTTTTGGTTATATTTCTCTGAGTTTAATTCACTATCAGGAAATGGTGTGGGAATAGATTTTATATGTGGAATGTTATTAATGACCTTAAGATCGCCGTCAAATTTGCCTGCTTTTTTCTTCTCCTTATTATAACGACTAAAATCATTCCATGTACTTTCTGGAATTAATCCTGCGTGGCGTAATGCTTGCCATGTGAAATCGATACAACTATTTGTTGCTCCGTTATAATAAAGATCGAAATATTTTTCAGATTCCTTGGTTGCGGTGTCTCCAAATTCTTTTAATCTATTGTATTGGTCTTTTTTTATTTCTATTTTTCTTCTGTAATAGGGGTTTTCATAATGATGAGTATCTTTGTCTGTGACTGATCCAGCACCTGTAATTCCTGATTTTTTTGGTGCAAAGCCATAAGACTTTGAAGTGTTAATATTGTTTTTTTGAATTTTAGATATCTCTAACCACATATGACCAGCTTCAGATACGACTCTTTTTCCTTCTTTAAATTCTGGTTTTCCATCGTTATCATTTAAAGGCGTTCCTGGGTAAGCGGTATAAATAGTGACAGCATATCTAGATTCTAAAGAGTTAATAAGCTCATCTACAAACTCTTTTCTGGCATGGGATGGCGGGCATGTGGCGCAAGCTTGACCAGCATTATAATTCGAATTTTTATCAGGATGTGCAAATTTTTCAATTTCTTGTTTCTTTTGTTCTACAGTTAAAGAATCTTTTTTTGAAATATACTCGAGTAATTCTTCAGTTTTATTTTCAGGGTGCATATTAAAATTCCTTTTTATTTCAATTCTTCTAATATGAAATTATCCTGGTAAAATACCTATAAGTAATAATTTTTTTTCATTTTTTAACGATGCCATGTCTAAAAATTACAGATGAGAAATCTAATTGGTTGAGTTTGATGTGAAATGATTATTTTAAGAATTCCTAATGAACTGCATTAATGTTCATTGTCCCCATCGCTGGCCTACTCATGATGAGCCTGTTTGTTACGCAGATACCGTAAGGTCAATGAACCAAAGAGTGGAATGCTTAACATAATAATAAAAAATAAAGATGAATATATGTAATCAAAATCTGTGGCTGTAATAGAAAACATAAAAATAATGATTGTCATTGTAACGATATAATATTTTTTCATTATTAAGAAAAAAAAGATGGAAACAACACTACAAATTATTTTGTAGATTGCAAAAATAATCCATGCGGCAAAATCCCAGCTATTAAAAAAATACGTATCCACATCCCTATCACCACAAAAAAAAGCATATACAAATGATAGTGATAACCAAATAAATGTGGGTATTAAAAAGATGCCAATAGTAGATGATTTATTCATTACATATCCCTATATGATAGAATGAAAGACACAAGTCCTTTCGTCAAAATTACCGCACTTTATACGCCCACTCAACCGTGGATAAGTACGATGCTCCAGTCATGCCTATCCCTCTCAAGCAGAATATTCATCTAGAACATCTTTTAATAAATTACTAACACGATAGTAACCAGGTAATTCTTCACGGAGCAAAGAATCCCGCCAAAATTCAGGGGCTTGTTCTAATGAATAATAATCCTTTTCTATTAACAAATGAATTAACTCACGAATTGAGCGGTCATCATTAATGTTATGCTCTTTACAAAAATAATAACACTCACTGACAATATGTTTTACTGAGAAAGTTGTCGAGTTTTCCTGAGAGTCTTTATAGAAATAAAAATCCTTTTCAGGATCACTTTGGTTACTGCTGTGAGAAATGTGATGTATTTTTTCTTTATATTTAACAAGTATTTTAGAAAAAACCTCATCAATATATCTCACTTCGGAGTAGTTATTGAGAACATCAAGTTGTGATTGACTAAATTTTAGAAGTTTCATCCTGCTCTTAGCTGTGAGAGGAAACTGAGCACGAACGGAATTAAACGTCTCTTCTCGTAGTACTCCATCATAAATGGTCATGATTTTTTCGATTGGCCCCATGAAGCAGAACAGTTCCCACTCCGTCATCACATCGCAAAAAGACCAAATATTTCTCGGATCATAAAAACGGAAAAATACAGGTTTTTCTTCATTGGGGATCTGTACATGTAGATATTTACGCAAGTGTTGCCGCAATACTTTCATCTCAGACGTTGTTTCCAACAAGATACCCCAAGGTGTTTTCCTTCGATTCAGCCAGTGAAAGACCCTGTCATCTACCTGCACCAGGTGCGGTGCCAATCGCCCAATATCTTCCGGTACTGGCTCCGCGTATAAACTGGCATGGGGTGGATCTAATTGTTCCAGCATCGAAAATAATTCAGGCTCTACCGCTGCATCCACTATTGCCCAGCGTGTTATCTCACTCACGGTTTTCTTTCTCCTTTGCCGGACAGTGCGCGACAAACATCGTCCCTGCGGCAGCGGCCGCTTTCAATATCGCCGGATCGGCAGGGAGTGCCACATCGCCCGGGCTGCCGCCTGAGTTCAGGTTAATCGCCGGTCCTTTGATGTCCACCCCGCCGGCGTGGATAACCACAAAGCTGCCTCCGACTCTTAGCGTTAATTTGCTGCCGCTTTGCAGCGTTAGATCACCGTTGCTGTCCACGCTGAATACGCCGCTGATTTTCTGCGTCAGATCGCCCTTAACCTGTGTGCCCCGATCGCCTTCGGTCAGCGATAAATGATTGCCTGTGGTTTTGTGATCCTGATTGCCTTCTACCGTGACTTTACGATCGTTGGCGACCACCAGCTCTTCATCATGTCCGATGCTTGTTGTGCGGTTATAGTCCACGCGCTCATCTTTGGAATTGAGCACCCGCACTGCCATATTTTTCTGGGCGTGAAGGAAGATCTCTTCGTTATCGGTCGCATCCTCAAAGCTGAGTTCGTTAAATCCTTTGCCTTTGTGAGTCTTGGAGCGAAGCGTGGTGCGCGTTTTGTTAGCGGGCAGCGGATAGGGGGACGGATTGGTGACGTGGAAAGTACGCCCGGTCACAATCGGCTGATCCGGATCGCCTTCAAGGAAGCTGACGATCACTTCATGGCCGATACGCGGGATGGCGATCATGCCGTACTGGCCGCCCGCCCAGCCCTGACTGACGCGCACCCAGCAGGAGCTCTGGTCATTGCTCGCACCGTAGCGATCCCACGGGAATTGCAGTTTTACCCGACCATACTGGTCGCAGTAGATTTCTTCCCCCGTCGGGCCGACGACGGTGGCGATTTGCGGGCCGTCCACCATCGGTTTGTAGGGCATGGCTGCGCGCCATGTCGTCGTGCCTTTCACCACGGCAAAACTGTTGCTCATGGTCGTCGGTTCGCCGCCGCTTTCCTCTTCCAGCGCCTGCGGCTGCTGCCCGACGTGCGTCACGCTCACCGTCTGCCACACCGCATTCAACGTCGTATTCGGATGCTCCGTCAGCGTGAAGGTGTTACCCGGCATCAGCCCGGCGCAGTTGGATTCCCCTTCGCTCGTTACCGCCCCTGAGCGCAGCGCATCCAGCCGGTAGCCGCTGAATGCCTTACCGCTCGGGTCTTGCTTATAGCGACCCGGATAGTCGTAGTGCTGATAGCTTTCACGCTGATGCGCCAGCTCGCCGCTCATCTTCTTGTGCGACAGCCCGTAAGCTGGCGTCTTGAAGCTGTAGTCCTTCAGCTCCACGTCCGATGTGCTCACCCGCTCTGCGTAGTGGAAACGCCGGACATATTCGCCTTCACTCAGTCCCTGCGTCGCCAGATTGAAGAACAGCTCGGGGCCTTTGGTCAGCGCACCCGCATCGTCGGCAAACACCACGCGGTGTTTTCCCTCTTCGTATTCGTGGAAGAAGTACATTCCCTCCTCAGCGGCCAGCCGGGTGATAAAGGCTAAATCACTTTCCCGATACTGCACGCAGTATTCGCGCACTGCGTGCTCGTTACGCAACGCAAAGGCGTAGTCGGTAATCCCGGCTTCTTCCAGCAGCGCACCGATAATCGCTTCCGGCTTCTGCGCCTGAAAGATACGGGCGTTGGTGCGTAATCCCAGCCGCCACAGCGCCGGACGGACTTCCATCTGATAGCGCGTGCGCCGAAATCCGGTATCGCCCTGCGTGAAGCCACTGACAATCCCGCTGAGCCGACGCTTCAGTTCGCCTTCATACCAAATCATCAGCTCGCACGGCTGGTCCAGCACCGCGCCGAAATCCACATCCTGCAACGCGCTC
The DNA here is from genome assembly GCF_013449375.1 of Pectobacterium sp. CFBP8739. Classification (GTDB taxonomy): domain Bacteria; phylum Pseudomonadota; class Gammaproteobacteria; order Enterobacterales; family Enterobacteriaceae; genus Pectobacterium. The sequence goes on along the minus strand of NZ_JACDRR010000020.1, from coordinate 117,130 downwards.
GCCAGACCCAGAGACAGACTGAAAGGCCGGCTCAGCCCTTCATCCAGCCTGAAATCCACCACCGCGAAAGTGCCTGCTTCCAGGGCACCGACCTTTACGGTGAACTGTAATCCTGTACTGTTTGCCACCCGTCCTCTCCTTCTTCCTTCGCCGTTGCCATGGCTACCGCACGCCTCGGGTTCTCCCGGAGCGGCACGTCGCTATCCTGATTAAAATGAAAACCTGAGCTGTGGTCTGAGTCTGCTCACGCCAACGTTTATGTTGATAAGGCGTTACGTTGATAAGATGCCATGTTGGCTAAAAACGCAGCGTGTATGAAAAGCGCAAAACATTTAGGTTGAGCAGAGAGTCGGTGTGTTCACGTCGTGGGAGACAATAAGGTTGCAGGGTTGAAGCGGTGTGAAGAGTAATGAAAACGTTCCATGTGGCATCTTTGACGCTATTCCTTTTAAGAAAGTACGCGTAAAGGATAACAAGATTTTTTCAGAGTCAATAGCACAAAAAAGGACTAAAACTAAGCAAGCCAATTGATTAATATTGAAATAATCTCATGGTGAATAAATTAGAGAGCGAATCAAAAAGATTCAATCCTCATCGAGGAACCGGGTGCGATAAGAGTATGTTGCGGATGTTAGACGTCTACTATTTATAGTAGGAAGGCTTCTCGATCAGGAGGCCTGATCGAGAAGTAGAGGCTGGAGCAATTAACCCGCTTTCGCCATCTGCTGGTAATGGTTTGCCAGCCAGTCGCTGATACGTTGTTTCTGTGCGTCATTCAGGCGCATGCCCAGCTTGGTGCGGCGCCAGATAACGTCGTCCAGTGTGACGGCCCACTCTTTCTCGACCAGGTAGCGCAGCTCCGCTTCATACAGGTCATGACCGAAATCTTCACCTAGGTCGCTCAGGCCTTTCACGTTGGTCAGAACCAGCTCGCTGTTTGAACCGTAGGTGCGGCTGTAACGGCGCGCCAGTGATTCCGGCAGGTTGAAACGACGACGCAGCGCGGCGGCGTAGTCATCACGCGTGCCAGCGATATCACCACCCGGCAATACTGCATCTTTCGTCCAGGCTTTACCCGCTTGTGGATAGTATTTGTGCAGCTTCTCCAGCGCGTGTTCTGCCAACTTACGGTACGTCGTCAGCTTGCCGCCAAACACGGAAAGCAGTGGAGCCTGACCGTTATCATCATCGACAGACAGCGTGTAATCACGGGTAATTGCCTGCGGAGAATCGGACTCGTCATCACACAGTGGACGCACACCAGAGTAAGTCCAGACGATGTCGTCACGCGTCAACTGCTGTTTGAAATGGTCGTTATACACATCCAGCAGGTAGCCGACTTCGTTATCGTCGATCTTCACATCGTGTGGATTGCCTTTGTATTCCACGTCGGTCGTACCGATGATTGAGTAGTCATCCTGCCACGGGATCACGAACACAATACGGTGATCTTTGTTTTGCAGAATGTACGCCTGCGGCTGGTTATGAACTTTTGGTACCACGATGTGGCTGCCCTTGATCAAACGAATGCCGTAAGGCGATTTCAGTTGCAGGCCGTCATCAAAGAATTCTTTCACCCACGGGCCGGTGGCGTTCACCAGGCCTTTGGCGCGCCAGGTGAAGGTTTCACCGGTTAGTGAATCAACTGCATCCACAATCCACACGCCTTGCTCACGACGTGCGCGGGTGACTTTGGTGCGGGTACGAACTTCACCACCACGTTTTGCCACTTCCTGCGCGTTTAACACCACCAGACGCGCATCGTCTACCCAGCAGTCTGAATATTCAAAGCCTTGCTTCAGTTCTGGCTTAAGCACAGAATCTGCGCCGAATTTCAATCCCTTACTGGCAGGCAGGCTGACGCGTTTGCCAATGTTGTCGTACATGAACAGGCCGATGCGAATCATCCAAGCTGGGCGTAGGTGCGGTTGATGAGGCAAACGAAAGCGCATCGGGAAAATAATGTGCGGAGCCATTTTCAGCAGCGTTTCGCGCTCTGACAGCGCTTCGCTGACCAAACGAAACTCATAGTGCTCAAGGTAACGCAGGCCGCCGTGAATCAGCTTGGAGCTGGCGGAGGACGTGGCACAGGCAAGATCCTGCGCTTCCAACAACAGGACTGATAACCCCCGTCCAGCCGCATCTGCGGCGATGCCTGCACCGTTAATTCCGCCGCCGATAACGATGAGATCTTTGGTTTCCACGCTTCTTCCTCCACCCTCGAATAAATCAAAATGTTCGTTTTCGAGCATTATAATAATCGAAAACAAACAAATCAGCCAATGGTTAACCAAATAAAAACATTTATGCGTGATGAAGCTAACAATATGATGATAATTGTCACATTAAAGTAAGGGGTATTGGGCTAATACTGGTCACTTAAGCCCGTTATTAGGGGAAACACAGGGGAAGGTTCCCGCAGGGAGGCCTCACCCCTGTGGCCACCCCATGTATCTCGATGCTTAAACGATCGGCATTAGGGGATTGGGTTGGGGTTGTGCTGTTTTGTCGTCACACTTTGCGCTAGTGAAGCACTGTTTTTATAAATAACCTTATAGTCACATAGGTTTTATGCCGCTGAAGGCGAGTTACAATGACGCCTCGGGTTGCCATGACGTCAGTGGTTACAAACATCCTGTCTATTATTAACAAGGTTGTCATTTTCGATGGAACAATTTGAAGCTATTAGTCTTGAGCAAGCCTACTCCCGCTGGCAGGAAGGCGGCGTTGTTGTTGATATTCGCGATCCACAGAGTTTTGCGGTGGCCCATGTTCCCGGCGCGATGCACCTGACAAACGAAACGCTGTCTGACTTTGTGCGCGGCGCTGACCTCGAAGCACCGGTCATGGTGATGTGCTACCACGGCATTAGTAGCCGTAATGCAGCACAGTACCTGATTAGCCTGGGGTTCGATGCGGTGTACAGTATCGATGGTGGCTTTGAAGCCTGGCAGAATCGTTACCCGCAAGACACGCAGGCGCAGGCCTGAACGCATGACAATTAGCATTTTTATTATCATGTTTCTTACTCACCCCACTCGCTGGCGCTTCCTGTTATGACAATCCGTGTTATTGCTCTCTCCAACCCGCGTCTGGCTCAGGCATTTGTTGATTACATGTGTACGCAGCAGGTTCATCTGGAAATGCGGCCTCAGGGGCATGACGCTGAGCTATGGCTGGAGGATGAAACCCAACTCGGTAAGGTTCAGGAAGCGCTGGAGATTTTTCTGCGTGACCCGACGAACCCGCGCTATTTGGCGGCCAGTTGGCAAACCGGATCGATGGACACCGGTATTCAATACCAACGTTACTCTTACCTGCAAACGCTGAAGCAAAAAGCAGGCCCGCTGACGCTCTCCCTGATGGTCGTGACGATCGCGGTGTTCATCCTGATGCAAATCTCGGGCTATGAGAGCGTGATGACGTGGCTGGCATTCCCGGCTGAGGGACAACAGATAGAGGTGTGGCGCTGGTTCAGCCATGCTTTGTTGCACTTTTCCCTGCTGCACATTTTGTTCAATCTGATGTGGTGGTGGTATCTGGGCGGCCCGGTTGAAAAAGTGCTGGGAACCGGAAAGTTGTTGGTCATCACGCTGGTTTCCGCGCTGGTGAGCGGCTGGGCGCAGTCCTGGTTTAGCGGCACCCATTTCGGTGGTCTGTCTGGCGTAGTTTATGCCCTGATGGGCTACGTCTGGCTGCGCGGGGAAAGGGAGCCAGATGGCGACTTATCGATGCCGCGCAGTCTGATGGCCTTCGCTTTACTGTGGCTGGTCGCGGGATATTTCGATATTTTAGGTATGTCGATCGCGAACGCGGCGCATGTGGCCGGACTGGTTGTCGGGCTATTGATGGCCTTTTGGGACACGTATAATAAAACAAACCCTCGGTAAACTGAGGCGTCTTAGGGGATTAATGTGAAGCAGACACAACGGCATGACGCCATTATTGAACTGGTGCGTCGGCAAGGCTATGTCAGCACTGAAGAGCTAGTGGATCATTTTGCGGTGAGCCCGCAAACCATCCGTCGCGATCTGAACGATTTAGCTGAGCAGAATAAAATCCATCGCCACCACGGCGGCGCGGCGTTGCCGTCCAGTTCAGTGAATACGGCCTACCATGACCGCAAAATGATGTGGTCGGACGAAAAAGCGCGTATTGCTCGTCGAGTCGCGAGCCAGATTCCAGACGGTGCCACCTTGTTTATCGATATCGGCACCACGCCTGAAGCGGTGGCCTATGCGCTCATGCAACATAGGGATCTGCGCGTGGTGACCAATAACCTGAACGTGGCAACGCTGCTGACGGCAAAAGAGGATTTTCGCCTGATTTTGGCCGGTGGTGAAGTGCGTACCCGTGATGGCGGTATCATGGGCGAGGCGACGCTGGATTTTATCTCTCAGTTCCGTCTGGATTTCGGCATTTTGGGTATCAGCGGTATTGACATGGATGGATCATTACTGGAGTTTGATTACCATGAAGTGCGCACAAAACGGGCGATTATTGAAAATTCTCGCTGCGTCATGCTGGTGACGGATCATTCCAAATTCGGCCGTAATGCGATGGTGAATTTGGGCAACATGGATTTGATCGACTATCTTTTTACCGATCAGTCACCACCAGCCAGCGTACTGAAAATCATTGAACAACATAAGGTACAGTTGGAGTTGTGTTGAACCCGATGTGCCTTTTCCATGATGGACAACGGAGGAGGCACGATGTCAGATTCAACAAAAAAGTCAGATTCTTTAAGAACGTCGGGTTCTGCAAAAGTATCCGGATCGTCAAAACGTTCAGCGGCTGCAAAAAAGCCAGATGCTTTAACGCAGCCCGTTTCTTCCGCTCATCCTGCTGTCGCCTTTGATGCCGCAGAATTTGCTGCCGCGCTGCGACGCCAACAGCGACTCGCTGGCGTCACGTTGCTTAACGCGATGACGCCAGTACAGTGCTGGCGTGCCGTCAGCCTGGCGCTGTCTGAGCAATTGCTGATGCATACTGCGTCGCCAACGCCGTCCACTGCTCATACGCCTCAGCGCCATGTGAACTATCTGTCGATGGAGTTTCTGCCCGGTCGTCTGACGGGCAACAACCTGCTGAATCTGGGATGGTATGACGCGGTGGCTGCCGTGTTGACGGAGCAGGGGCTGAATTTGAGCGATATCCTCGAACAGGAAACCGATCCGGGTTTAGGCAATGGTGGGCTAGGTCGGCTGGCGTCCTGCTTTCTGGATTCGATGGCCACGGTGGGGCAGCCTGCAACGGGTTACGGCCTTAACTACCAATACGGGCTGTTTCGCCAGCACTTTGCGCAAGAAAAGCAGCAAGAAACCGCCGATGACTGGCAGCGCGACGCCTATCCGTGGTTTGTACCGCGTGCGGAGCTGGCGGTGGATGTCGGGTTTGGCGGGCGTCTGCAACCCCAGACGGACGGCACCCTGCGCTGGCTGCCGGATACCGTTTTCAGAGGCGAAGCCTGTGACCTGCCGGTGATTGGCTATCACAACGGCGCCGCACAGCCGCTGCGTCTGTGGCGCGCGACGCATCGCGATCCGTTTGATTTGACGCTATTCAACGAAGGGCACTATCTGCGCGCGGCTCAGGCGGGCATTTCCGCCAGCAGCCTGACCAGCGTGCTCTATCCGAATGACAATCACGCGGCGGGCAAACGCCTGCGCCTGATGCAGCAGTATTTCCACTGTGCCTGTTCGGTAGCCGACATTCTGCGCCGTCATCTTAATGCGGGTCGCGCGCTGTCCACGCTGCCGGATTACGAAGTCATCCAGCTTAATGATACCCACCCGACGTTGGCGATCCCCGAATTGATGCGTCTGCTGCTGGATGAGCATCAGATACCGTGGGATGAAGCCTGGTCGATAACCGGACGCACCTTTGCCTATACCAACCACACGCTGATGCCGGAAGCACTTGAGCGCTGGGACGAACGGCTGTTTGGCCGCCTGCTACCTCGCCACCTGTCGATCATCCGGCAAATTGATACGCAGTTTAAGGCGCAGGTCGAGGACAAGTGGCCCGGCGATCGGCAGGTGTGGGCGAAACTCGCGATTCGCCATCAGCGTCAGATTCGCATGGCAAACCTATGCGTGGTTAGTTGCTTTGCGGTCAACGGCGTGGCGGCACTGCATTCGGAACTGGTGGTGAAAGATCTGTTCCCGGAATATCACCAACTGTGGCCGACCAAATTCCATAACGTCACCAACGGCATTACACCACGCCGGTGGCTAAAGCAGTGTAATCCGGCGTTGTCCGCGCTCATTGACGACACGCTGCACACGCCGTGGGTGAATGATCTGCCCGCGTTGAAAGGGCTGGAGCCCTATGCTGACGATGCCGGCTTTCGTGAGCGCTATCGACAAATCAAGGCCGATAATAAAACGCAGTTGGCAACCTACCTGCGCCAGCAGTACGACATCGTGATCGATCCGCACGCGCTGTTTGATGTGCAAATCAAGCGATTGCATGAGTACAAACGCCAGCATTTGAATCTGCTGCATATCCTCGCGCTATATCGTCAATTGCGTGACAATCCGCATCTGGATATAGTGCCGCACGTCTTTTTGTTCGGTGCCAAAGCGGCGCCGGGCTATGTATTAGCGAAAAACATTATTTATGCCATTAACCGGGTCGCTACGGTCATTAATCAGGATCGCCGCGTTAACGATCGCCTGAAGGTCGTCTTCCCGCCGGACTATCGCGTATCACTGGCCGAACGGATGATCCCTGCCGCAGATGTGTCTGAGCAGATTTCAACCGCAGGTAAAGAGGCGTCCGGCACGGGTAACATGAAGCTGGCACTGAACGGTGCGTTGACCGTCGGCACGCTGGACGGTGCGAATGTGGAAATGGCACAGCAGGTCGGTGAAGACAATCTGTTCATTTTTGGTCACACCGTCGAACAGGTCAAAGCGCTACAGGCGCAGGGCTATGAGCCGTCTGACTACCTTGCCGTGACGCCGCTGCTGCGTGAAGTGCTGAATGAACTTGCGAGCGGCGCGTTCAGTCAGGGGGATAAAAACGCGTTTGCCCCGTTGTTAGATAGCCTGCTAAAGCTGGGAGACCCCTATATGTTAATGGCCGATTTCGCACCGTATTGCGAGGTGCAGCAACGTGTTGATGCGCTTTACCGTGAGCCGGATGAATGGACGCGCCGCTGTGTGTTGAATACCGCCAAAATGGGGATGTTCAGTTCGGATCGGGCGATTCATGATTACCAGACGCGCATTTGGCAGGCGCATCGTTAGGAAAAGGAGAGGGTGTTCAAGGTGGATAAACTGGCAAGCCAGCAGACAGGCATCGCGGAAAGCTATACCGATGCCTATGGCAAAGAGCACATTGTTGCGGCCGCAATCAGAAACCAGATTCAGGCAATGATGGACGTTTCTGACAGCGGCAATGCGCCCTTGCCGCCTGTTCGTGTCTTTTTGCAGGGCAGGGACGCGGTCATTGAGCTTGCTGGTCACGGTGAATTCCTCTGGACGCTGATGTATGAAAACGGCGGTCAAATTCAAGGAGAGATCACGGGCGGCTCAACGTTGGCGCTGCCGGGCGTGCTGCCGCTGGGTTACCACCACCTGACGCTGACGCAGGCTGATCAGCGCTGGAGCTGCCGCATTATTGTCGCGCCGCACCGCTGCTATGAGCCTGAAGCCTTACAGCAGGGAAAACGCTGGTGGGGTGTGACCGTCCAGCTTTATACCCTGCGCTCGCAGAACAACTGGGGCGTCGGGGACTTTGGCGACCTGCGCCAACTGGTTGAGCAAATTGCCCGACGCGGCGGTGCCTTTGTGGGGCTGAATCCGCTGCATTCGCTGTATCCCGCACAGCCAGAAGCCGCAAGCCCTTACAGTCCGTCCTCCCGACACTGGTTGAACATCATTTATATCGACGTGAATCGCATTGATGATTTTCAGCAGAGCGAGGAAGCGCAGGCATGGTGGCACCGTGAAGATACACAAAGCGCGGTTGCCGCGTTACGGGCAGGGCGCTGGGTCGATTATGAACCGGTGACGGCGCTTAAACTGACCGCTTTGCGGCTGGCGTTCCGCTACTTTACGAGGCGCAGTGCGCTGGATCCGCGTATTAGCGCCTTTCGCCAGTTTGTCGTCAGCGGCGGGCAGAGCCTGCAACTTCAGGCGACGTTTGATGCGTTGCAGGCCTACCTGAAAAAGCAGGGTGAGAATTACGCGGACTGGCACCAATGGCCAGCAAGTTACCATGACGTGCACAGCGAAACCGTGAAGTCATTCCGCCGTGAAAACAGCGATGAGATTACCTTCTACAGCTGGCTGCAATGGGTGGCGCATGAGCAACTGGCGGAGTGCTATGCGCACAGTAAACAGCTTGGCCTGCCGCTCGGTCTGTATCGCGATTTAGCCGTTGGGGTCGCACAGGGTGGCGCGGAAACCTGGGACGAACGGCAGCTCTATTGCCTTGATGCTTCTATCGGCGCACCGCCGGATCCGCTTGGGCCACAGGGACAAGACTGGCAGCTTGCCCCGATGAACCCCACCATGCTTCAGCTACGTGGCTATCAACCGTTTATCGACGTCCTGCGTAGCAACATGGCGCACTGTGGCGCGTTGCGACTCGACCACGTGATGGCGCTCTTGCGTCTGTGGTGGATACCCAAGGCGGAGTCGGCGGGCAACGGGGCTTACGTGCATTATCCGGTCGACGATCTGCTGGCGGTACTGGCGCTGGAAAGCCAGCGTCATCGCTGCCTGATTATCGGTGAGGATTTAGGTACGGTGCCGCCGGAAATTGTCAGCAAGCTGCATGATTACGGTATCTATTCTTACAAAGTGCTGTTCTTTGAAAAGGACGAGGAGAATCACTTCCGCGCACCGGAAGATTACCCACGTCAGGCCATGACAACCATTACGACGCACGATCTCCCGACGCTACGCGGCTACTGGCAAACCGTGGATTTATCGCTGGGGCGGGAATTGGGGCTGTACCCGACAGAAGCGTTACTGCAAGAACAAATGCAGCAGCGTGAGAAAGCGAAGCAGGGACTGCTCAACGCGTTGCATGAATTCGGGCTATTGCCGCAGCGGGTTGGCCGCAACTCGGCGCTGACGACGATGGGCGCGCCGCTGAGTCGCGGTGTTCATCGCTATGTCGCCGATAGCGCAAGCGCACTGGTCGGGTTCCAACTGGAAGACTGGCTGGACATGGCGACACCGGTCAATGTGCCGGGCACCAATCGTGAATACCCCAATTGGCGGCGCAAGCTTACGCGCCCGCTAGAGTCGATCTTCGCTGACCGCTGCCTTGAACGGCTGGTTCGGGATATGGATTTGCGCCGTGGCGGGCCGATGAAAACGCAGAAAACCTAAACCAAGACGAATACGCTTCCTCCCCTGAGTGGGGGAAGAAGCGGAAGGAGAAATCAGTAGAAAAGAGGATTAGAGGATTGGAAAATTAATAGTAGGAGTGTTCGCCGCGCTGATGTTCGGTGAGATCTCTCACGCCTTTCAGCTCAGGGAATTTTTCCAGTAGCTCTTTCTCGATCCCTTCTTTCAGTGTGTAATCGACCATCGAACAGCCGTTACAGCCGCCACCAAATTGCAGAATCGCCATGCCGTCGTCGGTAATTTCCATCAGCGTTACGCGGCCGCCGTGGCCAGCCAGCTGTGGGTTGATTTGCGATTGCAGCACATACTCGACGCGTTCCATCAGCGGGGCGCTGTCGTCCACTTTACGCATTTTGGCGTTCGGCGCTTTCAGCGTGAGCTGAGAACCTAACTGGTCAGTCACGAAGTCGATTTCAGCGTCTTCCAGATAAGGTGCGCTGAGTTCGTCTACGTAAGCGGAAATCTTTTCAAACTTCAGTTCGGTATCGCTGGCTTCTACCGCATCCGGCGGACAGTAAGACACGCCACACTCGGCGTTCGGCGTACCTGGATTGATAACAAATACGCGAATCTGTGTGCCTTCTTCCTGTTTTGCCAACAGTTTCAGGAAATGCTCCTGAGCAGCATCGGTAATACGGATCATAATAGTAAGCTCAATAGTTGACTGCACTTGTCGGTTATAATACGCCCATCCTCCCCCCGACTACAAGGTGCGGCACACACACCAAACTTGAACGCCTGCCGCACCTTGAGCCAACAGTAGCCTGCTGATTTCCGCAGCAGTGCTGCCTGTCGTCACCACATCATCCAGTAACACCACCTGTTGCCCAGACAACGAAATGTCACACGAGAATGCGCCCCGTAGGTTCCGACGCCGTGCGCTGGCGCTGAGCGTTTGCTGTAGCGGCGTGCGTCGCGTGCGCTGCAATTCGCGTGGATCGTAAGCACAACCCAGCCAGTGGGCGAGAGGACGGGCGAGCAACTCGGTTTGGTTGAAACCACGATACCACTGGCGGTTCCGGTGCAGGGGAACGGTGAACAGCCGGTCAGGACGGAGCAGGCGAACGTGTCTGGTGAGTTTTCGCTCGCGGTAGGACGTCAGCCAGCGCAGTAATAGCTGCCGGGCGAGCACCGCTGCCAGCTCGGTTTTACCGTGGAATTTAAACTGTTTCAGCAGCGTGTTAAGCGGCGGCACGTAGTCACTGATAAAGGTGAGTGATTGCCAGGGAGGTGGGTCTTGCAGGCAGCGCCCGCACTGATGCGTTGTGTCGCCGGAGGGCAAGCCACAACGTGGGCAGCAGGCGGGCAGACGCGGCAAATGGCGCTGGCAGTACGAGCAAATACCTTGCCGACTACGATGAAGCGGTAATAAACATAGCCAGCAGCGGGCGGTGATGGTTAACATATTTTTCCCTAAAAATGTTTTTCCCTGAGTAAGGAAGATAACGGATGGCAGCGTTGTATTGGCAGACCGAAGGTGCAGGAAATACGGATCTTGTGTTGTTGCACGGATGGGGATTGAATGCGCAGGTATGGCAAAGCATGATTGTGCGACTCTCCCCGCATTTTCGTCTGCATCTGGTCGATCTGCCGGGCTATGGCAGAAGTCAGGGATTTGGGGCAATGTCGCTGAGTGATATGGCGAATATCGTGCTGGCGCAGGCACCAGAACACGCCGTCTGGCTAGGGTGGTCGCTGGGGGGACTGGTTGCCAGCCAGATTGCGCAGTGCGCCCCTGCGCGGGTGGACAAGCTGATTACCGTGGCGTCATCCCCCTGTTTCAGCGCACAGGATGGCTGGCCGGGTATCAAGCCAGACGTCTTACAGGGGTTCCAGCAGCAGCTCAGTGAAGATTTTCAGCGTACGGTCGAGCGATTTCTGGCGTTGCAAACGCTGGGAACGGAGAGCGCACGGCAGGATGCCCGATTGTTAAAAAGCGTGGTGCTGGAACAGCCCATGCCGTCCGTCGAGGTACTAAACGGTGGGTTGGCCATTTTGCGCGAAGCGGATTTACGTCAGCCGTTAGCCGACTTGGTCGTGCCGTTCTTGCGGCTCTATGGTGCGTTAGACGGGCTGGTGCCGCGCAAGGTTGCCCGATTGCTGGATGACCAGTGGCCGAACTCAACTTCGGTGGTGATGCCAAAAGCCGCGCATGCGCCGTTTATCTCGCACCCTGAGGCCTTTTCCGAACAGGTGATCGCGTTCGCTCAGGCCTAGCCGACGATAATTTACATTTTCTCCTCAATTTTTCCACGATTTAGCTGATAGCGACCAGCAGCGGCGCGGGCTCGGCCAGCCAGCAGGCGGTGGGAACGGGGGTGATCGGCGGTATGCTGGCCGCAACCTTCCTCACTATTTTCTTCGTGCCGCTGTTCTTGGGCGTTGTTCGGCGTCGTTTGCCGTTAAAAGAGAAGCCTGAATAGGTTAGATATAAGTGAAATAATTTATGGTGAAATTCATCAAACTGTAAAAAAAGGTAACTACGTTATGTCCTGTCAAACTACGCAACCAAGGACATAATAATGAAAGCTCGCTGGTTACTGCCTTTACTGATTTCTGCTGCTTTACCGGGGATGGTACAGGCTCAGGCTATTTATCCCATTGACCGTGCCACGATGCTGGCAGGCGGAAAATTCGATTTTAAAGTCGAGTTTGATGAAGTGCTCAAGCCGGAAGATATCCGCATTCTGATCAACGGCAAAGATTACCAGCAGGTGCTGGGCAAAACGGCCTCGTTTGTTGAGCGCGAAGACGGCGGCAACGCCTCCACGATCTGGCTGCGAGATGTAAACCTGCCAGAAGCAGGCAAATATGTCGTTGAAGCGGAAGCCAAAGGCAAAAAAACACAGGTGAGCTGGGAGGTTTATTCCGCGTCCGGTACGCGTAAAGCCAAGAACGTGATTCTGTTCATCGGCGATGGCCTGTCCGTTGCACACCGCACCGGTGCGCGCATCCTGTCTAAAGGCGTAACGGAAGGGAAGGCAGACGGCCGTCTGGCGATTGATGACCTGCAATATATGGCGTTTGCCGGTACGTCCAGTACCGACTCTATCGCGGCCGATAGCGCCAACACCATGAGCGCCTACATGACCGGTCACAAATCCGGTGTGAACGCACTGGGTGTGTACGTCAGCCGTAGCAAAAATTCACTGGATCACCCGAAGCAGGAAACGCTGGGTGAGCTGTTAACCCGTTCTACCAAGATGTCTGTCGGCGTCGTCAGCGATGCGGAACTTGAGGACGCCACGCCAGCGGCGGTCGTCTCTCACACGCGTCGTCGTGCGGACAAAGCTGAAATCGTTGAGATGTTCTACAACGTACAGCCGACTGTCATGCTGGGCGGCGGCTCAGCCTACTTCCTGCCGAAAAGTACGCCAGGTTCAAAACGTAAAGACGAAACTAACTACGTTGAGAAATTCCAGCAGGCGGGCTACTCACTGGTGACTGATGCGGATTCACTGAAGAAAAATGCCGCGCAGGCCACCAAGCTACTGGGACTGTTCCATACTAGCAATATGGATAGCGTGTTGGATCGCCGTTTCCTGAAAAATGACGTGACCAAGAAATTCCCGAACCAACCCGATCTGACGGATATGACGCAAGCAGCATTGGATGTGCTGTCCAAAAACAAAGACGGCTTCTTCCTGATGGTGGAATCCGCATTGATTGACAAGGCCTCGCACCCGCTGGATTGGGAACGTGCTTTCATGAGTACCATCATGTTGGATCAGTCTGTGGCTATCGCGAAAAAGTTCGCTGAGAAAAACCCAGATACGATGATTGTCGTGGCAGGTGACCATACGCACGGTCTGTCTATCATCGGTACGGTGGATGATGACAAACCGGGCACCGAGATGCGTGAGAAGATCGGTGTGTATGAAGAAGCGGGCTACCCGAACTATAAAGACGCTAACAAAGACGGCTATCCCGATGATCTGAACGTTTCAAAACGTCTGGCAGTGTTCTTCAACAACTTCCCTGACTATTACGAAACGTTCCGTCCGAAGCTGGATGGCCAGTTCGTTCCTGCTATCAAGAACGAAAAAGATCAATACGTTGCCAACAAAGCCTACGAGAAAGTGCCGGGTGCGGTATTCCGTGAAGGGATCCTGCCACGCTCTTCCGATACTGGCGTTCATGCTGTTGACGATATGGTGATTCAGGCGAGCGGCCCAGGTGCAGAACGTATCCGTGGTTACATGGAAAACACCGACCTGTTCCGAGTGATTGTGGACGCGCTTGCGGTGAAACCGCAGGACAAAAAGTAATCCGATAACGCGATGAATAATGCGAAATGCAGCAAAGCGGGGGCAACCCCGCTTTTATTCTCCTGGCTGCGCGCGGTGCTGGTGCTCCTCCTTCTCGGCGGTATTGCCCCAGTGAAAGCCGTGCAGTCTGAACTCTCCTTCGATAAGCTGTACGCCTCTTACGGCGTGCTGGGCCTGGAATTCTCCAATGATGTCAAAGCGCTCTCCGGTAAACAGGTCAAGATGCGCGGCTTTATGGCACCGCCCCTCAAGGCGGAGTCACAATTCTTTGTTTTAACCAAAATGCCGATGGCGCTGTGCCCCTTCTGTTCGTCTGATGCGGACTGGCCTGAAGATATTGTCGTTGTCTATCTCGCTAAACGTCAGACTTTCGTACAGAACAACACCATGATTGAGGTAGAAGGCGTGCTGGAGCACGGATCGTGGACCGATCCTGAAACAGGTTTTGTTAGCCTGCTGCGATTGCGTGAAGCCACGTTCGATACCCTTTAGGAGCGCTGATGGCGGAGTTATTGATTCAACACCTAAGTGTGACCTTCCCGGATACATCCGAGGCCGTGCTGGATATTCCCGCGTTATCTATTCGGTCTGGTGAGCGGGTCGCGGTGATGGGTCCTTCCGGTTCTGGCAAAACCACACTGGTGAATGCCATTACTGGGATGGATCACAGCGGAACGGGCTGTGTACAGTGGGAAAAGCAGGATATTTGGCAGATGAACGAAGCGGAACGTGACCGCTGGCGGGCACAGCATATTGGGTTGGTGATGCAGGATTTCCACCTTTTTCCCGGTCTGAATGCGTTGGAGAACGTCTTGTTGCCTGCACAGTTTCACCACTGGCGGATACCCGCGTCGCTCAGGCAGCGGGCAGCGGATTTGCTGGCACAGGTGGGGCTGAATACCGCGAAACGTCCTATTGAAGTGCTATCACGCGGCGAGAAGCAGCGGGTTGCCGTCGCGAGAGCGTTGCTCAGCCAGCCCGACATCATCGTCGCCGATGAACCAACAGCCAGTCTGGATGCGCAGAGCGGCGAGCAGATTGCCGATCTGCTGGTGACGCTAGCGCGTGAGAATCGCGCCACGCTTATTGCCATTACGCACGATGCGCGTCTGGCTTCACAGATGTCGCGCTGTATTAAACTGGAAAAAGGGCGCCTTGTGGCGGACACGCCGTATCAGGAGGGTCGTACATGATTCCATGGCGTCTTATTTGGATCGACTGGCGTCGGCTCTGGCCGGGTGTGCTGGTCGTGGTATTACTGATCGCGGTGGCGACAGCATTAAGTATTTCGGTGAGCTTGCAAGAAAGGGCGTTGCGCATGGGCAGTGCCAAAGCCGCTGACCGTTTCGATTTGGTGATCGGCGCGCCGGGGAGTGAAACCCAACTGGTGCTGTCATCTGTGTTTTTGCAACCGTCCGCGCTGACGCTGATTCCTGCGCAGGTGCTGGCCGATCTGGAAAAGAACCCGCTGGTGGCCTGGGCGGCCCCGGTCGCGTTTGGTGATTTCTATCAGGGAATGCCGATTGTCGGTACCACGCCACCGCTGGTTACGGATAACGGTAAGCGGCAGCTCATCGCCGGACGCGTGTTCAACGATGACTTTGAAGCCGTAGTCGGCGAGCAAACGGGGCTGAGAGTGGGGAGCACGTTCAGCCCGATTCATGGTCAGGTGGGGACGGAAGGGGCACATGCGCACGATGACGTCACCTACACCGTGGTCGGCGTGTTACCTGCTGACGGCAGCGCGTGGGATAAAGCGATTCTGGTGCCGGTGAACGCGGTATGGCGGGTACATGGCATCCATCCACCACATGGCGCGGACGATGCGCATGACGAGCATGATAAGCAGGAAACAGCACATGCAGAAGGCGAGCCGCATGCCGATGATCACGACGAGGCAGAAGAGCACGACCATGTGCATCAGGCGGGATTGCCCGCGATTGTGGTGAAACCGAAAACCATTGCAGGTGCCTATCAGTTGCGGTCGCTGTATCGCAGCAACACGACGCTGGCGGTGTTCCCCGGTGAAGTGCTGGTGAAACTCTACTCGATGCTGGGCGACATTCGTGAATTGCTGACCTATATCTCACTGGGAACACAGGGATTAGTGGGCGTCGCGGTGGCGATGGTGGCGGTGATTCATCTGCGTCAGCGGCAGAAACAGATCGGCGCACTGCGTGCCTTTGGCGCACCGCGCTACGGCATTTTCACGCTGATTTGGAGCGGACTGATGTCGCTGGTGAGTGTCGGCGTACTGCTGGGTGTCGGTCTGGGCTACCTTGCCGCCCGTGCGATTGCGGTGGTCATGAGCGAGAAAAGCGGTTTCGTCCTGCCAGTGACGTTGGAATGGGAAGACCTCCATTTCGTTCTGCTCCTGTTGCTGGTCGCCGCTGTCGTCCTCACGATTCCGGCGATGTTGTCTTACCGTCAATCACCTGCTACCGCGCTGCGTGGGGAGTAAACCACTACGTTAGCGGTACTCGCATCGGACGTGCTGTTTTGGCGTCCGATGCTGCTTTTCCTATCATGTTTTTTTCTATCGTATTCTTTCCTATCAACAACAGGTCACGTTGACGCCTACGGTAATGAAACGTGTCGCTAGCACAAACCTTCGACAGAGGCGTAGACTTAGGTAATCAATTACAAGACGATAGTCTCTTTTTAGTACACGCAACATGGATGGTTATGTTTAAGAACCGTTTTATCTTTTTAGGTTTGTGTTTAGGGTTAGCGTTTACCACCGCTCGTAGCGCGTCTCTTCCTGTTACCGATGTGAAGCCCAAAGGCATGGAGGAAGTTGTCGTCAACGGAGGCCATTTCTATGTCGGAACGGTCTTCGGTGTGGAAGATTATGCCGCCCATGCCAACACCTCAGTCGCTTCTTTTGCCATGACGAAAACGGAAATCACCTATCAGCAATACCATGCTTTGCTGGTGTGGGCTGACGCGCACGGTTACCAGTTAAGTGGTGGTTGTAATGGTGCTAGCTTTGAAGATTGCCTGCCGCCTGAACAGGACGGTGGACTTCACCCTGTCACCAATGTGTCGTGGTGGGATGCGCTGATTTTCGCTAATGCACTGAGTGAACAGAAACGACTGCCACCTTACTATCTGACAGCAGACGGCGAAACGTTAAAACGCGCGCCGGATGATAGCAGTGAAAAAGTGATACATGAGAACCCACAGGCTTCGGGCTACCGTTTGCCAACGCTGGCGGAATGGCAAATTGCGGCCAGAGGGGGTAGCAAAGGACTGGCGCAAGGGACGTACGGGCAGCGCTATGCTGGCAGTGAACAGCCGGAGCGTGTGGGGCAATTTCCCGCTGATTCATCCTCGTTTGGTACGGTGCCTGTGGCATCGAAACGCCCCAACGCGCTGGGGCTTTACGACATGAGCGGTAATGTGGCCGAATGGTTGAATGCGTCTTATGCGGTGGAGGGCGGCAAAACGATGTATTACTTTTGCGGCGGAAGTTATCTGGAATTGACGCACAGCCTGGCAAGTTGCGATCTGCATACGCCCGGCTTTTTCATGCCAGATATTGGTTTTCGCTTAGTAAGGACGCTGGATGCAAAATAAATTTGTTGGGGGGCTGCTGTTTTGTGCTATCAGTGGCGCGGCTGCCGCATTCTCTCCTGTGACATTGAAAGACGGCATCAACCGCCTCGATCTCAATCAGGACGACGGGGAAGACTATGTTGTCGTTGCCCAGTTTGATAACAATACATCCCACCCTAATCTTGGTATGACGTTTTTTGTCCAACGTCCAGATGGCGGGCATAGCATCATGCCCGTCGCTAACAGTGACACCTTTACTTGGTTTGATTATCGTTTGTCCGCTACGGCGGATTTCCTCGTGCAAGATAATCGCTTGTTTTTGTCGGGAAAGCGTTATTTTTTGGTCACGGCCAGTAAGCAGGGTGAGAACATCTTTGATTTCACAAAAGTCATGCTAACGATTCATGATTTTAAATCTTCACAGGATGATCCCGGTGTGCCGCTCTATGAATGGTCGGTGCGTAAGCGGGTCGTCACGCAGCAGTCTTATCAATCAGCTGATGAGGCCTACAAGGAAGTGGATGAGGCAATGCTGACAAAATGAAAATATCGGTATTGATGGCATTGGGGTTATTGGCATCCTCCTCAGCATGGGCGCAGCACAGTGAGCAGGACTACCTGCAACGCATACAGGAATTTTTTGATGCTGAGCCACCGCTGTGTTTAGGTGAGAAACAGTGGCCGGTTCATAGCCCTAAAGGGGATGCGCCCTGGAACCGTGGACGTTTACACGCGCTGGTGGACGCGGGGTTGGCACACGCGACGCCGGAAGGTACAGGCAAGGTCTATCGGTTATCGCCTGTCGGTGAGAAGAATTGGCATCAGAACGGTGACCTGTGCTACGGGCGTATGCAGGTGAGCCGTATTGAGAAAATCGATCGTGTGAATCAGGAACTGACGGTGGTGTATTTCACCTATCATCTGGCACCGTTGGAACGTTGGGCGCATAACCGTTCATTACGCTTTGCCTTTAGCGAGCTGGATAATCTTGTCGGTGGAATGGAAACCACGCGCTATTCTGCCACGATTCGTGAGACGTTAGGCGGGGCGGCCAAATTGCAGGATTACCCCGTACCGGTAGAACTGGATTACTAACGCGGCCATCGTGAAAATAATTCGTTGTTTTAAAAAGGTATCCCGACAGATTCACACTGCGGGATACTTTATTACTACCGCCTAACCCTGCGATTACTGCTCGAAATAGCTGCGGATTTTCTCGATGTCGTCGCCGTTAGACAGTGCCAGTGAAAGCAGAATGCGTGCTTTCTGCGGGTTGTAGAATCCACTGCCGATAGCGCCGTCTTTCTTCTTATCGGTCACATAGCCGTTGCCAGTACGGGTGCTGATCACCACGGGAATGCCTTTCGCGACGGCTTTCTTGATGTCTTCTTTGATACGCGTTGGCGTAGAGCCGTTACCGCTACCCGCGATAATGATGCCTTTTGCGCCCTGTTCAATCGCGGCATTCAGCAGGCCGCTGTCTTGATCCTGATAGCTGTACAGAATGTCGACCTTCGCCAGCGCTTCCTTATTACTTACGTCAAAGAATGGCTTGTTCTCGGGGGCGGCTGGCTGGTAGAAGAAGCGCGGTACGCCGCCGTAGAATGCGCCCAGATAGCCTTGTTCATTGGCTTTGAACGTGTCCAACGAGGTGGCATTGGTTTTGGTGGTGTAGAAGGCGGAGCCGATGCGATCGTTCAGCAGCACCATCGCGCCGCGTTTTTCTGCGTTCTTGCTCGACGCCAGCGTGACCGCTTCCAGCAGGTTCATGGAGCCGTCCGCGCTGATGGCGGTGGCAGGGCGCATTGCACCGACGATAACCACTGGTTTCTCGCTTTTTACCGTCAGATCCAAAAAGAATGCCGTTTCTTCCAACGTGTCGGTGCCGTGAGTGATGACGACGCCATGCGTATTGGCATCACCTAACTGTTTGTTAATTGCTTTGGATAGCTTCAACAAAATGGCCTGGTCGATATTGCCGCTGGCGGTGTTGGCGATCTGTTCGCCTGTCACCGTCGCGACATCGCCAATAGCCGGCACGGCGTTCAGCAACTCCTGAATGCCGATCGCGCCAGCCTGATAGCCTGTCGTAGCCGTATTGGATTCTGCCTTTCCGGCGATGGTCCCCCCTGTCGCGTATATCGTGACGCCAGGTTTGACGTCATCGGCCAATAGCGCATGAGACGACAGCATCAGACAGGCGGCGGTGATGGTGCGGGCGATAGATGAGAGTTGCATTCGCAGATCCTTGTTTTTGGTATGGGAAAATAAGAACAAAGCAACTTCTATACCAATGCGTATTCATCTATTACCCTGCTAATTAATCACGGAGAGTCTTTGGTTTGGTGCACCGCGTGGGGCGTTGGCGGCTAAATTGCACCGCAATGGTGAGCGCAGCGGCAGTGAAGGGGGGAGAGGGGCGACGGGTGTTGATAACCCGGAATGACGTCATGAAACGTCCTACTGACGCGGTATTAAAACAGGGTGAACGAGGCTCACCCTGCTGTATTTTACGATCGCGGTAACCGCTGGCGGATTAGCGTAAATCCAACATCGCGATATGGTCCATATCGTCAAACGTCAGGTTTTCGCCGATCATACCCCAGATGAAGGCGTAGTTTTTCGTACCGACGCCGGTGTGAATCGACCAACTGGGGGAGATCACCGCCTGCTCGTTATGCATCACCAGATGGCGTGTTTCATGCGGTTCACCCATCATGTGGAAGATAATGGTGTCTTCCGCCATATCAAAATAGAAGTACACTTCCATTCTGCGTTCATGGGTATGTGTCGGCATGGAGTTCCAGTTGCTGCCTTCCGCTAGACGCGTTAATCCCATGCTCAACTGGCAGGTGTCCAGCACTTCCGGCACCAGGTATTTGCAAATCGTCCGCTTGTTGCAGGTTTTCACATCGCCCAGCGGGGCTTTGATCGCGTCATCCTGCGTGATGATGCGTGTCGGGTAAACGGCATGCGCTGGGGCGCTGTTATAATACAGTTTGGCTGGCCTGGCTTTGTCCAGGCTGCTGAATGCTAAGGCTTTGGCACCTTTTCCAACATAGAGCGCTTCTTCATTGCCAACCTGATAGCTTGTGCCGTCGATAACAATGTTGGCTGGGCCGCCGATATTAATCAGCCCCAGCTCGCGCCGCTCGAGAAAATAGCTCACGCCAAACTGTTTGCCGATACCGTCGTCAAACGTGATCTCGCCATCCACGGGCATAATTCCGCCCACCACAATACGGTCGATATGGCTGTAAGTCATGGTGTACTGATTTGGCGTAAATATCTGCTCAATCAGAAATTTCTTTCTCAGCTCAGTGGTATCAAGCGTTTTCGCGTGTTCACTGTGTACACTTTGTCGTACGTCCATTTTGTTACCTTTTTATGCGTGTTTAGGTGAAAAGCGTTTTGCCCATAATGCCGTGATGATGGGCACCAATACTGATGTCACGATCACACTGGTGGCGACGAGCGCTGTCGCTTGTTGAGCGACCGGCGCGAATTCTGGCGCCATATTGGCGATGAGCAGCGGTGTGGCGACGGCAGCGCCTGCGCTGCTGGATGCCGCTACACCTGCGGTGCCATTACCGCCGCCGATAAATTTATCCGCCAGAATCAACGGAATACCGGTAACAACAATGACCAATACGCCGAGGAAGATTCCTGCGAAGCCCGTTTGGAGGATCACCGCTAAATTAATCGTGTTGCCCAACGCAAAGGCGAAGAAAGGAATCAGCGTTTGTACGGAATTACCGAACAGTTTTCTCAGGTCCGGGTCGAGGTTACCCAGTGTAAAGCCAATCAGGAAAGGCAGGACGGCACCGACAAATAGCTGAGGTTCAAAGGTCGCGATACCGCTGGCTCCCAGAATAACCATAGTCATTAACGGGCCGGATTCCAGAGACATCAGCACAAACGCGCCTGCCTCTTCTTTCGAGCCGTATTGGTTCATCAATGCCGCGTACAAACCGCCGTTTGTCATGTCCATTGCCGCGACCAGAGCCAGTACGGAAATTCCAGCCAGCATACCGTTTTGGATACCGTCTCCCGGCAAGAATGTACCTGCAATCAGCGCGACCACCCAGGCGGTGGCGAGTTTGGTTATCACCAGAACGCCTGATTTTTTCAACATCGTTCCCGTCGCTTTAAGTTCAATGGACGCGCCCATGCAGAAAAACCAGACCGCCAAAATAGGAATCGTGCCAGTAATCAGGCCGTTGCTGAAAGACCCTAAATATTTCCCCGCCCCTGGCGTAAAGGTATTACAGATCGCGCCCAAAAAGAGCGGCACCAGCATTAATCCCCCTGGGATTTTATCAATAGCTTGTTTGATTTTCATAACAGACCTCATTTAAAAATAAAAAGATATTCAGCCCGCTTTCAGTGAAAGCAGAGAGATGATTGATATAAAATAATAAATAGAGGTAAATAAAACCTAAGCGGTTATTACCCGATTTCATTAAATAGTGAAGATGGTTACCCTTATTACTAAATTGATAATGAATACTCTTCGTTATCTTGATTTTTATGGTTTTAGCCATTTTTCAGGTATAAATGGCCTTCCCGTAATGCGTATTAGCATTTACAGGTAATTATGTCATGCGTGTCCGTCACGCTTTTTGCGTGTCATTATTTCTGGATTGTTTTAATAAGCCAGAGTTTTTAATTATGAAAAGCGACGATGAATGTTTTATCTGATATCAATATTCCTACTGTTAATATGCGCGGTAATCGCTTTGCTGGTTTTAATCAGGCTTGCCAGATGCTTCTCTTTTTTTCCATTCGCATATTGTGATTGCATACCGTTAACACCGATGGCGGCGATGACCTCACCGTTTTGGTTAAAAATCGGCGCGGCCATGCAGCAGATCTCTTCGATATCTTCGCCGTCGTCGATTGCCCAGCCTTGTTCCTTGACGGTTTTCAGGTGCTCGAGGAAATCTTCTTTTTTGGTAATGGTTCGGGGTGTTAAATATTCAAAAGTACAATCAGCAATCAAGGCGTCAATTCTTTCCTGTGGCAGCCAGGCTAATAACACTTTTCCCAGAGACATACGGTTAAAAACAATTTTCTTCCCTTCCCAGGATGTTTTTACAATAGCCTTGGGAGATTCCACTTTACTCAGAAAGAAACCGTTATCGCCGTCCAGAATGCCGAGATGGCAGGTCAATTCCGTTTCTTTGACCAACTCATGCATAAAGTTAATGGTGTCTTTACGCAGATCGATATTCTTTATGACCAGACCGCCCAGCTCGAATAGCCTTAATCCCAAAACATAACGTCCGTCTGCGCGTTGGCGCAGCAATTGCGTGACAACCAGCACCTCTAATAGATGGTGCACGCTGCTTTTGGGGATAGACAAATCTGTGCAAATCTCAGTAAAGCTGGCTTCATCATGCTTAGCGATGTAGTCAATAATCATCACCAAACGGACGGCTGCTGGCGCTTTACTGTGTTCGAGCTGTTGGAATATATTCATGGTTGTTCTATATATAAAACTATGGTTTCCTATATAGAACAATAATAACGCAACGGTAATTTATTTACCTAGATACAGATCACAAAATAATCTCGAAATGGTTGAATATTTCAATATAATTAAAACGTAGTTTTATTAGGGAAACAAAATGGCGATATTTGGGCGGGAAAGAGAAAGATGCCAGACCTTATGAAAATAAGGTCTGGCTAATAGTAGAACGGTTATTAGTGAATATTGGTCACTTAAGCCCGTTATTAGGGGAAACACAGGGGAGGTTCCCGCAGGAGACCTCACCCCTGTGGTCACCCCGTGTATCTCGATGCTTAAACGATCGGCATGAGGTGATTAGCGCTTTTTAAAGGCGGCAGCCAGCGCATCACCCATCGCGCTGTTGCCAGTGACAGGAGCGTTAGCGGGGCGAGGACGTGATTTACCGGCTGGCTGACGCGATGAAGTATTGCTATCGCCACGTGCATTGCCGCCGCCACGGCGTGATGCCGTCTCACCCGGCTGCTCGTCCAGACGCATGGTTAGCGCGATGCGCTTACGTTGCAGATCCACTTCCATCACTTTCACTTTCACGATATCGCCCGCTTTTACGACCTTATGCGGATCGTCGACGAAATGATCGGCCAATGATGAAATGTGGACCAAACCGTCCTGATGGACGCCGATATCCACAAACGCGCCAAAGTTGGTGACGTTGGTGACTGAGCCTTCCAGAATCATGCCCGGCAGCAGATCGTTTAAGGTTTCTACGCCGTCGGCGAAGCTGGCGGTTTTGAACTCAGGGCGCGGATCGCGACCCGGTTTCTCCAGCTCTTTGATGATGTCGGTCACTGTCGGTACACCGAAACGCGCATCGGTGAAGTCCGACGGTTTCAGATTACGCAGTGCGTTTGGGTTCCCCATCAGCGCCTGCAACGCCTGTTCCGTCGCGGCCAGAATGCGTTCTACGACCGGATACGCTTCTGGGTGAACGGTAGAGGCATCCAGCGGGTTATCGCCGTGGTTGATGCGCAGGAAACCTGCACACTGTTCAAAGGCTTTTGGCCCCAGACGGCTGACTTTCAGCAATTGCTCGCGATTATGGAAGCGGCCATTTTCATCACGCCAGGTCACAATATTTTGCGCCATCATGCGTGTCAGCCCTGCAACCCGCGTCAGCAGCGCCACGGACGCGGTGTTCAGGTCAACGCCGACGGCGTTTACGCAGTCTTCGACCACTGCATCCAGTTTCTTCGCCAGCAGGCTCTGGCTTACATCATGCTGATACTGGCCAACGCCGATGGATTTCGGGTCGATCTTCACCAGCTCTGCCAGCGGATCCTGCAAACGACGGGCGATGGATACCGCACCGCGCAGCGACACATCCAAATCGGGGAATTCTTGTGCGGCCAGTTCGGACGCGGAATACACCGACGCGCCTGCTTCGCTGACGATCACTTTCTGCGCCTTGATATCCGGGAATTGCTTCTGTGTGTCGAGGAAGAAACGCTCGGTTTCACGTGAGGCGGTGCCGTTGCCAATCGCCACCAGCTCAACCTGATGTTTGAGGCATAGCGCGGCCACAGCCGTAGCCGCTTTAGCTGCCTGACCCGTGTGCGGATAAATGGTGTCGGTCGCGACCAGCTTGCCGGTGGCATCCACCACCGCGACTTTTACGCCAGTACGCAGGCCGGGATCGAGACCCATCGTGGCACGCATGCCCGCCGGAGCGGCCATCAGCAGGTCGTGCATGTTGCGGGCGAAGACGTTAATCGCTTCATCTTCGGCTTTTTCACGCACGCTGCCCATCAGTTCGGTTTCAAGGTGCAGCAGCACTTTAATACGCCACGTCCAGCTAATCACGGCACGTCGCCAACTGTCCGCTGCCGCATTCCCCAAACGCAGGTTCAGGTGGTCGATAATAATCTGTTCGCAGTAGCTCTCACGCGGCGCTTCTTCATGCTGCGGGTCGGCGTTCAGCGCCAGTTGCAGTACACCTTCGTTACGACCACGGAACATCGCCAGTGCGCGGTGTGAAGGCACCTGAGCAATCGGTTCGTGATGATCGAAATAGTCGCGGAACTTCGCGCCTTCTTCTTCTTTCCCTTCCACGACACGGGAAACCAGATGCGCGTTTTTCCACAGGTAGTTACGCACTTTTGCCAGCAGGGTGGCGTCTTCGGCAAAGCGTTCCATCAGGATGTAACGTGCGCCGTCCAGCGCGGCTTTCACATCCGCTACGCCTTTCTCGGCATCGACATAAGCCTGTGCCGTCAGCTCCGGATCCTGGCTTGGGTCTTGCCACAGGCCGTCGGCCAACGGTTCCAGACCGGCTTCAATCGCGATTTGGCCGCGCGTGCGGCGCTTCGGTTTATACGGCAGGTAGAGATCTTCCAGCTCGGTTTTGCTCAGCGTGCCGTTAATGGCGCTGGCGAGCTGTGGCGTTAACTTCCCCTGCTCATCGATGGATTTCAGAATAGTCTGGCGCCGATCTTCCAGTTCTCGCAGGTAGCTGAGGCGCGTTTCGAGCTGGCGCAGTTGGGTGTCATCCAGCCCGCCAGTCACTTCTTTGCGGTAACGGGCGATAAAAGGGACGGTATTTCCTTCGTCCAGCAGGCGGACTGCCGCGTCCACCTGCTCCGTACGCGCCTGCAATTCGCTGGCGATGATGTGGCTTAATGAATCATTCATGGGTCTGATATCAGTCGTCATCAAGTGAATTAAATAAGTGAGGACAGTTATACGGATTGAGCGTGCAAAATGCCAGCCGCTGCCGTCTGGAAAACGCGGATGATCTCGCGTTGTTCAGTACAACAAAATTTACCTAAATCAATATTCCGTCAGATTCTTGCAACCCATGCACAATTTTAGCGTATGACATACGTTGGCTTGTTTCACGGTGAATTGAATGCCGTTTTGTATTGAACGTCGCGTTAATCAGGGTGTGTAGCACGGAATGACCTATCCAGAAGCCCGTGAGAGCGAACGAGAACAACATCATTATTCGGGCAGGAGAAAAGTTCATGACAGTCAGAACGTCCACGTTGACGACAGAAGGGCAGGAGAGTATCACGCTGGACATGCGTTCCGGCGTACTGGGGAAAGCGGCGGTGGATATTCGCCCGCTTGGTGAAAATGGGCTGTGTAGCTATGATCCCGGTTTTGCCAATACGGCAGGATGTGAGTCGGCGATTACCTATATTGATGCGGTGAATAGCGTGCTGCTGCATCGGGGCTTCCCTGTCGAACAGCTTGCTGAGCAGTGCGACTTTACCGAAGTCTGTTACATCCTGCTGCATGGCGAAGCGCCTTCGGCAGAGGCGTATGCGAAATTTGCCGACAACATTACCCGCCATACGCTGGTTCATGAGCAAATTACCCGGATGTTCAGCGGCTTTCGTCGCGATTCCCACCCGATGGCGCTGATGTGCGCGGTGGTGGGTGCGCTGGCTGCGTTCTATCACGATGTATTGGATATCCATAATGCGGAGCATCGCGAGCTGGCGGCCGTGCGGCTACTGTCGAAAATGCCGACGCTGGCGGCGATGTGCTACAAGTATTCCATCGAACAGCCGTCCGTGTATCCCCGCAATTCACTCTCCTATACCGGCAACTTCCTGCACATGCTGTTTTCAATTCCGGCGGAAAAATATGAAGTCAATCCGGTGCTGGAACGGGCGATGAACCGCATCCTGATTCTGCATGCCGATCATGGTCAGTGCCCGTCTACGATGGCGGTCAGAGCGTCGGGGTCTTCCGGCGCGAACCCGTTTGCCTGCATTGCTGCTGGGCTGGCATCGATGTGGGGGCCGTTGCACGGTGGGGCGAACGAAGCCTGTATGCGCATGCTGGAAGAGATCAAAACGGTCGATCGCGTCCCTGAATTTGTACGACGTGCGAAAGACCGCTGCGATTCATTCCGCCTGATGGGATTCGGTAACTCGATCTACCAGCATTTTGATCCCCGCGCGGCGATTCTGCGTAAAACCTGTTACGAAGTGCTCAATGAACTGGGTACGGAAGACAGTCTGTTGCAGGTGGCGATGGAGCTGGAGCATATCGCCATGACCGATGCGTATTTTCTGGAGAATAGGCTTTATCCGAGTGTCGATTTCTATACGTCGGTCATTCTAAAAGCGATGGGGCTACCGCCGTCCATGTTTACGGTGATTTCCACCGTCGGCAGAACGATCGGCTGGATTGCACATTGGGATGAGATGCACAAGCAGGATGAAATCAGCATCTACCGTCCGCGCCAAATTTATACTGGGCAGCCGCGCCGTGACTATGTTTCTAAAAAAGACTAATGTCTCCAAAAAAGACTAATATTGCCAAAAATCTTCCAATTAGAGCAATGATGTGACGATCACCATGATGCCTACGTTGTGGCATCATGGTGATAGCTGACAGGGATAAGCCTAGAATTTTTCCCAGTTATCCTGTGTGTTGCCGACTGGCGCGAGGGCTAAACGAGTCGGTTGCGCTTTCTTCTCTATCGGTGCCGGACGGACTGCCGGCGTGCCGCGCAGGTGGAAATGGTTCATGAGCGTAACCAAGTGGGATGATTGCTCGCGCAGGCTGGTTGCCGCATTGGCGGACTCTTCCACCAGCGTCGCGTTCTGCTGGGTAACCTGATCGAGCTGGTTCACCGCGTCATGAATTTGCGAAATACCGGATTCCTGTTCCTGCGTGGTTGTCCCGATCTCGCTGATTAACTCTGCCACGCTGCGTGCCTGACGCACCAGTTCATCAATGGTGCTGCCGGTGTCTTCGACCAGACGGTTCCCCGCTTCGACTTTTTCGACGCTAGTGTTAATCAGCGCCGCGATCTCTTTAGCGGCGGAGGCGGAACGCTGAGCCAGTGAACGCACCTCTCCCGCTACCACGGCGAAGCCGCGACCTTGTTCACCCGCGCGTGCGGCTTCGACCGCCGCATTCAGCGCCAGAATGTTGGTCTGGAAGGCAATGCCATCAATGACGCTGATGATATCGCGGATTTTATGTGAGCTGTCGGAGATCTCTTTCATGGTCGTCACCATGTCGCCGATGGCCTCGCCGCCCTTGGTCGCCGTTTCGCTGGCCTGGCTGGCAAGCTGAGTGACACTACGCACGGTATGCGCATTCTGACGAATCGCCTGACTCATCTGTTCCATCGACGCTGCGGTCTGCTGTAGGCTGGCTGCCTGTTCTTCTGTACGCTGGCTCAGGTTTTCACTGCCGGCGGCGATTTGGCTGGAGCCAGACGCAATAGCTTCACTGCTCTCCCGTACCTGTTCGACGATGTCACCCAAGTTATTGCTCATATGACGCATGGTGGCTAACAGGCTGCTGTGGTCGTCCGGATTGATGTGGATATCAACGGCCAGATCGCCATCGGCCACCTGACGGGCAACGTGGGTGGCATAGAGCGGTTCACCACCCAACTGGTTTTTCAACGTGCGGGTAATCAGCCAAGCCACGACCGCGGCCATCGCGGCGGCGGCAAGGGCGAGAATCAGCATAATCACGCTGCCGGACTGTGCATCCTGCTGTGCCCCGCTGACGATCTCGTTAGTATCCTGCTGCTGTGAGGCCATCATCGCGTCCAGCACTTTGAACAGCGCGTTTTGTGCCGTCTGCATCTCCGTGAGGATAATCTCGTTGCCCTGTTGGCGCTTCTGTGGATCAGTCGACTGCACCAGATCCATCGCTTTCAAAAAAGCCGCGAGGTACGGCGGACGGGTATCCTGAAACTGTTTCAGCAGCGCGCTGGTGCCTTCGGTATCCAGCTGTTGCCCCAGCTTTTTCAGATTGGCGGTGTTGCGGGCGATTTGCTCATCAACGAACTGTTTTTCCTGCCTGATTTGCTCAGGGTCGGTGCTGATTGCAATGTTGCGGATCAGGCGAGCATTGGCGTCAAAACCGGCTTTCACTTCCTGAATCAATAGCATATTCGCTAGCGTAGTGCCGGAAAGTCGGTTGATATCGTTACCCAGCCCAACCAGTTGGAGTCGTCCGAAGAATGCCACCATCAGGCTGATGATGATAACCAGAGAAAATCCCATACCCAGCATCTTGCTGAGTTTGATTCTGTTCAGCATATTCATAAACATCCTTAATTTTTTGACATGCTATGAAGGCATAACGGAGGGGGCTTGCTATCGTAATCGATGCAAGTAATGACAAGGCATTATAGCTATTTTTTGCATTTTCGGGATACATCGGTAACTCCCGCGCTTAAAAACATATCGATAAGAATATCTTTAATATCGGCAAGAAAAGCGTTCTGTTGATCACGTAAATTACGGTAAGCGGGATTTCATATGAAATGTGTGATCTGAGAGACAAAATACGAGGTTTATGGCGTGGGGTAATGCGGGTGGTGCGAGAGCCCCTTTAGAGGCTAACGCACTGGTCAATCAAGAAGCGCTGTCGCTGATATACCCGTCATACTTCAAGTTGCATGTGCGTTGGCTTCGCTCACTCACCCGAATCACTTACCTGAGTAAGCTCATCGGGATTCCTTCACTTGCCGCCTTCCTGAAACTCGAATTATTTAGGGTATAAAAGGGGCGATATAGCGTTGATAGCGTGATTCTTTCAGCTGTTGCAGATCGACAAGCACCAGACCATCAATGCAGTTATTGAAATCAGGGTCGATGCCGAAGTCGA
Organism: Pectobacterium sp. CFBP8739; assembly: GCF_013449375.1. Classification (GTDB taxonomy): domain Bacteria; phylum Pseudomonadota; class Gammaproteobacteria; order Enterobacterales; family Enterobacteriaceae; genus Pectobacterium. The sequence goes on along the minus strand of NZ_JACDRR010000020.1, from coordinate 87,812 downwards.
TAAACCGCACGCCACCTGGCTCACACAGCTCCGAATACTGCTTGTAGAGCGTGGGGATCGCGCAACCCATGTTGCTGAGCATGCTTTTCAATCGCGTGAGATCCTGCTGGTAGTCCGTTCCTTCAAACTGTTTCAGAACATCAGGCAGCGAGGCCGGATAAGGGCGACGCGACGTAGCCAGCGGTTGATCGGGCGTGAAGTGCAGGCGATAAAACGCAACCAGCAAATCGCGTGCATGCGGCGGCAACGCGCCGGACAGCGACACTGGGCCGAACAGATAGCGATGTTCTGGATAGCGCGCCAGATAGGCACCAATGCCCAGCCAGAGATAATCCAGCCCACGTTTACCCCAATATTTGGGCTGAATGAAACTGCGCCCCAGCTCAATGCCTGATGCCAGTATCGGATCCATTTCGTCGCCGTACTGGAACAGACTGTGGCTGTAGAGGCCGCTTTTCCCTTTTTCTGCGATCAAACTGGCCGTCGAGACAAAGCGATAGGCACCGACAATCTCCAGTTCGCGATCGTCCCACAGGATCAGGTGCAGGTAGTCATCGTCGTAGCTGTCCAGATCGCGGCGTTGCCCTGAGCCTTCGCCCACGGCTCGGAAGGCGATTTCACGCAGGCGTCCGAGTTCGCGCAATAGCGGCACGTAATCTTCCTCACCGCGACGGTAGAGATAGACAATTTTGCCATCCGGCGTGGTGCCCAGCGTTTCACACTCTGACAGCGCGCGCTTCAGCAGCACGCGGTCTTCGGCCAGCGCAATGGGTTTTTCACCGGTAAAACAGCCGGGCTTTCCTTGTCCCAGACGATAAACGTGACGACGGAAACGGGCCGCCAGATCGTTAGCGTTCCACTCGCCCTGACTCCAGGACGTATAGGGAATTCTGGCACCGATGCGTAACTTGAGGGTTTGGTCACGCTGCCCAAACATTTCTCTCACTAGCAAGAGGGTGGATAGCGGGCGATAAACCAGGGAGGAGAGATAAAACAGCGCGCTGTTGCGTCCGCCGATATGAATCGGTACCACGGGCGCGCGGGCTTTGCTCGCCATGCGGATAAAGCCGTTGTGCCAGTGACCATCACGAATACCTTGCAGGCTGGCGCGTGAAACTTCACCCGCTGGGAAGACGATGATCGCGCCGTCACCTTCCAGATGCTGCTGGATGGCGCTGATTTGCTGGCGTTTGGTGCGGTTATTGAAGTTATCGACGGAAAAAAACAGATTTTTGAGCGGGGCGACATAAGAGAGTAGCTGGCTGGCGACGATGCGGACATCGGGCCTGACGCTGGCGACGGTACGTAGTAGCGCCAGACCGTCCAGTGAGCCAATGGGGTGGTTGGCAACCAGCACCACCGGCCCCTGGCTGGGGATATTTTCTAAATCCCCTTCGACCATTTCACAATTGAAGTTGAAGTAGTCAAGAATCTGTTCGACCAGATCCAAGCCTTTCAAATGCGGGTAACGCCGCGCAAATTGCTGCATTTCATTTTCAAATAGCAGAGAACGTAAAACCGTTTTCTGCCAGGGTGGCGTATGGCGATGCGGGGCAAGATCTTGCAGAATGGCGTCTAAGCTAAACATAAATCGTTCTCCGTAGCTCTCCGTGGCTAAAAGTACGGGATAGAAATGACATATTTATGTCTGTTGACAGATTTTTAGCCAAAATTGTAAATCGGGGTAATGAACGTGTGATTTTTTCGGGCTATTACCAACCCAGCATGCTGATTAGCTGTGGAAAAAGCTCGCTAGGACAGATCTGTTGCCGCTGTTATTCAATGCAGAGTTGTTTTCCGTGTTTCATTAATGAGGCATAGCTTGCCAATATGACCTATTAATAGAACGAAAATCTTGTATTTCCTTCATTGCAGACGCATCATGTTCTATAAATAGGTGTTAAGTATGGGGTATGCCCCATTAATGGAACAGGAATATAGCGATGGCGAAACCTTCTGCTCGAACATATTCTCGCTACAGCCGTGACGCAGCTCGTTTACTCGGGTTGATGCTTCGCAGCGCGAGGATCGAACGTAATATGACAGTGGAAGAATTAGCTGAACGGGCAGGTGTATCACGGGGCTTAGTCTATCGCGCAGAGGAAGGAGATATGGGATGTTCAATTGGCGCGGTTTTTGAGCTGGCTACCCTTGTTGGTGTCCCTCTTTTTACCGCAGACCAATCCGCAATGGCACTTCATATTGCCAACACGGAGAAAACACTTTCTCTTCTGCCGCGCGCTGTACATCATTCTAAAAAGGTCGTGAATGATGACTTCTGATAACGCTGTCGACAAAGCCTATGTATGGATCTGGTTGCCTGATGCGACGAAGCCTGTTGTGGCCGGTTTATTGAGCCGGGACGGCGACCGACTCATTTTCAATTATGGTCGTAACTATTTGGAGCGAAAAGACGCGATCCCTATCTATGAACCTGAACTGCCGTTAATGCGTGGTGCTATACCGCCAGCGGCGGGCCTATGGCAGGCGAGTGCATTACGCGATGCCGCGCCTGACGCATGGGGACGCAGGGTCATCCTTAATCGACTTATGGGTGTCAGAGGCAGGGGAGCAGATAGCAGTACGCTGGATGAATTGACATATTTGCTTGAGTCCGGTTCAAACAGAATTGGCGGGCTCGATTTTCAGGCGTCGCCGACAGAGTATGTCCCACGTTCAGCTCAAAATGCTTCTCTTGAAGAGTTGATGATTGCGGCCACTATGGTGGAAAACGGTGTCTTGTTGACGCCTGAGCTTGATCAAGCACTTTTCCATGGGAGTTCGTTGGGGGGGGCTCGGCCGAAAGCGATGATCGAAGATGAGAACCATAAGTTCATCGCAAAATTTTCGTCCTCGACGGATACCTATAACGTCGTTAAAGCTGAATACATTGCTATGCGGCTGGCTGCGAGTATTGGTTTAAATGTGGCTCCGGTGCACTTTCGCCAGACGGCGGGGAAGGACGTTATTCTGATAGAACGTTTTGACCGTATGAAAACAGAAGGTGGCTGGAAACGCAGGCTAATGGTCTCTGCACTGACGCTTTTCGGCCTTGATGAAATGATGGCGAGATATGCGAGCTACGAAGAATTCTCGGACATCATCCGGCAACGTTTCGACGAACCGAAAGCGACGCTGCGTGAGCTGTTTGGCCGTCTGGTCTTCAACATCATCTGCGGAAACACCGACGATCATGCCCGAAACCACGCGGCATTCTGGGATGGCCGAACACTAAAGCTGACTCCAGCCTATGATATTTGCCCGCAGAATCGGGCGGGCAATGAGGCGACGCAGGCAATGTTGATCACGGGTGAAAACAGGATGAGCAATTTCGCTGTCTGTCTGGCGGCTGCACCTAAATTTCTGCTGAGCGAAGCTGAAGCTATTGAGATCATCATGCATCAGATAGAAACGGTGCGTGTATGCTGGGAAAGCATCTGCGATGAAGTCGCATTGAGCGAAGTGGATCGTAAGCTGTTTTGGGGCCGGATGTTTTTCAACCCTTTTATTTTTGAAGGTACGCCGGACAGCTTACGCACTAAGAGCCTAACGGGGTTAATGACTTGAAAACCAATCTGATTACCCGCGAGGGGTATGACAAACTGCGGGCAGAGCATGACCATCTCTGGAATGTAAAGCGCCCGGAAATTACGAAAATTGTCTCCTGGGCTGCGAGCCTGGGGGATCGTTCAGAAAATGCGGATTACACCTATAACAAGCGTTTATTGCGCCAGATCGACAGGCGTGTGCGCTACCTCAGAAAATGCCTGACGGAATTGAAAATCGTTGATTATTCGCCGCAGCAGGATGGCAGCGTATTCTTTGGCGCCTGGGTAGAGATCGAGAATGAACAAGGTGAGGTGAAGCGTTTTCGGATTGTCGGCCCGGACGAGATCTACGGCGACAATAAAGACTATATTTCGATCGATTCCCCGATGGCGCGCGCCATGCTGAAAAAAGCGGTTGATGAGGAGTTCACCGTGAACACGCCAGACGGCCCGCGCGAGTGGTTTGTTAATTCGATTGAGTACGTTCAGTCATAAGCGGCCCGGCAGCGGCACGCGGGGGAAGCACACAGCAAGCCGGGCGAGCGTATCCCCCTTCGTGTCCTATTGGCGCAAGAGGTTTAGTCATCTACATTTTGCGCCCGCAATAGCTGTCTGGCCTGCTCAATGACGGGTAAATCCACCATCTCACCGTTTATCTGGAAAGCGTAGCTGTGTTCGGCTGCTTTCAGAACCTGCTTTGCCCAGTCTATTTTGCTGCGATCCGTAGCGAATGCCTGCTGAACGGCATCGATCTGCGAGGGATGAATACAGAGTTTGGCTGAGAAGCCGAGCGAGCGTGCATGTAATGCGTCAGCTAACACCCGATCGTGATGCGTGAAGTCAGGATTGACGCAATCTATCGGTGGTGGCAAGTCGGCCAGTCTGGAGGCTAATACAATGCGGCTTCTGGCATACAGCAAGGCATACAAGGATTGATCGCAATGAATATCGAGTGAGAAATCCAATGAGCCAAATGCGACTCTTTCTACCCCTGCTGCACAAATCTCTTCTGCATGATGCAACCCCTGCGCGGTTTCAATTATCGCAATAATATGAACCGCTTCCGATCTATTACGATTTATCATTTCCCGCGCATCATGCAGCATTTCTGCGGATTCTATTTTAGGTAAAACAATTTCCCATTTGGCTGTTTTATGTTTGGGTGGGGCGTTATTTCTTAATTTTTCTTTATTATTTAGCCTATTCAGAAACTCGATATCTTCACTGAACTCCACTGAACCAAATTTGTTTAAACGTATATATCTTTTGCAATTTATTTCAGAGACGGGAGTATCGTTTTTATCCCATTGGATAATATTTTCTCTAGCCTGGTTTTTTTCATCAGGATGAACAGCATCTTCTAAATCAAATATCACGGCATCGGCACCGCAGCAGACGGCTTGTTGAAAGCGGTGGGGCGCATTACCAGGCACAAAGAGATAGGTTTTAGCGTGTTCCATGCTGCTCTCCTTCTGTTAATTAATTGATTAAATGCAGTTTTATTAAAATTTAACTCATTAATTGCGAATAAGAATGATAGCTATTTACATTACAGTGGTTAATATGCTAGCTTTCCGTTCATTATTTTTCAATCCATCTATCACGACATTTTTATTAAATTTCGGAACGTGTTAACCCGAGATTTAACGACACCCTTTTATACGTTACTGCAATCGGTTTTTACTGGTTTTATCGGTATGAGGAGTGGTTATGAATATCAAGGCTGACGAAATTAAACACAGGGATATACATCAGGATGTAGATGATTTTCTCTCTGATTACTCAAATAAAAATGCGTTAAGGCGATTGATTCGCTGCTTTTTCGCAGAAGGAATTTTGAATAAAAATAACCTGATATTTATTGAGGGTAATTCCAGGGCAGCAACGCTGGCTTTGCAGGGTGGCAAAGGTATATTGAAATTTGATGATATTTCGCCAGCACCGGCAAACACCTATATTAATAATGGAAATATTTATCTCATTCATTCAGATGGAGCGTCTTTTCCCGTTACCAGCCACGAGCGATTGATTGATTTACTTCGCGACAATTTCGATTTTCATCCTGACGAGAGCGGCATCAGTGGCCTGAAAAAAGACGTCGGTAACAGCATTCGTAATGATACCAACGCCCGGCGCTATCGTTGCCAGTGGCGTGCTGAGGTGGCCGATGCCATGCAGCAGGACGGGCAGAACGCTTTCACGCCGTGGCTGCGTCGGCAGCTCAGCATTCGCGATGCCGCCATGTTTCTCGATCAGTGGGGATCGCTGGAAGGCCACCCTTACTACCCGACCTGGAAATCCCGCCCCGGACTGAGTGACGAAGACGTCCAGCAGCTGTCACCCGAATTTAACGCCCGCGTGCCGCTGCGTATTACCGCGTTGCGCCGCGATATGGCGTATGTGGAATCCATGCCGCACGTCGATGATTTTCATTCGTGGTTTGCTCAGGCATTCCCCGCGCTCTGGCAGGACTGGAAGCAGCGCCTGAATCAACAAGGGCTGGATGAGACGCAGTGGCTCCCGCTGCCCATCCACAGTTGGCATCTGGAAAACTGGGTGAAATCCCACTATGCGGATGAGATCGCCGAAGGGATTCTGCTTACCGACGGCCCCGATCTCATCACGCTACCGGGTATGTCGTTCCGTACCGTTTTGCCCGTTGAACCGCCTTCTTCCCCTTTCATCAAACTCCCCGTCGCCATCTGGATGACTAGCGAAATGCGCAGCCTACAGGCGAAATCCATCCACATGGGGCCACGTATCAGCACCATTATCGAAGCGATTCTGGCGCAGGAAGGCGGGTTTGAGCAGCGGCTGGCGTTTTTCCGCGAAGAGACGGCGTTCCACTACAAGCACGCAGTTCATCAGGATGACGCGCCGGGCAAACATCTCTCCGTTGTTTTCCGCGATGCTCGAATTTATGAACGCACTGACGGCGCGCTGCCCGTGACCGTCGCCACGCTGTTTACGGCACTGCCTCACCGCGACCAGCCGCTGTTCACCGAGCTGGTGACGCTGTCCGGGCTTGGCCCTGATGCGTGGTTCCGCCAATACGTCCGCGCCGTAACCCGGCCTGTTATCGCGATCTATCTGCTGTACGGCATCGGGCTGGAAGCGCATCAGCAGAACAGTCAGATCCTCTTTTCACCGGAAGGTGTCGCGCAGGGATTATTAATCCGTGATTTCGGCGACGGGCGCACTTATGCACCGCTGCTGCGTCAGCGCGGTCATCATCTGCAACCCTACGTCTGGCCCGGCATTCTGCCCACGGTCTTTGAAGACGACATCGAACCCGTGCGGATGTTTGTCGTCGATGCCTGCTTTGTCAGCCACCTGCACGAACTGGCGCTGGCGCTCAGCGCGGAATACGGCTTTGCCGATGCCCGGTTGTGGCAGGTGATGAAAGAAGAAACCGCCGCGGCGTTTGACGCCGTGAAGTCGCGCGTTGATGACGAGCTGTGGCAGACCGAACGCGACATGTTTTTGACGCAGCCCTGGTATACGCGTTCGCTGCTGCGCATGCACATCCAGGAATATCGCGACTATCGGATTCAGCACGGTCTGAGCAATCCCTTCCTCATTGAAGAGGAAGAAACCCGCATCGGATCGTGATGTATGGCGATGCTCCCGCCTCACAGGCTGAAAACGGGAGCATCTTTTTCACTCCTCATTTTGAGATGGATAACTTTGTTGATGAACGCCAGGAAGAACTTCACTCCACCTATCGGGAAGACTCGTTTTCCTATTCCCTCCGCGTTGGCCATCGCCGTCACGGCTGTGCTAAGCGGCATCGCGATACCTGCGCAGTCTGCAACGGGCGAGCGCGATGATTCCACTATCGTGGTGGAAGCCAAAGACGCGGATGCCGTACAGGGACTGGTCGCGGGCGGCATGTCTGCGCGGTCGTCCAGCACCGGGCTGCTGGGCAAAAAGGACGTGATGGATACGCCGTTTAACGTCAGCAACATGACCTCATCGTTTATTGAAAATAAACAGGCACAGACGCTGGGGCAGGTGGTTGCGCACGACGCATCGGTGCGAGTGAGCAGTTCTCAGGGCGGTCTGCTGGATTCCTACTACATTCGCGGTTTTCCACTCAATGAAGGAAACCTGAGCGACATCGCCATGAACGGCGTCTACGGTGTTGCGCCCAACTACCAGCTGATGACTGACTACATCGAGCGGGTGGAAGTGCTGAAAGGGCCGTCGGCGCTGCTGTATGGGCTGTCGCCGAACAGCAGCGTGGGCGGCGTGATTAACGCCGTCACCAAACGCCCGACCACTGTCGGCAATTTGACCCGCCTCACTACCAGCTGGCAGTCTGATTCCCAACTCACCCAGCATGCGGATATTTCCCGCGTCTATGCGCTGGAAAATAACAATCTGCTCGGCGTGCGTTTTAACGGCAATTACGGCTACGGCGATACGGTATGGGATGGTAGCGACAAACGCACGCAGGTGGGCTCACTCGGGCTGGATTTCTCGTCAGAACGTTTCCGCGCCACATTGGATCTCATCACCCAGCATCTGAAAACCCGAGCGCCGTCGCGACCCTATTCGTTTGCGGCTGGCGTGACCGTGCCCGATGCGCCGGATGGCAACACCAATATCTCTCAGCCGTGGGGCTTCTGGCATTCCAAAGATCAGTCGGTGTTGCTGCATACCGAATACGATTTAGCGGATAACGTCACCTGGTTTAGCGATCTGGGCGGTTCTGGTGCACATGTCAGTCGTTTATCAGAGCAAGTACCGCAAGTAACCAACAATAATGGCGATGTGAGTAGAACGAGTAGTAATGCCTCCTATCTCGTAAATTACCGCGCCGCCGTTAGTCGTTATAATTTAGCTACGGGTATTAGAGCTGACGTTGAAACGGGCTCGGTGACACACAAACTATCAGCCCAAACAAGTTATTACCGGGATCGTCATGCAACAACGAGTGTAATTGGTCCAGACCTCAATACTAATATCTACAACCCCGTATATATGTCTCCCGTTGACATTCCCGCCCCTGCAACGATTAGCAAACGCTCTTCCACTGCGCTGTCAGGTATCGCGCTGGCGGATACGCTCGGCTTCTGGAACGATGCGCTGCAAGTCACGGGCGGGCTGCGTTATCAGCAGATCAAGTCGGATAACTTTGTTCCTGGTAATAGCGCGCCATCATCGTCCTACGACAAAAATGCAATCACGCCGATGGTCGGTGTGGTGGTGAAACCCTGGCAGCACGTCTCGCTCTACGCCAATTATATTGAAGGGCTGAGCAAAGGAGATATTGCGCCTGCGAATGCGAGCAACGCCGGTCAAGTGCTGTCACCGTATAAGAGCAAACAGTACGAAGCTGGGGTGAAAGTGGACGCGCTGGGGACGATCTCTACGCTGAGTGTCTTCCAGATCACCAAGCCGAGCGGCGCGCTGGTTAATGGCCCAGGTAGTGAGTTCGTTACCGCTAACGAACAGCGCAATCGGGGTATCGAGCTGGATGTGGTTGGTTCACCGCTGGAGGATCTGCGTCTGACCGGTGGCGTGATGCTGCTGGATGCCGAGCTAACCAAAAGCGTGACGCCGGGTGCGCAGGGCAAGCGCGCGCCGGGCACATCGCGTTTTCAGGCTAACGCCGGGGTGGAATATGACCTGCCGTTCCTGCGCGATCTGACGCTCAATGCCAACGTCGTCCATAACGGGAAGCAGAACGTTAACACCATCAATACCCAGTCGATTCCTTCCTGGACCACCGTTGATTTCGGCGCGCGCTACAAGACGCGAATCTACAACGCACCCACCACGTTCCGTGCGGATGTACTCAACGCCTTTGACCGCAATTACTGGTCTGGCGTGACATCGTTCAGCACGGTATCGCAAGGAACTCCGCGGACGCTGATGCTGTCCGTTGCGGTTGATTTCTAAGGATAGGCATTTTTCAGGAACCGAACGTTAAGGAGATAGCGATGAGCAACCTGTTTAGCTTTGCCGCAGTGTCTTCCCCCTCTGTCGCACAGGCCCACTGGCCTGAGAGACTGACGCCTTATCTGGATAGTGAGATTGAGCAGTTTCTTTTCAACTCGCCGCAAAGGTTGTCATGGCTGGTTGAGCAGTATGGGTCGCCGCTGAATATTGTCTGGCCGCACACAGTTGCCAACAATATCGCAGCATTGCGAACCGTGTTGCAGCGTCATGATGTGGACTGCCGTCTGTACTACGGTGCCAAGGTGAACAAATCACCGGGGCTGGTACAGGCGGCCGTTAACGCGGGCGTCGGCGTGGATGTTTCCAGCTTACAGGAACTGAAAGATGCACTGCGGGCAGGCTGTGACGGCACGCGGCTGTGCGCCACCGGTCCGGCGAAGACGCGCGAATTTCTGACGGCGCTGGTTTATCACCGCGCTCTTATCGTGCTGGATTCGCCGGAAGAGTTCGACGAGTTGCTCGCGCTGGCAGATTTGCTGCGTGTGACGGAGCCGGTGCGGGTTTTGCTGCGCTATCGCCCGTCGTTCGCTCAGGCCAGCCGGTTTGGCATGCTGGCTGATGAGATCGCTATTTGCCTGAAGACGTTGAGTACCAGACTGAATGCGCTTCATCTGGAGGGTTTCCATTTCCATCTGGGCGGCTATGAGCCCGACACCCGCGTGGCCGCATTGGCTGAGGTGCTGCCGTTGCTGGAGCGGGCGCGCTCAAAGGGATTACAGCCCGCCATTATTGATATCGGTGGGGGATTGCCGATTCAATATCTTCCGGCTTCACGCTATCAGGACTATTTAGCGAAGCAGAGTGGGGCAGACTACCGCCACGGTCAGGTGCCGGCCTCGTTTTATCCGTATGGTGGCGAGCGTTCAGCAGCTGACTATCTTGAGGCATTTCTGTCAGCCTCAATCGGGGGGAAACGCGTGGCAGACGTGCTCAAGCAGCACGGCCTGATTCTGGCGATAGAGCCGGGACGTAGTCTGGCTGACCAAAGTGCGATTACGGTGTTTCGCGTCACGCGCACGCGCCGCCAGCCGGATGGCAACCACGTCGTGTTTGTGGAAGGGAGTAGTTTCAGCGCCTGTGAAACCTGGTTTAACTCTGAGTTTTTGATTGATCCTCTGCATGTTTTTTCCGTCAAAAAAGACACCCCTCCGATGCCGGGCAAGGCCTGGATCGCCGGACACAGCTGTCTGGACGACGATGTCATTACGAACCGATTGATTCATTTTCGAACCGTGCCGCAGCCAGGTGATTTACTGATTTACGCGAATACGGCGGGATACCAGATGGACCTGCTGGAGAACGCGTTTCATCGACATCCGCTGCCTGCGCGCTTGTGTGCGTTCAAAGGTAAGAAAGGTGAGCTGATTTTTTCCAGTGATAACTGAATGGAGCAGAACCATGATCCTGAATAAAGTAACTGATTTGATTGGTAATACCCCCGTTATACAAATTCCGGTTCCCTATGGGGATACGCGTTTGTTTTTAAAAGTGGAGAAGAACAATCCCGGCGGCAGCATGAAGGATCGCATGGCGCGCAACATGATTGTTGCCGGGCTGAAGTCAGGCAAAATCCGCCCCGGCGGCACCATTGTCGAGTCGTCATCGGGGAATACCGGTATCGGGCTGGCGCTGGCGTCGATCGAATACGGCCTGCGCTTTATCGCCGTGGTCGATCACCACGCGGCACAGGACAAAATTGCCATCATGCGCGCGCTCGGCGCGGAAATTCGCTATGTCTCCGGCGACTACGGTGAAGATGAAGTGGCGGTGGTGGAACGCCAGCGTATGGCGGCACAGCTGGCGCAGGAAATACCCGGCGCGGTGTTTATGAACCAGTCGGACAACGCGGCGAATGCGGGCGGATACGCTGATTTTGTGCGTGAGCTGTTCAGCCAGATTGGCAAGATCGATGCGTTTGTCGGCTGCGTGGGCACCGGCGGATCGATGACCGGTATTTCGCACGGCCTGAAAGTCCATAACCCGGATATTACGACCATTGCCGTTGAACCGGTGGGCTCTATCGTCTTCGGCCACCCCGGCAAACCTTACTATCAGTCCGGCACTGGTACGCCCGCGGGAGATACCGTAGGGCTGGTACTGGATTACAGCTGCATCGACTGCGGCGAGCAGGTTTCGGATACGCAGGCATTTGAAACGGCACGCTATATCGCACGTCATTACGGCCTGCTGGTCGGCGGCTCGACGGGTGGGGTGATCTATAAAGCGCTGGAACTGATCTATCAGGATCGTATCGGCGGTAACGTCGTGCTGGCGATCGCCGACGGCGGTGAAAAATACCTGCACACGGTGTTTAACGAAGAGTGGCTGGCGGCGCGTAATCTGACAGATAGCGGCGTATGGCACGATCTGGATCGCTGGTTGGGCAACGCGATTGCTCTGGAGCAGGCAAGCTAAGGAGTCAAGGATGACCGAAGCGCTAAGCGGGCAGCCGCTTAACGTGGTGATTTGCGGGGCCGGCAAGACCGGCCATCTCACCACGGTACTGTTTAAGCAACTGCCGGACGTCAAGGTGACGCTGCTGGGCAGCCATCCGCGCCTGCCGGAAGCCTATCAACAGCACGGTAAGCGGCTACACGCGCTGCTGCCGGATGGCGAGACGCTAACGGCGACTCCGGACTGCGTCACCTGCGATCCGGCGCAAGCCTGCCGCGACGCGGATGTCGTGATTATCACCGTTCCCGCCAACTTCCGCTCCGATCTTCTGGCGCGGATCGTTCCCCATCTGCCTGTCGACAAGCCGGTTTACGTTGGCGCCATTCCCGGTTTTTGTGGCTTTGACTGGCTCGCTGAACGTGAATTGGCCGCTCGGCCAAACGCGGTGATTTGGGGAATGAAGGACGTTGCACACATTGCGTTTGATTTGCTGCCAGGTCAGTCGATCAAAATGGGCGGCGAAAAATCCACGTTGTATGTGGCTACGCATCGGCGTGAAACGGCAGCGCGCCAGCAGGCGCTGATGGCGCTGTTGCAACGGCTTTATTCCGCGCCCGTGGTGCTATTGCCGGATTATCTGGAAATCACGCTGACGCCGGGTAACCCGATTATGCACAGTGCGGTGATTTATGGCCTGATCGGCCCCTATGGGCAGTGGCACGCTCGACCTTTCCCGCAGCCGCTGTGCTGGTGGAATGATTGCCCGGAACTCGGTGCCTATTATCTGGAACGCATGGATGAAGAGAACCAGCAGCTGTGTGCGGCGCTGGAAACGCGACTCGGCGTGCGGTTGGACTCGGTACTGCCGCTCAAGCAGGAGATTATCGATGCCTATGGCGATCAGATTGCCGATGCGCACACGATGCTCTCGGTACTGCGCACCAATCAGGCTTACCACGGCATCGGTCTGCCGCTGCGACAGCATGATGCGGGTGGGTACGTGTTTGATACGCAGCATCGGGTGTTTCAGGAAGATATTGCCTACGGCCTGAGCCTGCTGGTGACCATCGCGGAGAATCTGGCGGTTAGCGTGCCGTATATTGAGGAAACCTACCGGTGGTGCAGCGATTACATGGGCGCCTCCACGCAGGATCGTCCTGACTATTTCCCGCCGCAGTGGCTGAAATGAGGCGGGGTGACGCTGTGGACGCAGAAGGAGCTGACACATGCGCTTAAGCGGGCAGGTGGCGTTCATCATCCACTTTATGTTTGTCGTGCAACTGGTGGCGATGGGGGCGATGGAGATGAGCGGGCCGTTTTGGCCGCTGCATCTGGAAAGTATGTCGTCCGGTGCGGAACTGAGTATCGCGGGGGTTGCCGTGTACATCGGGCCGATGCTGGGCATCATGCTGACCAGCGCCTTCTGGGGACGGATGGGCGATCGGCTGGGCAACAAAGCCATGATGATCCGCGCGCTGTTTGGGCTGGCGTTAACTCAGCTCGGGCTGGCGTGGGCCAATGACATCTGGACGATCGTCGCGCTGCGTTTTATTCAGGGTGCCTGTGCGGGGTATATCGCGCCCGCGCAGGCCTACGGCGTCGCGGTCGTCAGTCCGTTACAGCGTACGCGGCTGTTCGCCTGGCTTCAGGTGTCTACCAACGTGGGCTCGTTGCTGGGCGCGATTGTCGGCGGGCTGATCCTCGATTACCTGAACTTCTTCTGGATCAACCTGAGTGCCGCGATCCTGTGTGCGCTGTGCGGCATGACCGTGGCGCTGTTCCTGCCCCATGTTGCGCCGGTGGTGCCTGTTGTTCCACCTGAGACGACGTCACAGGACAACGCTCCCCGCAGGCGGCTCTGGGCACTGTCGCCGATTTCCGGTCTGCTGCTGATTTCTGGCCTGCTGCTGACCAGCCGCATGATTCCGCAAACGCCGTTTTCCCTCTATATGGACGGCGTCTTTCAGGTGGATAAATGGATTATCGGCCTGTGCTATGGCTTGCAGGCGACCGGCGTGATTGTCTCTGCGTCGCTATGGGCGCGCTATTTTGAAAACCTCTCGCTGTCGCAGACGCTGAGCCGCCTGTGTGTGGTGATGCTGGCCTGCGCCATCGTGACGTTGACGGCCGCCACGATCCTGAATATTGCGATTTTTATCCCGTTGTATTTCCTGTGGGGCGTGCTGTTGGGGGCGACGACGCCGGTTCTGATGGCGCTGATTTCCCGCGCCGCGGGGGATGGGCAGCAGGGTTACCTACTCGGCGTGGCGCAAAGCGTCAGCCAGTTTGCCTCGATTCTGGGCATTGCTTTGGGCGGAGTGGTTCTCTACTCCCCTGGACTACGTTCGCTGTTCTTCTGCGTTGGAGCAGCCTATCTGGTGACCTTCCTGGTCTCGCTGATGCTGCTACGACGCCTGCGGAGACAGGCGGAAAAACATGACTCTCTCTCGACGAAGGGAAATATCGAAAATGTGTAATCGTTGGACGCGGCAACATTGCCGTCGGTTATTGCTGGGTGTGCTGTTGATGGTCGGCCTGTCGCCGCTGGTGGGGCAGGCTGAGCAAACCGCACAAACCTCCACTGTCATCAAGGACGTGCTGGGGCGTGAGGTGAGAGTCAACACGCCAGTGCAGCGCGTTATGTTGGGCGAGGGGCGTCAGCTTTATCTGGTCGCGATGCTCGATCGGGAAGATCCGGCGAAAAGGATTGTAGCCTGGAAGCGCGATCTGATTCAGTCGGATCCGGCAACGTGGCACCAGTATCGCGATCGTTTTCCTCAACTGGCGAAAATCCCAACGTTTGACGGCACGGAAAAGGGCACGTTCGACGTGGAGCAGGCGGTGTCGCTGAAGCCGGACGTCATCATTATGAACATTGAGGCGCAGCGGTCGATTGTCGATGCGGGCTATGACCGGATACTGGATAGCGTCGGTATTCCGATTATGTATGTCGATTTTCGCTATCACCCGCTGGAAAACACCGCGCCGACTATGCGCCTGTTCGGCAAGCTGTTTAATCAGGAAGCGCGCGCCGAAGCCTTTCTCGCGTTTCGTGAGGCGCAGCTGAAACGCGTTTCTGACGTGCTGGCGGCCAAAAAACCGCGTTCACCACGCGTGTTCATTGAGCGACTGGGTGGCTACACCGATGAATGCTGCCTGACGTTCGGCCCGGATAACTTCGGGAAATTCGTGCAGTTGGCCGGTGGCGAGAACGTTGCGGCAAAAAATGCGCCGAGCACCTTTATGCAGATGCACCCTGAACAGGTGATTGTGGAAAACCCGGAAGTGGTAGTGATTACCAGCGGCAACTTTGAAGCCTTCGTGCCCGGTGGGCGCTGGATTGGGTTGGGGCCGGGGCAGGACATGACGGAAGGGCGCAAGCGGCTTGAGTGGTTTTTGGGGCGGCCTGCGTATACCAACACCGTTGCGAAACAGAAACGCGCATTCCATGCCATCTGGCATCAGTTTTACAACGGCCCCTATGATTTCATCGCGATTCAGCAACTGGCTGAGTGGTTCCATCCCGATCTATTCCGCGATCTCAACGCGGATGACACTTTCCGCCAGCTTCATCAGCAGTTTTTACCGGTTGATTATCAGTCGGGCTATTTCGTCAGTCTTGCGCAGTAAGTCAATAAGAGGCGGCTCCGGTACATAAACCGGAGCTACACGAGACCGTTACGTCAGGAGGTGGATAATGTTTGAAGGTATGAGCTACCACATTGCCCTTACGCCCGTGCAGTTCCTGCTTCCCTCTGAAAATGTTGATATGTCGAACGTGGAGTGTTTGATGGAGGATATTTGCCGCTGTGGCTGCTGGACGACACCGGTACCCATTGAGAAAGAGACCGGGATTATTATGGATGGCAACCATCGGCTACGTGCGGCCACCGAGCTGGGGTTAAAGCACATCCCCTGTGCGCTGCTCGATTATGAGGATCCTCGCGTGTCCGTTTATCACTGGAAGACTGGACAGCCTTTTTGCAAGAATCTGATTATGCAGACCATTGTGACGGAAAAAGGTTTGTTTCCCTACAAGACCACGCGTCATCTTTTCCAGCCCGCGCTGCCGTCGGTGAGCGTGGTGCTGGATAAACTGATGCGCTAATTACGGCGATGCGTTAATCACTTTGCGTTGCCACTCTGGATCCGGGTGGCAACGTCCTCTCTTTTCTCTCTTTCTCCTGCTTTTGCCGCTACCGTGCCTTTTTATTGTCGGTGGCGTTACTATAATCTTCGTAAACGACAATCTTCGTGAGCGACAACCACCGTAAATCGCCGATTATTTTATGACTGACGGCAAAGGAAATGATTGATTACACGAATTTTAATATGCTTTGTAACAATTTTGCCTAGAATGTATACCAGAAACGACTGTCAGTCATTCGTGTGTTTCTGAACAATAGCAGCGTCGGCGCTATTACGCCTTTGGAGAAAGAGAATGCAAGAAAACTATAAAATTCTGGTTGTAGATGACGACATGCGGTTGCGTGCGCTATTGGAGCGTTATCTGACTGAGCAGGGTTTTCAGGTACGTAGCGTAGCCAATGCTGAACAGATGGACCGTTTATTGACCCGTGAATCCTTTCACCTCATGGTGCTGGACTTGATGCTGCCAGGCGAAGATGGTCTGTCCATCTGCCGTCGTTTGCGTAGCCAGAGTAACCCGATGCCGATCATTATGGTGACGGCGAAAGGGGAAGAAGTGGACCGTATCGTTGGGCTGGAAATCGGCGCGGACGATTATATTCCTAAACCTTTCAACCCGCGTGAACTGCTGGCTCGCATCCGTGCGGTGCTGCGTCGTCAGGCGAATGAACTGCCGGGCGCGCCGTCGCAGGAAGAAGCTATTATCGCGTTTGGCAAATTCAAGCTGAATCTGGGCACGCGCGAAATGTTCCGTGATGATGAACCAATGCCGTTGACCAGCGGTGAGTTTGCTGTGCTCAAGGCGCTGGTGAGCCACCCGCGTGAGCCGCTGTCTCGCGATAAGCTGATGAACCTGGCCCGTGGCCGTGAGTACAGCGCGATGGAGCGTTCCATCGACGTACAAATTTCTCGTCTGCGCCGCATGGTGGAAGAAGATCCGGCGCACCCGCGCTATATCCAGACCGTGTGGGGGCTTGGCTACGTGTTTGTTCCGGACGGCAGCAAGGCATGATGCAATGGCGCTTTTCTCCGCGCAGCTCATTTGCACGGACGCTGCTACTGATTGTCACGTTATTGTTTGTCAGTTTGGTCACCACCTATCTGGTGGTGCTCAACTTCGCGATTCTGCCGAGTTTGCAGCAGTTCAATAAGGTGCTGGCATACGAAGTAAGAATGCTGATGACGGACAGTCTGCAACTGGAAGATGGCTCCACGCTTGAGGTGCCGCCTGCGTTCCGGCGTGAGATTTACCGCGAATTGGGTATATCGCTATACACCAATGCGGCGGCGGAGGAAAGCGGCCTGCGGTGGGCTCAGCACTACAAGTTTCTGAGTGACCAGATGGCGCAACAGCTGGGCGGCCCGACGGATGTGCGGGTTGAAGTCAGCAAAAACACGCCGGTGGTGTGGCTGAAAACCTGGCTGTCACCGGATATCTGGGTGCGCGTTCCCCTCACAGAAATTCATCAGGGCGATTTCTCGCCGCTTTTCCGCTATACGCTGGCGATCATGCTGCTGGTGATTGGCGGCGCGTGGCTATTTATTCGGGTGCAGAACCGACCCTTGGTTGAGCTGGAACATGCGGCGTTGCAGGTCGGTAAGGGTATTATTCCGCCGCCGCTGCGTGAGTATGGCGCCTCTGAAGTACGTTCCGTGACTCGCGCCTTTAACCAGATGGCCTCCGGCGTGAAGCTGCTGGCGGATGACCGCACGCTGTTAATGGCGGGCGTGAGCCATGACCTGCGTACGCCGCTGACGCGAATTCGTCTGGCGACCGAAATGATGGGCAAGGAAGATGACTATCTGGCGGAGTCGATCAATAAGGACATTGAAGAGTGTAATGCGATTATTGAGCAGTTCCTCGACTATCTGCGTACCGGTCAGGAAATGCAGACGGAAGTGGCCGACCTGAACGCCATTATGGGCGAAGTGGTGGCATCGGAAAGCGGTTATGAGCGCCAGATCGACAGCGATTTTGCTACCGGCGAACTGCTGGTGCGTATTAGTTCCCTTTCGATCAAACGCGCGGCGCTGAATCTGGTGGTGAATGCGGCGCGTTACGGGAACGGCTGGATAAAAGTCAGTACCGGACGTGAGCTGCAGCGCGTATGGTTTCAGGTTGAAGATGATGGAGAAGGCATCGCGCCCGATCAGTTACAGCACTTGTTCCAGCCGTTTGTGCGTGGCGATAGCGCGCGAACCACTAGCGGTACAGGACTAGGGCTGGCGATTGTGCAGCGTATTATCGATGCGCACAATGGCGTGCTGGATGTCGGCAGAAGCGAACGCGGTGGGCTCTGCGTCCGCGCGTATTTGCCGCTGCTTTCGGAAGCCGCGATTGCGGATAACGGTGCAGCAAAAGAGTCATAAGTATTATGTGCAGTCTCAGTATTAAGAGGAAAGGCGTAATTCCACGTCTTCAGACCGTTGGCAATCTATTTGCCGAACGGGAACGGTAGTAACGGAATAGAAGAGTAAAGCGTTTGCGCCATGGACAAAAACGTCAGGAACGTTTTTGAACGTCGCTTGCGACGGCTCTGAAAGAGTGAATCTCAGGGATGAGATTCATATCTGCGCAAGCCGAGCGCACAGGGAGGTGTTCACAGCGTCTTTACGATCTATCCGTTATTACCGCTCGACAGTCCCTGTAGCAATCTTAAAAGGCGCGGAATCCGCGCCTTTTTCGTTATGGGTTTTCCTGCAAGCGGTTTACCGCTTCGGTCCGGCTTTCACCAGCGCGGCACCCGCCGGTGCATCGGTGTACTTATCGAAGTTGGCGATAAAGCGCTGTGCCAGATCGTCCGCTTTTTCCTGCCACTGTGCAACATCCGCGTAGGTATCACGCGGGTCGAGAATGTCAGGATTGACGCCGGGCAGCGAGGTCGGGATAGCCAAATCGAAGACCGGCAACGTCTGCATTTCTGCATCATCAATGCTGCCGTTCAGAATGGCATCAATAATCCCGCGCGTATCTTTAATGGAGATACGTTTACCGCTGCCGTTCCAGCCCGTGTTCACCAGATAGGCCTGTGCGCCCGCTGCCTTCATGCGTTTCACCAGCACTTCAGCGTACTGCGTCGGGTGCAGCATCAGGAAGGCTGCGCCGAAGCAGGCGGAAAAGGTCGGTGTCGGTTCCGTCACGCCGCGCTCGGTTCCTGCCAGTTTGGCGGTAAAGCCGGACAGGAAGTGATACTGCGTTTGATCGGACGTCAGACGAGAAACCGGTGGCAACACACCAAACGCGTCCGCCGTCAGGAAGATTACTTTCGTGGCATGGCCCGCTTTAGAGACGGGCTTAACGATATTCTGGATGTGATAAATCGGATAAGAGACGCGGGTGTTCTCTGTTTTGGAACCGTCGTTGAAGTCCACGGATCCGTCTGCCAGCACGGTGACGTTCTCCAGCAGGGCATCACGTTTGATCGCACCGTAAATATCCGGCTCGGCTTCTTTGGAGAGCTTGATGGTTTTGGCATAGCAGCCGCCTTCAAAGTTGAAGACGCCGTCGTCGTCCCAGCCGTGTTCGTCATCGCCAATCAGTTGGCGTTTCGGATCGGTGGACAGCGTGGTTTTGCCCGTACCGGACAGACCAAAGAAGACCGCCACGTCGCCTTCTTCACCGACGTTTGCCGAACAGTGCATGGAGGCGATGCCTTTCAGCGGCAGCAGGTAGTTCATGATGGAGAACATCCCTTTCTTCATTTCGCCGCCGTACCAGGTGCCGCCGATCAACTGGATACGCTCTGTCAGGTTGAATGCGACAAAGTTCTCGGAGTTCAGCCCCTGTTCCTGCCAGTTCGGGTTGGTGCATTTTGCGCCGTTCATCACGATGAAGTCTGGCTCAAAACCTTCCAGTTCTTCATCACTCGGGCGAATAAACATGTTTTTGACGAAATGCGCCTGCCACGCCACTTCCGTGACGAAACGTACGCTGAGACGGCTATCTGGATTCGCGCCGCAGAAGGCATCGATAATGAACAGCCGCTTGCCGGAAAGCTGTGTGGTAACGAGCTGCTTCAGGTGCGTCCAGGTTTCCTGGCTCAGTGGGTGGTTATCGTTCTTACCTTTACCTTGATCGGACCACCACACGGTGTCGCGGGTGACGTCATCACGCACGATGTATTTGTCTTTCGGGGAGCGGCCGGTAAAGATGCCGGTATCGACGGCTACCGCACCCAATTGGGTTTCGATGCCGCGTTCATAGCCTTGTAGGGTAAGAGAGCGTTCTTCTTCAAAAAGCAGTTCATAGCTGGGATTGTAGACAATATCGCGGACATCGTGGATTCCATAAGCCGTCAGGGCTTGCGGGGTAATACCGTTGATCTGCATGTTGCCACTCCTCAAGTGATAGCCATACTACCAGTACATTGTAGGGAGTGAGCTTATTTTAACCGCGATAGCAATCATAAAATTAAATAAATTCATTAATAACTTTGCTTATTTAGGGTGTTTGAAAAATAATCACGGCAGTTTATAGATGGGAAAATAAGCAAAATAAAACGGGTACTTGCGTACCCGTTAAAACGATTAATGCAACAGATTTCCTGATGAATCGTGCCGTATGGCGCGGATGTCCAGCGAGTTAAACAAGTAGTGCGTACCACAATAATCACAGTGCATATCGATTTCACCATCTTGCTCGATCATTTCATTGATTTCCTGATCGGACAGCGTCATTAATGCATCGGCGCAACGATCGCGTGAACAGTGGCAGCGGAATTCGACATCCTGCGGTTCGTACACGGTTACCTCTTCCTGATGGTAAAGACGGTACAGTACCTCGGTCGCAGGCAGGGTAAACAGTTCTTCGGCTTTGACCGTGGTGGTGAGCTGCGCCAGATGATCAAAATCATTCCGATCGGCATCTTGTGCAGGCAGCACCTGAAGCAACATCCCCGCGGCCGCCTGATTGCCTTCGTGCTGTCCGGTACGGATAAACAGCCGCGTCGGCAACTGTTCGGACTGCTGGAAATAGCTTTCCAGACATTCAGCAACGGTTTCACCTTCTAAACCAACAACGCCCTGATAACGTTCACCTTCCGTCGGCGTAATGGTAATCACCAGATAGCCATTGCCGACCATTTCTTTCAACGAACTCCCAGGTGCGATATCCCCTTGCAGGCGGGCAACGCCGCGCATTTGCTGCTGGTGGTTGCCGTTAATCACTGCCAGTTTCAGTGGGCCATCGCCCTGAAGCTGAACGGTAATATCGCCGCTGAATTTTAGCGTGGCCGTCAACAGGCTGGTGGCAACCAGCATTTCACCCAGCAGCGTTTGCACCGCAGACGGATAATCGTGGTTGGTCAAAATACGTTGATACGTCTCGTTAACGGTTACCAGTTCGCCACGAACGGCATAATTTTCAAACAGGTAACGGTGTAATTGGTCGTGAGCCATAATGTTTTCTCGTCGTAATGGTGCGGCGATCGCTGAGTCTTCTCTCTATTGTCATCAGTTTGATGACCAACAAATGAAGGGCGGAGCGTTATTCCTGATCGCTGTATTTAAATTTAATCAGATCGCGTCGCTCTTTTTTATCAGGGCGGCGATCGGGGTGTGGCATCGTTAGCGCATTCATTTTCCGCGCCAGCGCCAGCTTTTCTCGTTTTTCAATGCTTGCAGCCGTTTCCTGATACAGCGCCTGCGCCTCTGTCGCACTTCTGCGCTGGCCGCTAACGGCTAAAATAATCACGGTGCGTTCATCATTGCCCTGACGCAGTTTCACCTCGGCATTCCGTTCGACCTGTTTGCTCGGCTTACCGCGTTGCCCGTTATAGTGCACTTTGCCGCCGTCGATCATTTCGCGGGCAATGGCTCGGGTTTTATAGAAACGGGCGGCCCAGAGCCATTTATCCAGACGAACGGCGTCGTCGGCCTGCTCGGTAGCTTTCACCATCAATCCCCCTGATTACCCTAATGCCGATCGTTTAAAGATCGCGTTACTGGGGTCGACCACGGCGCGAGGCATCCCTGCGGGAACCTCATCTCCGTGTTTCCCCCTCAGGCCACCTGCATTACCCTGCGTTAACGGAGTGGCGCAGGGCGGGTAGCAGCGCAAGGTAGTCGTTCATTGACGGATGTTGCAGGAATACCTTTTCCTGCTCGCCGGAATCCGGATTACGCACGCCCAGGCAGTAATGGATGCCGAAGGTTTTCGCAGCATCCAGAATCGGCTCGCTGTCATCCACGAATAATGTTCTGGCAGGGTCGAAACCGGTTTGCTGCTGGACGGCCTGCCACAAACGCTGATTCTCTTTCGGATACCCATAAGTATGGGTGGAAAGCAATAAATCAAGGTGCTGATCCAGCCCAGTATGTTCGATTTTTACCGCCAGACTGTGTGGATGAGCGTTGGTCAGCAGAATCGTCTGTTTACCGCACTCGCGCAGCGCCGTTAAAAATGGCGTGGTGTCATCGCGCAAGCGGGCACGTGTGCCGATATCCGTCGTCATTTGATAGATATCCAGATCGAGACGTTCTGACCAGTAATCTAAGCAATACCAGTTTAGCGTGTGCTGAACCGCCTGATACTCTTGCTTGATAAGTTTATGTGCCTGCTCAAGGCTGATATGGCGTTTTTCACTGAGTGACTGTGGCACTAGTTGAAGCCAGAAATAGCTGTCAAACGCCAGATCGAGCAGCGTGCCATCCATATCCAGTATCACGGTGTCGATGTCGTGCCAGTTAACGTGGGGATTCATAACGACTTCAGATATCGCGCCGTGCTATAGGGAGGGAGAAGCAGGCGACGCGCAATGCAATTGTGACAATAGCGATGGGAAACCGATGCCGCTAGGTTAGCACAACCACAGAACGGGCACGACGCCGTTAGCGGGGGATCAAGGGACGATTGCCTGGGAACGCACTCGTCATCATGTTGAACCGAGAAGCGTAATAGCGCTGAATGTCGGCCACTCGCTTCTGGCTTTTACGCATCTTAATCCCGCTCAAAACCGCATTAACGATAAACGTTGCAGAAAAGAGCAGCAGCAGCAGACACGTGCCGAGATAACGCCAAACGGTAATCACATCGGGCTCGCTATGCAGGCTGATATGCTGCGTCCCGTTGGCATCGGCGCTGAGCTGGGTGATCACGCCCGTGGCATTAAATGGCGTATGTAACAGCATCGCGGAAAGCCGCTGGAGTTCCTGCCACTGATCCGATGGACGATACTCATTGAGCGGTATCGGAGGGAGCGGGTGGTTCACGAACTGTCGTCCTTCGTCGCTGCGAATCAAGAATCCACCCGGCGGAGGGCTGTTCAGCGAGTCTGCCGCATTATTGATTTCCTGATAAAAGAATTGATCGGTAGAGCTGTTGACCAAGGCTTCCAGCGTTTCTGCGCTGACGGCGGGCAGCACCACATTCATGCCTTTCAGCGTGCCGGAGTTGGCATCTTTGACTAGCGTATTCCAGTTTTTGACATCGCTCAGATTCACCAGCGCATTTTTCAGCCGAGAGCAATCGTTTTCCTGTTTACACAGATCTTGTGTTCTCAGGACAACATCAGCGAAGTTTTTCATCAGAATCAACCCTGATTTCTGGATCGAGGACGCTAGCTGGGAATTAACCTGACCTTCTTTTTCCGCCTGCGGGTGGAGCTGGCTGTTGACGGATTTCAGCAAGGCAGAGGCTTTTTCAATGGTTTCGGATTCCGGTAAGGGCAACGGTGCGGCTTTATTCCAGTAAATGGCGGAGCAGTCGAACGGGCTGAATGCGTAGGATGACGGCGTGGAGACGGGACGAATTCCTGCGGGCACATAGCACATACCGCTGCCACGCACTGCTAGCGTATCACCAATGTGGATCTGAGCTTTTTCCAGATCGCTGACCTGCGTGACTTCAATACGCTGTGCGCCCTGAAGCCAGGCCAGACTGAGCTTGAGCGGTAGTTCAAGTTGCACGTTGGTAATCAGTAAAATCAGGCTGAGCAGTGAACCAACTGACAGCAGCAGATTTCGGCCCCAGCGCTGTAGCGGGAAATGTTTCACTTCATCATGCAGCGAAAGGTGTTCCCCCTGGCGGATGACTTGTCGATTGAGATAGATATCGACATCCGTTTTTTTGCCCAGATCTTGCGTGATGTAGGGTTGCCAGTGAGGCGGGTAAATCAAATCGATATTACCAAGCGAGATATTGCCGAGCGGCCCCTGATTGGATTCGCCAAACAAGCCCAACCCTTGCGGTGTGCCGTGAAGGCAGTGTACGTCCCGCAATTCCTGGGCGGATGGCGAGCGGAAAAGCTGCCATAAGCTCCAGCCTGCTAATAAGGATGCGGTACCGATCAGCCAGGGGAGAAGGGCGATAGGGCTATTCAGGCTGATGAACAAGAGCAGAAAAGACACGCAGAGCACCGCCGTTTCCTTCAAGCCCCCAGAGTGATGCATGGCGTGTTCTTCACGTGTTTCCTTACGGATCGTGACTAACTCGGCATGCTCACTGCCTTCCTGACGGATAGAGGCATTTGTGACAGGTGTTTCGCTTGGTAGCGGTACCAGTGGCTTGGCATCAAGACACTCGGTTAGCGAATGCCCATTCAGGGAAATAACCAGCGGGATCGAGCGCGTCTTTATCAGTTCGACGGTGTTATTTTCAGTAATGAACTGCTCCCAACTGGGTGGCAGATGGATCTCTTGTGTGTCGATGTAGTAGCGCCACTTATTCTGAGCATCGGTGCTCAGGCCGTAACGTGTAATCGTATGGGTGATGGGGTAAACCCGATTACTTTGCAGAGAACGCGGCAGTTTCGGCTGTGCATTCGGGGTATCAAGCGGCGTGGTTTGCTGGCTGTTTTCTTGAGCCAGATAACGCTCAACGGCGATCCGTTCATCTTCAGTTAGTCGCCGGGGAAGCGATTGCGAAACGGGTAATGGCGGAGTGGATAAAAAACGATGGCGTAGTCGGTAGCCAATCACACCCCCGATCACCATCAGACAGGCAAGCAATATCGCCAATAAGGTAAATATTGTGCTCATGTCATCTCCTTTCCAAAACGCGAGGCTCCTTGTTTGCGTCGGAGTTTAACAAAATTATACAATTGATGATAACCCGTATGGCATTGTTTTCTTAGATTAATAACGTAATTGTGAATGGAATTAATCGCATAAGGTGATGATAGTAACAAGCAAAAAACGCTGCTTGAATGAGGATATTCCTATTTTTCTTACGTAATTGACTTTCAGTGGTTATCTCCCAGACACGATGTATCTTGCATGTTGCTCATACGTAAATTCATCGTCACGATAGTTGCAGCGAAGGTGACTGTTAACGCACAATGTGAACAGAATCAAAAAAGAATATTTACGATCTCTTCTTATTCCAACGGCATGCCATATCCACGTTGCATTAAGCGCAGTCTCTCATGCGTGTTGGGTTAAGGTGCCGTTCTGGTCGTAACGCTCTGGGGGCATCAATGAGTCATAACCTGCAAAAACCTAAAATCCTCAAGGTAGAAACGGTAGCGCGTTCGCGCCTGTTCAATGTGGAATCCGTCGATCTTGAATTTAGCAACGGGGTTCACCGGGTTTATGAACGGATGCGCTCAAGCGGCCGACAGGCGGTGATGGTTGTCCCAGTCATTGATGATGAATTGGTGTTGATTCGTGAATACGCCGTCGGCATTGAAGAATACGAATTAGGCTTCCCCAAAGGGCTGATCGATCCCGGTGAAACGGTCTTTGAAGCCGCTAACCGCGAATTGATGGAAGAAATCGGTTTTGGGGCAGAAAAGCTAGAGTTACTGGCGACATTAACCATGGCGCCTTCCTATTTTTCCAGCCAGATGAATATCGTGGTGGCGCGCGGGTTGTATCCGCAAAGCTTGGAAGGGGATGAACCAGAGCCCATGCCGCAAGTTCGCTGGCCTGTGGGTAACATGATGTCGCTGCTGCAAGAGCCTGATTTCCGTGAAGCACGTAATGTCAGTGCGCTGTTTCTGGCTCACGACTGGCTGCGTCGTACACCCCGCTAATTTTTAATCAACCAATCTGTTTTTTCATCAGCCAACATAGCAAAAAAGAAGGCGCAGTTTCCTGCGCCTTCTTTGCCGTGTCTGATGTTATCGAACGCTGTCTAGAACAACTCTTCGCTTTGCCCGTTATCCATCAGCGTGGTGCCGACTTCGTGCACTTCATATTCTTTCGGCTGTGTTCCGTCAATAAAGTATTCGGAACGGCTGTTCCCACCACCGTTGGACAGCTTGCCGCTGCTGCGATCAATGACGACGCTGACGACGCCAGGTGGTGGTGTCAGCGGCTGTTCCGGTACGCCATCCAGCGCGGCTTTCATGAAATCATCCCACGCAGGCTGTGCTGATTTCGCACCGCCTTCATAACCGGAAATCTGATCTTTGATGACGCCAGAGGCGCTGCTGGCACCTAGGTCGCGGCGGTGATCGTCGAAGCCAATCCAGACCGAGGTGACCAGATTCGGGCCATAGCCGGAGAACCAGGCATCTTTGGAACTGTTCGTTGTACCGGTTTTGCCGCCGATATCACGACGCTTCAAATCACGACCTGCGCGCCAGCCCGTACCCATCCAGCCTGGTTCACCAAAGACGTTGCTGTTCAGGGCGTCTTTAATCAGAAACGCCAGTGGCGTGCTGATCACATGCGGGGCGTAAGGTTGTGCGGCGCTTTGCTGTGCGGCTTCTGGTGTGACAGGCTCCAGCTCTGGCTGCGGCAAACCTTTCGGCGGCGCTTCGTTTGATGTGGCGACATCCTCAACGTCAGTCGTAGCCAGCACCGGTGAGCGTGGTGTTTCACCGTAGACCAGCGGTAAGTTGCAGGTATCGCAGACTACTTTCGGCGTCGCCGTAAAGACCGCACCGCCTGCCTCGCTTTCTATCTTGCTTATCAGGTAGGGATCGACCAGATAGCCGCCGTTTGCCATCACGGCATAGCCACGTACCACCTGTAGCGGAGTAAAGGAGGCGGCACCCAGCGCCAGTGATTCGGTATGGACGATATTCTGTTCAGGGAAACCGAAGCGTTGTAGATAATCCGCCGCATAGTCCACGCCCATTGCACGCATGGCACGTACCATCACCACGTTCTTAGACTGACCCAGCCCCTGACGCAGACGGATCGGACCATCATAGGTTGCTGGTGAGTTTTTCGGCCGCCAGTCAGATCCGGCACCCGCATCCCAGCGGGTGATCGGCACGTCGTTCAGAATCGTTGCCAACGTTAACCCTTTGTCCATCGCTGCGGTGTACAGGAACGGTTTGATGTTGGAACCAATCTGACGCAGAGCCTGCGTCGCACGGTTGAATTTACTTTGGTTAAAGTCAAAACCGCCAACCAGCGCTTCTATCGCACCATCTTTCGGGTTGAGCGAGACGATGGCGGAGTTGACGTCCGGCACCTGTGCCAGCCACCAGTCATCATTGACTTTGCGTACCCAGATCTGTTGACCCGCCTGTACCACGTCCGTTACGCGTTTCGGCGTTGGCCCTTGCTGCGTATCGGAACGGTATGGACGCGCCCAGCGCATGCCCGCCATTGGCAGGGCAATATTGCTCCCGTCAGACAGGATAGCAATCGCGTTGTCTGCTGTCGTGCTGGTAACGATAGCCGGAGAGAGCGGACCGTAGACCGGCAGTGCTTTCAGGGCGGTAATCATTTTCGCCTGATCCCAGGTGCCTTCACCCACTTTCCACAGCACTTTGCTCGGGCCACGATAACCGTGGCGCATGTCATAGGCCATCACGTTATTACGCAGGGCATCTTGCGCAGCCGTTTGCAATTTTTTGGTAACCGTCGTGTAGACCTTATAACCGTCGTTATACGCATCTTCACCGTAGCGTTTCACCATCTCTTGGCGAGCCATCTCCGCGACATACGGTGCGTAGAACGAAATCTCTGGAGCATGATAATTCGCCACCAGCGTTTCGCTACGCGCTGCATTGTACTGCGACTGCGTGATGTAATTCTCATCCTTCATGCGCGCAAGTACCACGTTGCGGCGGGCAACGGCGCGGTCATAGGAATAAAGCGGGTTGAACGTTGACGGTGCTTTCGGCAGGCCGGCGATCATTGCCATTTCGCTCAACGTCAACTGATCAACTGGGCGGCCAAAGTACACCTGTGCCGCCGCGCCAACACCATAGGCGCGATAGCCGAGGTAAATCTTGTTCAGATAGAGCTCAAGGATTTCATCCTTGGTCAGCAATTGCTCAATGCGGATAGCCAGAAACACTTCCTTGATCTTACGAATCAGGGTGCGCTCTGGGCTCAGGAAGAAGTTCCTGGCGAGCTGTTGGGTAATGGTACTCGCCCCTTGAGAGGCATGACCCGACGTCAACGCGATAGACGCAGCACGGATAATCCCGACGGGATCGACACCGTGGTGATCGTAGAAACGGCTGTCTTCGGTCGCGATAAAGGCGTGTACCAGCTCAGGGGGAATCTGATCCAGCTTGAGCGGGATACGGCGTTTTTCACCAAACTGGGCGATCAGTTCGCCATCAGCACTGTAAACCTGCATCGGCGTTTGTAACCGAACGTCTTTCAGTGTGGCGACATCGGGCAGTTGGGGTTCGATATAACGGTACAAACCGTATATCGAGGCAGCTCCCAGCAGAATGCAAGAGACTGCAAGGATGAATAAATACTTTACGAACTTCACCTGGGATTTTCCATTCAGTAGCGTTTGGACAGTTTATAAACAACCGAGCGCTAGTATAAAGGTAAGCCAGCACTGTGGATATGTTTATTGGATAAGGAAATCGGGTTGAACATGGCTTATCACATCTGGCAGGTTGGATTAGATATACAGAACGGCTTCATGCGCGCTCTGGCGGTTCAGCGCCGCCGCTATGGCTGGCAGCTTCGTCACTGGTGGCAATGTCCGTTACCAGACGATACGTTGCGCACGAGTAGTCTACACCATACTGAGGCGCTTTGTGAGGCCTTGCGTACATGGCGTCGTTTGCTGCCCGGACACATTTCGCTACGGGTTGGGTTTCCTGCCCAACTGATCTTGCAGCAGCATTTACCGATGCCCGACCCGCGCTTACAGGAGCCAGGGCGCAGTCTCTATATTGAAACCATGGCGGCGCGTAAGCTGCCAGTCAGCAGCGAATCGCTGGCGATAGATTATCGGGAAGATCCACAGGAGCAGGGAGCGCTGCTGGTGACGGCAGCACGCCGGCAGGAAATTGATAAATGGTTGGCATGTCTGAATAGCGCGGGACTGCATCCTGATGTCCTTGACGTCTCCACGTGTGCACTCCGAACGATGGCGCAGTTGGCAGGGCTTGAATCTCATCGTCTGTTGTTGCATCGCCTGTTGGATAGCTGGCTGTGGGTGTCCCCGCTTAACCAGGCTTTTCACTCGGGGTTCATACACCTTGATGAACTGAACGATGAATCCGATATCTTATCGATTGTGAGCACTCGCTATCATCATGACATCGATGGTAGCGCCTATTACTCTGGCATTTCGCCTGGTTTACCCAACCAGAAAACCGACGAATTACAGCCGTGGTCGCCGTTAACGGTGTTTAGCCACCTGCAGCCGCCGCTGCCGAGTTTTCCCCCAGCTTTTGCGATTGCGGGTGGGCTGGCATTGCGCCCTGAGGATGCTTGATTATGCTGCTGATTAATCTTTTACCCTGGCGCAAACACCAGATGCATCGACAGGCACGTCGCTGGCTGGGGCTGCTGTGGCTACAGATAGGGATAGCGCTCTGTCTCATCGCCGCAAGTTATCTGCTTTGGCAGCACAGGCAGGAACAGGCGCAGGATACGCTCAATACGGTACTGGCTCAGCAACAGCAACTGACGGCGTTATATCAACAAACGCATCAGGCACGGGAAACGCTGCGCCGCTATTTGGAACAAGAACGGGCTCAGGCGCTCATCCTGAATGACAATCGTCGCAACCTCCATTTGCTAGAGAAGATTGCTGGCATGATGCCCGCGCGTCTGTGGCTGACGGAAATTGCTGACCGCGGCTCGTATCTATTGCTTTCAGGCGTGAGTGAAAGCTATCGCGATATCGTTACGCTACAGCATGCATTGTTGCGCCATGCTTCCGTCGACCGTGTACAACTGCTGCATACCTCCCAAGAGCGTGGCGTGAACACGGGGTTGCGCTTTTCCTTTCAGGCTAATTGGCGTGATGTGGGTACATCCGCACAGGGGAAAGACCATGATTAATCAAACGCTCCTGATTGATGTCGTACTGCGCCGGCCAGAGCTGGTTAATAAACCGCTTTGGCAACAGATCGCCTTCCAACTGGCATTTGTCTCTGTTGCCGGACTGTTCGCAGGCTGGCTATTCATCGGCGAAGTCCGGCAGTCAGTGCTTGGCCTGGAAGATCACATCGTTCAGGCGCGTTTCGAGGCGCGGGAACTCCAGCAAAAGCTAGACGTGATGCCGCTGCTGTCAGAGCTACACAAGCAATTAGCGGAGAAAGCCGCGCAAGACGCCCCTTTCCAACCTGACAGACTGTCAGAGCTTATCGTCGAGCCTCTGTCACAGGTGGGGGCATCGCTGCTGTCCTGGCAACCGGCCCCGCGCCACGTAGGGGAATCTCATCAGGAACGTTGGCAATTGGCGTTTAACTCAGATTATACGGGCGCGTTGCAGGTGCTTCGTGAACTGGCTGCGCTGCCTTATGTGTTGCGTATTGCACAGTTAAGTATCAAGCCTGAGGCGGTGTTAACCGCATCGCCGCCGGAAACCCCGCGGCTTCAGGTGGCATTAGCGCTAATCGGGCCGGAGGTGGTGCCATGAGCCTCACCTCATTCCGTATCACATTGGTGCTGCTATTCGCGTCACATAGCGTACAGGCAGAAAACACCGAAGTGCGTAGCGATCCTTTTCAACCGTTGGTCACCACACGTTGCCAGCCTGCAGCAGCGCGACCATCGTGGCAGCTAAAAGGCGTGATTGGCTCTGGCGAACGCTGGGTTGGCTGGTTGGCGCAGCCAGAGGCTGCCTGGATCAGGCTAGCGAGCGGCGAGACGATCCCTCCGGGGAATTGGGTCGTCAGCCAACTGGATAAATCCGGTGCCAAACTTGTCCCGACGTTGCGTGATGCGGGCTGTAATGGCCTGCCGGATAGCCTGCTGCTGGCTTCTCCGTTTATCAGTCAGCCAGAGGAATAGGCGGAGCTTGCCTGACCGCGCGTATTCGCTTTTGGGCAGCAGTTCTTTGAAAACAACGCTGGCAACAGCGTATCTCGATAACAAGGAAAGTGATGAACATGAGGATGTTATGTCAGATGTTGGCGTGGATCGGGCTACTTTTTCTTACCGCGTCGTTTCAGGTTCGTGCGGAAAATACGGTATCGATGGCGTTTGAGGATTCGGCGATCCCGCAGGTACTACAGGCGTTAGCCGATCACCAGCAGCTTAATGTCGTGATCGCGCCGGGTGTGACGGGGAATCTGAGCTTAAGGCTGGCAGACGTACCGTGGCAGCAAGCGCTGGATATTGTGCTGCGCATGGGGAAACTCAGCGCAGAACGTGACGGTAACGTGTTGATGGTTTTCCCCGCTGGGCACCTTGAGTCTTTAGAGAAGGAGCAAGACAAACGTATGGCGGAGCAGGCGCAGAAATTGCCGCTGCACAATATCTCTGTCGCGTTGCAGTATGCCGAGGCGACGGAAGTGGCGGCCAGCGTTCAGGCTCAGCGTGGAACACTGCTCTCTGCGCGCGGCAGCATAACCGTGGATAAACGAACGAATACCTTATTGATTCGCGATACGGAAGAGGCTCTGGCACAGCTCGAACCGTGGGTGAAGGCGCTCGATCTCCCCTTAGCACAGGTGCAACTGGCAGCGCACATTGTCACCATCAGTAGTGAACACCTTCAGGAACTGGGCGTCAACTGGGGATTGGGGGAAGGGAATGCGGCGAATAAAGCGCTCAGGCTGAATAATTTTAACGTTGGCCTGCCCGTTGATACGCCCGCGATCAATGCAGGGTTCCATTTAGCACGATTGAATGGCCGCCTGCTGGATCTGGAACTCATGGCGCTGGAACAGGAAAGTCAGGTCGAAATTATTGCCAGCCCTCGGTTGTTTACCGCACACCAGCAGACCGCCAGTATTAAACAAGGTACGGAAATCCCGTATCAAGTCTCCAGCGGCGCCAGTGGGTCGACGTCTATTGAATTTAAAGAAGCGGTGCTCGGAATGGAGGTTACACCGGCTATTTTGCGTGCCGGACGGATTACGCTGAACCTGAAAATCAGTCAAAACATGCCGGGACAGACGATTAAGCAGGGTGACAATGGCGAAGCGTTAGCGATCGATAAACAGGAGATCCAAACTCAGGTGACGGTCGCCGATGGTGAAACTATCGTATTGGGCGGTATTTTCCAGCAGCAAAAAAAGAACAGCGACAGACAAGTGCCACTCTTGGGTGAGATTCCCGTATTGGGTCACCTGTTCAGAAACCATACTCAACAGCACACGCGCCGAGAATTGGTGATTTTCATTACGCCGACGCTGATTCCTGCCTCATCATGAGCAAACCCCGTTGCGTTCGGCTGCCATGCGGTTATTTTTTTCTGACAGGACGCAATATTTTGTCGCGTTCGCGCTTATGCGTTTGACGCTGCGGCGGATTTAGCTTACAAGGGTTAGCGAATTGAGCACTGAAGTGTTGTTCCACCGAAAATGTCGATAAAACATACTGCATTGACCCCCTGTGGTCGGTGTGACATTTTATTCGGTTGCCAAACTACCCTGAGTCTTGAGATAATTTTTTGTCTGATTCTCGCACTATCGCTCATGAGGTTTCAGTTTAGGTCCCGCCGCTGGGTTGATTGGCGGGGCGGGTTATCATTAACGAATTGTCTTAGTAATACCAAAAAACATGGCAGAGAAACGCAATATCTTTCTGGTTGGGCCTATGGGTGCCGGCAAAAGCACTATTGGCCGTCAGTTAGCTCAGCAACTCAATATGGAGTTTTTCGACTCCGATCAAGAAATTGAGCGACGCACTGGGGCTGATGTGGGCTGGGTATTCGATGTGGAAGGCGAAGAAGGCTTCCGCGATCGTGAAGAGAAAGTCATTAATGAATTGACGGAAAAGCAAGGCATCGTTCTGGCGACAGGCGGTGGCTCAGTCAAATCACGTGAGACGCGTAACCGTCTCTCCGCGCGCGGCGTTGTCGTTTATTTGGAAACGACAATCGAGAAACAGCTGGCCCGCACGCAGCGTGATAAGAAGCGTCCGTTACTTCAGGTTGAAACCCCTCCACGTGAAGTATTGGAAGCGCTGGCGAAAGAGCGGAACCCGCTTTATGAAGAAATCGCTGACGTGACCATTCGGACTGACGAGCAAAGTGCCAAGGTTGTTGCTAACCAGATTATCAATATGCTGGAAAGTAACTAAGAGCATACCTTTATATCCGTATTGAGCGGATCCTGAACGGGTTGTTTAACGCGCATGGAAAGAATTACCGTAACACTTGGGGAACGCAGTTATCCCATTACGATAGCTGCCGGATTATTTGATGATTCGGCTTCTTTTATGCCGTTGAAAGCGGGGGAGCAGGCCATGCTGGTGACTAACCAGACGTTGGCCCCTCTGTATCTTGACCGCGTTCGTGGTGTGCTGGAAAACAACGGTGTACATGTCGATCAGGTTATTTTACCTGATGGTGAGCAGTACAAATCGTTGGCCGTATTGGATCAGGTTTTCAGTGCCCTGTTGGCGAAGCCGCATGGTCGTGATACGACGATTGTGGCCTTGGGTGGCGGTGTCATCGGCGATTTAGCCGGTTTTGCCGCGGCCAGTTATCAGCGTGGCGTCCGGTTTATTCAGGTGCCGACAACCCTGTTATCGCAGGTAGATTCCTCCGTTGGTGGTAAAACCGCCGTCAATCACCCGTTGGGTAAAAACATGATCGGGGCGTTCTACCAGCCCGTATCGGTTGTGATCGATCTGGATTGCCTGAAGTCTTTACCTGCACGGGAATTGTCATCTGGGCTGGCGGAAGTCATCAAATACGGCATTATTCTGGATCGCGATTTCTTTCTTTGGCTCGAAGAAAACATTGAAGCCGTGCGTGGGTTACAGCATGACGCGCTGGCTTACTGCATTCGACGCTGCTGTGAAATCAAAGCGGCAGTGGTCGCAGCAGATGAACGTGAAAGTGGTATGCGTGCGCTGCTCAATTTGGGCCATACTTACGGTCATGCTATCGAAGCGGAAATGGGCTACGGCAACTGGCTTCATGGCGAAGCGGTTGCGGCAGGCATGGTGATGGCTGCACATACGGCACGTCGCCTTGGGCAGTTCTCCGTTGAGGATGTCGAGCGAGTCAAATCTCTGCTGGTTCGCGCGGGCCTACCAGTGAACGGCCCAGCACAAATGGCGCCTGAAGCCTATCTTCCTCATATGATGCGCGACAAGAAAGTGCTGGCAGGTGAGTTACGTCTGGTACTGCCAACGGCAATTGGCCAATCGGAAGTCCGTGGCGGTGTAGCGCACGACATGGTGCTGGCCTCGATAGCGGATTGCCTTGCCTGATGCGATAGCGCTGAAAGGCGATCAGTTATGAAAGATAAGTATTAACGACAGACACGCCCTGATGGGTTATGGTTAATAAAATACAATGCGTTACGATTCAATGATTCGCCTTGGCGACTGCGCGGCGGATTCAAGCTTTTTAGTAGGGAGATGTTAAATGGATGAGTTCAAGCCGGAAGATGAGCTGAAGCCTGATACCAGTGACCGTCGACCTACTCGTCAGCAAAAAAGCAGCAACTTCGCGGTACCTAAAATCGCGCTTTCCAGACAGCATCTGATGATTGGTATCGGGATTGTGGTGCTGGTATTGCTGATTGTGGGTATCGGTTCTGCTTTGCAGGCACCTTCTCAGCCACAAACGTCACAGACGCAGAATCAAGCGAGCGGCGAGAGAAATATCGATCTCTCCTCCTCGTCCTCCATGACGCAGAACGCACCGCCTTCCTCACAGGGTGAAAGCCCTGCGGTAGTATCTGGTGAGACCAGTCATGGCCAAACGTCAGGACAGGTGTCTTCTCAGATGCCGACATCGCCTCAGACATTAAGTGCTCCGCCAATTTCCGGTACACCGACGGATGCGCAGATTCAGCAGCCGGTGGCAGGCCAGCAGCGTATCGAGCTGCCAGGCAACATCACCGATGCGCTGTCGCAACAGCAAGGGCGTGTGAGCGAATTCTCTCAGGGGGCGACGGGAAACTCGACGCTGCCGACGGCGCCTGCGACAGTCGCGACGACGGGGAAAGCGCCAGCGGCTTCATCCGCTAAAAATACGCATAATACGACGCCTGCACATGTGAATGGTGCCAAGCCAGCAGCGAACAGCGCGCCAAAAGCGCCAGTCGCAAGCGCAAGCAAGCCAGCGGCTAATGCCAAAGCGACTCCTGCGGCAGCTGGGCAGAACGTCTCCGTACAGAATGCGCCTGCCAGCCACTTTACGTTACAACTGAGCAGTGCTTCACGTGCCGATACGCTGAAAGCCTACGCGAAACAGAACAACCTCACCCATTCGTGGGTGTACGAAACGAAACGAGACGGAAAATCCTGGTATGTGTTAGTGACCGGAGTCTATGCGTCTTCTGCGGAAGCGAAACAGGCAATTGCTACTTTGCCCGCAGAAGTTCAAGCGAAAAAACCATGGGTTAAGCCGATCCGCCAGGTGAAGCAGGACTTGAATAAGTAACACCAATTTTAGCCCTGATGTGCTGTCTGACACAGAGTACAATCCGCGGCTCTGAAACGTATGAGTAACTAACGACGGCATGAAGAAGAACCGCGCTTTTTTAAAATGGGCTGGTGGTAAATATCCGCTGGTAGAAGAGATTCGTCGCTATTTACCTGCAGGAGACTGTCTTATTGAGCCCTTTGTCGGCGCGGGTTCCGTATTTCTGAATACGGAATACGATCGCTACATACTGGCCGATATTAATAGCGACCTGATTAACCTGTACAATATCGTCAAATCGGATGCCGATGAGTTTGTTCTCGACGCCCGTAAACTGTTTACGGAAGAGGTGAACACGTCTGAGGCGTTTTATCTGCTGCGTGATGAATTTAACCTTTGCAGCGACGCCTATCGGCGCGCGCTGCTGTTTCTCTATTTGAATCGCCACTGCTATAACGGTCTGTGCCGCTACAACATGCGTGGGGAATTCAATGTTCCTTTTGGGCGCTATAAGAAGCCCTATTTTCCTGAAGAAGAGATTCGCTGGTTCGCCTTTAAGGCGCAAAATGCCACCTTTGTCTGTGAGCACTATCAGGACACGCTGGAAAAAGCAGAGAAGGGATCGGTTATTTATTGCGATCCGCCTTATGCGCCGCTGTCTGCGACCGCAAATTTTACGGCCTACCACACCAATAATTTCAGCCGTGCCGATCAGCAGAGTTTGGCGCAATTGGCGCGCCGTTTATCGGTAGAAAGCCAGATTCCGGTACTGATTTCCAATCATGACACGTTGCTGACCCGTGAGTGGTATCAGGAAGCTGCGCTGTATGTGGTTAAAGCGCGTCGAACCATTAGTCGTAATATTTTAGGGCGTAGTAAAGTAAACGAGTTATTAGCCCTCTATCGGTGATACCGTTTTGTATACAGGGTGGGGTAAACAGAACGCAGTGAATCGGTTAATGGCGTGAAAGATGTCATTAACTGGGAACAGGTTACCCGCAGGCATTCAGACTTTACCGTTTGGAGAAATGAATGAAACCGTTTTTAATCGCGCCGTCCATTTTGTCGGCTGATTTTGCCCGTCTTGGTGAAGATACCGCTAATGTATTGGCTGCCGGGGCGGATGTGGTCCATTTTGATGTCATGGATAACCACTATGTGCCAAATTTGACGATTGGCCCGCTGGTACTGAAATCCCTGCGCGATTACGGCATTACCGCGCCGATTGACGTTCATCTGATGGTGAAACCCGTCGATCGTATCATCCCGGATTTCGCCAACGCGGGAGCCAGTTTCATTACCTTTCATCCCGAAGCCACCGATCACCTCGATCGCTCATTACAACTGATCAAAGATCACGGTTGCAAAGCTGGGCTGGTGTTTAACCCTGCGACGCCGCTAAGTTATCTTGATTACGTTATGGATAAGCTGGATATCATTCTGCTGATGTCGGTTAACCCCGGATTTGGCGGCCAGTCCTTTATTCCCAGCACGTTGGATAAGCTGCGTCAGGTTCGCCGCTTGATCGACGACAGCGGTTACGACATTCGACTGGAAGTCGATGGCGGCGTAAAAGTAGAGAATATCGGCGCGATTGCGCAAGCAGGCGCGGATATGTTTGTGGCGGGATCTGCCATTTTTGGTCATTCAGATTACCGTGCCGTCATTGATCAGATGCGTAGTGAAATTTCAAGGACGACACATGACTGAATTAGCCGCGATTCGCGGATTAGCGTTTGATTTAGACGGGACGCTGATTCACAGCGCACCAGGTCTGGCGGCGGCGATCGATCAGGCCTTAGTGGCGCAGTCATTGCCTGCTGCGGGTGAAGCCCGTGTCGCAACCTGGATTGGTAACGGTGCGGACGTGATGGTTGAACGGGCGCTGCGTTGGGCTGGCGTTGAGCCTACAGGTGCACGCTTGCAAGGAACTCGTCAACGGTTCGATGTCTATTATGCACAGACGGTGGATAGCGGTAGCACGCTGTTTCCGCAAGTAAAAGAGACGCTGGCGCAGTTGGCGCAGCAGGGCGTTCCGATGGCGGTTGTGACCAATAAACCCACGCCGTTCGTTGCACCACTGCTAGCAGGCCTCGGGATTGGTGACTATTTTTCGCTGATCATCGGTGGCGATGACGTCATTGTGAAAAAGCCTCACCCTGCGCCGCTTTATCTCGTGCTCGGTAAGCTGGGGCTGCGTGCCAGCGAGCTTCTGTTCGTCGGCGATTCCCGCAACGATATTCAGGCGGCACAGGCGGCGGGCTGCCGTAGCGTTGGCATGACGTATGGTTATAACTATGGTGAAGCGATCGAACTGAGCCAGCCGGATGTCGTTCTGGATCGTTTTGCCGATATTTTGCCCCTGATCGGGCATTCTTCTTCACACAATCAGGAACCCTTAGTATGAGCAAGCCCATTGTATTTAGCGGTGCGCAGCCGTCTGGTGAATTGACCATTGGTAACTACATGGGGGCGTTACGTCAGTGGGTCAACATGCAGGACGATTACGACTGCATCTATTGCATCGTGGATTTGCACGCCATCACGGTACGTCAGGATCCGCAGGCACTGAGAAAAGCGACGCTGGATACGCTGGCGCTGTATCTGGCCTGTGGCATCGATCCGAAAAAGAGCACCATTTTTGTTCAGTCCCATGTGCCTGAGCACAGCCAACTGAGCTGGGTACTGAACTGCTATGCGTATTTCGGCGAACTGAGCCGTATGACGCAGTTCAAGGATAAATCCGCGCGTTATGAAGAGAATATCAACGCGGGTCTGTTTGATTATCCGGTGCTGATGGCGGCAGATATCCTGCTGTACCAAACGAATCAGGTGCCGGTGGGCGAAGATCAAAAACAGCATCTGGAGCTGAGCCGTGACGTTGGTCAGCGCTTCAACAGCCTGTATGGTGATATTTTCAAAGTACCAGAGCCGTTTATTCCGAAATCGGGCGCACGGGTGATGTCGCTGCTGGAGCCGACCAAGAAGATGTCCAAGTCTGACGATAACCGCAATAACGTTATCGGTCTGCTGGAAGATCCGAAGTCGGTGGTGAAGAAGATCAAACGTGCGATGACGGATTCCGATGAGCCGCCAGTCATTCGCTATGACGTAGCGAATAAAGCTGGAGTCTCTAACCTGCTTGATATTCTGTCTGGCGTGACGGGAAAAACCATCCCTGAGCTGGAGCAGGAATTCGATGGCCAGATGTATGGTCACCTGAAAGGCGCGGTGGCAGATGCGGTATCCGGTATGCTGTCTGAGCTGCAAGAACGTTATCATCGTTTCCGTAACGATGAGGCTTTCCTGCAACAGATCATGCGTGAAGGCGCTGAAAAAGCGAGTGCGCGCGCACAGGAAACGCTGAAGAAAGTCTACGACGCTGTTGGTTTTGTTTCCCGCCCGTAAGTATTAATCACCGTCAGGAGGGTTTCTCCTGACGGTTTCCTGCTACGACTTACCTATCCCTTCGAATCCGCACCCTTACCCCCGTGGGATAGGCGGAAACACGTCGTCTGGAATCGGGTTCTCAAACGGTGTCTGCTGCAATCTTTCCTGATGGTCGGCTTTTGCCTGTGCAACCAGTTCCGGCGTGACCAGCAGATCGATAGCCAGTGAGGCCATCGCTTTCGCTGCATACTCCGTGCCTTTGTGTGCGGCCCCAGTTTTCCCCTGTGCGACCAACTGCCATGAATGTGCAGGCGTGCCGATGGCATAAGTCGCGCTGCGGATTTGCACGGTTGGCACAACCCAACTCACCGTCCCCACGTCGGTAGAGCCGATGAAGGCGTCATTCGGGCTATACAGCGGATAAATTCCGTCATGCAGCGTTAAACCCGGCTGCGGTTTGACGCCGAAACGCGCATAGGATTCGGCAATGTCTTCGGCGCTCAGCGCGGTCTGGAACATCGCTGCCATTTTGCGGTCTTCGTCATCGAACGGTATCGGGCCGAGTGCCAGCAGATGTTCGTGCATACGCGCTTCCAGCGGCGGGTTTGCCAGCAGATTAGCATCACCGCTAATCACTTCGCTGCTGACTTCGGTTTCTGTCATCAGCGCCGCGCCCTCGGCAATTTTCTTCACGCGCTTAACCAACTGGTGCAGTTCCGGCAACTGACGTGCCCGTACGAGGTAACGCACGGTGGCGTTGGCCTGAACGACGTTTGGAGCGTGGCCGCCGCTGTCGGTAATCGCATAGTGGATGCGGGCAGAGGACGGCATGTGTTCGCGCATGTAATTCACGCCAACGTTCATCAGTTCCACCGCATCCAGCGCACTACGTCCCAGATGAGGGCTGCTGGCGGCATGAGCGGCACGACCTTTGAAGTAAAAATTCAGTTCATTACAGGCCAGTGAGACTGGGCTGTTGACGCCGGTGAAGGTCGCTGGGTGCCAGCAGAGGGCGATATCGACATCGTCAAAAACGCCTTCCTTGACCATAAAGCCTTTGGACGATCCGCCTTCTTCCGCAGGGCAGCCGTAAAAGCGTACGGTTCCGGCCAGTGCGTGCTTTTGCAGATAATCTTTCACTGCTGTCGCCGCCTGTAGCGCCGCAGTACCGAGCAGATTGTGCCCGCAACCGTGGCCATTGCCACCGTTTTCCAGCGGCTTCGGCTCAGCGACATTCGCCTGTTGGCTCAGGCCTGGCAGCGCATCGTATTCACCCAGAATGGCGATAATCGGCAGACCTGCGCCGAATTCTCCCAATAGCGCGGTGGGCATACCGGCGATGCCTTTCGTCAGGCGGAAGCCTTCTGCTTTCAGGATGGCTTCGTGCTGTGCCGCCGAACGATGCTCTTCGTAGTTCAGCTCCGGCGTGTCCCAGATGCCGTCGCTCAGCGTACAGAACTGTTGTCGCTTGGTGGCAATCAGATCGCAGATTTCTTCCACGTTCTGGCGATTAACGGCCGGAAGCGTTCCTTCATTGTGTGTTGCATTCATGCGTGGTGTGCTCGTTTGATTTCTTTGATGGCATTGGCGAGAGGCGTGTCACAGCCAGTTAGCCATGACACGCGATTCTGCGATTGGGAGACACTCAGAGTGGAGTGGTGTCCATGCCGAACCATTTTTCGCTCAGCTTTCTGATGGTACCGTCTTGTTTAGCCTGATCGATCGCCTTGTCGAACATGGCTTTCAGCTCAGGATCGCTTTTGCGCAGGCCAACGGAAGAACCGCTGCCCAGAATGCCGCCGATGAACTGTGGCCCAGGCATCACGATGTTCTCATTGCCTGGCTTTTCCGTTGTACTCTTCAGGTACGGCGCGGAAGCGATGACCAGATCCACACGGCCAGCTTTCAGATCCAGATCGTGTTCTTGCGTGGTTTTATATTCGCGTACTTTCATCACGCCTTTCATGTACTTATCCAAAAAGGCGCTGGCGATAGAGGCGGACTGTACGCCGATGGTTTTGCCTTCCAGCAGCGGTTTCAGCTTCTCAACTTCTGCCTGTGCTTTCGCTTCATCTGCGGGTTCAATAGAGAAACGCACGCCCGCGTCTGGGAAATCTTTGGCGAGTGAGCTGGATTTCAGCACGGCAAACGTCTGCCCTGACTGTGTGTACGGCTGGCTGAAATCGATCACTTCACGACGTTTTGCCGTGGCGGACATACCCGCGATGATCGCGTCATATTTACCCGCGTTCAGCGCAGGAATCGCGCTGGCGAAGGGCTGAACCATGATCTCGCATTTCACCTGCATGTTGTTACACAGCACTTTGTACAGTTCGATCTCCATGCCATCCAGCGTGCCGTCTGGTTTGGTGAAGTTATACGGGTGGTAAGCGCCTTCGGTCGCGATGCGGACGGTCGTCCATTTTTTCTCTTCCGCTGAGGCGGTGAAGGAAGCGGCCAGCGTTCCTGCCATACACAGCGAGCAGGCGAGCAGAGTGAGTTTTGATTTGATCATTGGTGTGTTCTCCCGGCGTTTTATGTCGTTATATTTTGTTTATTTCCCACCACTGTGACGATAGTGGTGGGGTTGTGTTTACCAACTGGCAATAAATTGCCGGAAACGTGCCGACTGACTGGCGGTGAAAACGTGCTCCGGCGTTCCCTGTTCTTCAATTTCCCCCTGATGGAGGAAGACGATACGGTTGGAGACTTCGCGGGCAAAATCCATTTCGTGGGTCACGACCAGCATGGTCATCCCTTCGTCTGCCAGCGTGCGCATGACGCGTAGCACTTCGCCGACCAACTCTGGATCAAGTGCGGAGGTCGGTTCATCGAACAGCATCACTTTGGGTTCCATCGCCAGCGCGCGGGCGATCGCGGCGCGCTGCTGCTGTCCGCCGGACAAATGCGCAGGATAGTAGTGGCGTTTATCGGCCAGACCGACTTTCTCTAACAGCTGCTCGGCGTGCTCTACGCACTCCGCCTGTGGACGCTTTAAGACGTGCACGGGCGCTTCGATGATGTTTTCCAGCACGGTCTTGTGTGACCAGAGGTTAAAATTCTGGAACACCATACCCAACTGCGTACGAATTCTGTCGATCTGTTTGGGGTTCGACGGACGGTTCTGCCCTTTGCGGTTCGGCTTCATTTCAATCGCTTCCCCGCCGACGAGAATCTCGCCCTGATCGGGAAGCTCCAGCAGATTGCTACAGCGCAGTAGCGTCGATTTGCCTGAACCGGACGATCCCAGAATGGAGAGGACTTCCCCCTGATTGGCCTCAATAGAAATCCCTTTCAGGACGTCCAGAGAACCGAAGCTTTTATGAATGTTGCGCAGGCTAATGGCGGGTGTCGTCATTGCAGGTCTCCCAATTTCTTAATTTTTTTCGCTGCCGGTTGCGCACCCGGCGCACGGAGATGAGGGGTAAGCGTAAATTCTGTCCACATCAGTAAACGGGTCAGAATAAGGTTAATAAACAGATAAATAGCGCCGGCGACCAGGAACACTTCGAGCGCCCGGTAGGTTTCCGCGATGAGACGTGCAGCGATCCCGGTGATTTCCATCAGCGTGATGATGGAAGCCAGCGAGGTCGATTTGACCATCGAGATCAGCTCGTTGCCGTAAGCAGGGAGCGCCTGACGGATCGCCAGCGGGAACACGATCCGCTTGAAGATCATGAACGACGGCATGCCACAGGCGCGTGCGGATTCGATCTGGCCTACCGGAACGGACTGCAATCCGCCACGGATAATCTCGCAGGCATAGGCGCCGGTACACAGGCTGAGCGACAGCAGGGCGCACCAGTGAGGTTCCCGCAGGAATGGCCACAGTATGCTCTCCCGAATCCACTGAAATTGCCCCAGCCCGTAGTAAATCAGGAATAGCTGCACCAGCAGCGGCGTACCGCGGAAAAACAGCACGTAGGTTCGTGAAATCGAGCGCAGCACGGCAAAGGATGACAGCTGCATCAATGCCAGCCCTAACGCCAGAAAGAAGCCCAGAAAAACCGAGCTGACGGCCAGTTGCAGGGTCAGCGGAATACCGGGAATAATCTCCAGAAACGTGTCATACAGAAAAGGAAAATCCATCAGCGTTTCACACCCCGGGAATAATGAGACTCAGCACGGCGCATAATCCAGCCGGAACAGATTGAGATAGCCAGATACAGCAACGCGGCCGCCATGAAGAAATCAAACGGTTTGCCGGTAGAGCCCGCGCCAGTTTGCGCCTGCGTCAATAGTTCAGCGACGCCGGTAACGGAAACCAGCGCAGAAGTTTTCAGCACCAGTTGCCACACGTTGCCGAGTGGAGGAATCGCGTGGCGCAGCAGAAGCGGAATGATGATGCGGCGCAGGCGCAGTAGCGTTGGCATACCGCAGGCTTTGGCGGCCTCAATTTCCCCTTTGGACACGGCGTAGAAGGCACCGCGGTAGACTTCCGTCTGCTGCGCGCCAGAGGAAATGCCGACGGCAATTACCCCAGCGAGGAAGCCGGGAAAGCCAAAGAACTCATTGCTGCCAAACAGTTTGGCGAGCAGGGTTAACGCAGAGCTGCCACCGAAATACAGCAGGTAGATGATGAGTAGATCGGGGACGCCACGGATAAGCGTTGTGTAGCCATCTGCCAGATAGCGAACGGGGCGATTGCCGCAAATTTTGGACCAGGCACCGATCGTGCCGATCACCGCCCCCAGCAGAAAGCCACCGATCGCCAGCGCGAGCGTCATTCCTGCCCCGATGAGTAATAATTTCCCCCAGCCCTGTTCACCAAAACTGATGAGATGCCAGAAAGTAACGTCTTCCACAAGTGACTCCAAACTGCTTGCTTATTGTTCTGCTGGGCAGAACTGTTTTTGTGATGAGAGGACTACATACTCCGTTCAGGAACGCGAGTAGAAATACGTAATGACGCGATGTATCACCTTTCGGTATGGACTCATTCGATGAGGCACTAATGTCGAAAAACCACGATGACTTGACGATGAAATCGGTTCGATAGGAACGATTCAGAGGTCGTGCCGCGAATCTATTAGAAAGC
The DNA here is from genome assembly GCF_013449375.1 of Pectobacterium sp. CFBP8739. GTDB lineage: Bacteria > Pseudomonadota > Gammaproteobacteria > Enterobacterales > Enterobacteriaceae > Pectobacterium. The sequence goes on along the minus strand of NZ_JACDRR010000020.1, from coordinate 43,669 downwards.
TAAGCAATAGTCGGGCCACGTTTTACGTAAACGATTATTGATTATTTATTCATATAGCCTGCTTATTAATGGATTTTGTTTTAGTCAAAATAAGGCAGACGTGGCCTGTGGTAAAGCATTAAAGTGACATTTTGTAAGGGAGCATGTCCAAAATAGTGCATTGTTATGCTATTTGATGGGGCGTTGCATTATGATGGTGCATACCCGCTATCCGGTAGAACGGATAGCGGGTATGCCGAGAGATAGGGAGAGGATTATGCTGTCTGGTCAGGGAACCAGCTCAATTTTTCCCGCAGCCCGACAACGTCGCCGATGATAATCAAACTCGGGCTGCTGGCCTGTTGTGCTAATTCGCGCAGTTGGGAGAGCTGTCCAGTCAGAACGCGCTGTTTGGTTGAGGTACCGCTTTCGATAATCGCGACAGGCACGGTTTCCGGTAACTGCTGTTCGATGAGCTTACTTTGAATGTGCTCAGCCTGCTGAAGCCCCATGTAAAACACCAGCGTTTGTTTTTCTGCTGCAAGGCTGGACCAGTCCAGATCGGTGTCGTGCTTGACGTGCCCGGTGATCAACCTGACGCCCTGCGAGTGATCGCGATGGGTGAGCGGGATACCGCTGTAGGCTGAACAGCCCGAGGCGGCGGTAATACCGGGCACGACAGAGAACGGCACGCCCGCCTGTTGCAGGTACTCCAGCTCTTCGGCGCCACGGCCGAAGATAAAGGGGTCACCGCCTTTCAGCCGGACGACGCGATGGCCAGCCCGTGCCTTTTCTTCCAGCAACTGATTGATTTGCTCCTGAGGAACGCTGTGATAGCCAGATGCTTTACCCACGAAGATGCGCTCGGCGTCGCGGCGTGACAGGTTGAGAACCTCTTCCGAGACCAGCCGATCGTAAACGACGATGTCGGCCTGTTGTAGATGCTGTAGGCCTTTCAACGTCAGTAATCCCGCGTCGCCAGGCCCTGCGCCGACCAGCGTCACTTCGCCTCTGTCATCCAGCGGGGCGGAGAAGAGCAGTTCCGTCAGTTGTTGAACGCTTTGGCTATTTTCATTGGCCAGCGCCTGCGCCAGCCGATCGTGGACGAAGAATTTTTCCCAAAAGCGACGGCGTGCGCTCACATTGCGAAATCGGTTTTTTACCCGGCTGCGCAGGTCGCCTGCGAATGCCGCCAGCTTACCGAGATGTTGCGGCAGAATACTTTCCAGCTTTTCCCGCAGCAGTCGTGCCAATACCGGCGCGGCACCGCCAGAAGACACGGCGACCATCAGAGGTGAACGGTCGATGATCGACGGCATAATGAAGCTAGCGCGCTCTGGCGAATCGACGACATTGCAGAAGATCCGACGCTCGCTGGCGCTGGCATAGACATGGTTATTTACGTCCTGATCGTCAGTGGCGGCAATCACCAGCCATACCTCGTCCAGCAGCGTAGGATCGAAAGTACCGTGTACCAGCGTTAATTGCGCATCCTGCTCCCAGGCCCGAAATTGATCGTTAAAATCGATCGCGTTGACGGTAATGACTGCGCCAGCGTCCAGCAATAGCCGGGCTTTGCGCTCGGCGATTTCACCCCCTCCCACCAATAGACAAGGTTTATCGTGGAGTTGACAGAATATTGGCAGGTAATCCATGTAACGCCTCTTGAACACGCAGATTTTCTTGAAAAATCAAATGGGGTTGTGCCCTGTGGTCACAGGGCATCGACCATTTCATTAAGGTAATGGTTGGCTATTATCAACCGCAATATCACGTTCTGCGATGGATATTTGCACATGACCGTTGGTTACCTGAGCATCATATGCCGCGACAGAATAGGCTCCATCCTCCAGACAGAAGCCATCATAGAGGCGAAAATGCTGTTTTTTCAATGGGCTTGCTACCCAAAGCTCCTCATGATGTTCGGCCAGTATGCCACGGCTTAAGACGCTAGCCTGCGCGAATGGATCGATATTGCTGATGGCGTAAACTTGCTCGTCGTTACGAGGCCGGAACACGGCGATTTGCTGCTGTTCGACGAGTGCGCAAACGCCGGTGCCGGGCAGGATGTCGTCTAACTTACATACGGTTGTCCACTGGCTCATGCGTTTTCCCCCTCCAGTTCAATTTGTTTCACCGGAATACGCTCTGCAGGGCGTGCCGGACGATGTTGTTGACGTTCACTGACCATTTGCACGTTTGGGTCACGTTCTGGGCTGTTAATGAAGTGGGTAAAACGTTTCTGTGCTTCCGGGGATTCCAGCGTCGCCTGCCATTCACAGACATAGCCTTCGCGCAGCCGTGCGATATCGGATTCAAGTTGATCGTTAATGCCCAGTTTATCTTTCACAATCACGTTGCGCAGATAGTCGATACCGCCTTCGAGATTATCCAGCCAGACGGAGGTTCGCTGGAGCTTATCGGCTGTGCGGATATAGAACATCATGAAGCGGTCCAGATAGCGGATGACCGTTTCGCGGTCTAAGTCGGCTGCCAGCAGGTCGGCGTGGCGCGGTTTCATCCCGCCATTGCCGCATACATAGAGGTTCCAGCCTTTTTCGGTGGCGATAATCCCCACGTCCTTACCCTGTGCTTCTGCACATTCCCGCGTACAGCCGGAGACGCCAAATTTCATTTTGTGTGGGGTGCGGATGCCTTTGTAGCGGTTTTCCAGCTCGACGCCAAAGCCCACGCTGTCGCCGACGCCAAAGCGGCACCAGGTGCTGCCGACGCAGGTTTTTGCCATACGCAACGCCTTGGCGTAAGCGTGTCCGGTTTCAAACCCGGCTTCGATGAGCCGAGCCCATACGTCCGGCAAATCGTCTTTCTGCACGCCAAATAACGCCATGCGCTGAGAGCCGGTCATTTTGGTGTACAGGTTATATTGCTTCGCGATGCGACCGATGGCGATCAGACCATCCGGTGTGATTTCTCCGCCTGCGGAGCGTGGGATCACGGAGTACGTGCCGTCTTTTTGGATGTTGCCGAGGAAGTTATCGTTGGAATCCTGTAGCGGCGTGTGCTGTGGTTTGAGCACGTATTCATTCCAGCAGGAAGCCAGCAGGGATGCCACGGTCGGTTTACAGACCTCACAGCCGTAGCCTGAACCGTGTTTCTCCAGCAGTTGATCGAACGTTTTGATTTTCTCGATTTGGATCAGGTGGTACAGCTCCTGGCGCGAATAGGCGAAGTGCTCGCACAGGTGATTATTGACTTCAATCCCCTGTTTGCTGAGTTCCGCATTCAACACCTGCGTGATCAGCGGGATACAGCCGCCACAGCCCGTACCGGCTTTGGTGGTTTCCTTAATGGCCGCAACGGTGTGACAGCCGCCGTTAATCGCTTTGATGATGTCGCCTTTGGAGACGTCGAAGCAGGAGCAGATTTGGGCGCTTTCTGGCAGCGCATCGACACCCAGCGTTGGTTTCGCACTGCCAGCGGACGCAGGAAGAATCAGTGCTTCGGGGGAATCCGGCAGCGGGATTTTGTTCAGCATGAATTGCAGCAGGTTGCCATAATCCCGCGTGTCGCCGACCAGTACGGCACCGAGCAGCGTTTTATTGTCGGCGCTGACGATCAAACGTTTGTAGGTTTCTTTGTTTTCATCCAGCCACATGTAGCTGCGGGAACCTGGCGTATGGCCGTGTGCGTCGCCAATCCCGCCGACATCGACACCCATCAGCTTTAGCTTGGCGCTCATATCAGCACCCTGGAAGCGGTTTTCATGGCCTAACAGGTGATCGACGGCAACCTGCGCCATCTTGTAGCCGGGCGCGACCAGACCGAATGGTCTACCTTGCCAGGCGGCACATTCGCCGATGGCGTAGACATCGGGATCGGACGTCTGGCACCAGTCGTTAATCGCGATACCGCCGCGTGGACCAATTTCCAGCGCACACTGGCGCGCCAGTTTGTCCTGCGCGCGGATGCCGGTAGAGAACACAATAAAATCGACTTCCAGCGTGCTGCCGTCGGCAAACACCATCGTTTTGCGGCTTTCCAGTCCGGAATGCTGGATGGCCTGCGTATTCTTGCTGGTGTGTACGCGCACACCCATGTTTTCAATCTTGCGTTGCAGCAGAGTGCCACCCTGCGCATCCAGCTGTTCGGCCATGAGCACGGGGGCGAACTCAATAACGTGCGTTTCCACGCCGAGGTGTTTCAGGGCGCCTGCCGCTTCCAGACCTAACAGGCCCCCACCGATCACCGCGCCGCGTTTACTGCGGCGGGCGCAGTTTTCGATGGCGTTGAGATCTTCAATGGTGCGGTAGACAAAACAGTCTTGCCCGTTTGAGCCTTTAATAGCAGGGATCCAAGGGTAGGAGCCGGTGGCCATGATGAGCTTGTCGTAATACACGGTACGACCGGAATTGGAGTGAATGGCTTTTTCACTGCGGTTGATGGTGATGGCGCGTTCACCGAGCAAGACGTTAACGCCATTTTTTTCGTAATAGCCTTCGCGTACTAAGGAAAGCTCTTCTACCGTGTGGTGCGCGAAGTAAGAAGAGAGGTGGACACGATCGTAGGCGACACGGGGTTCTTCACAAAAAACGGTAATCTCGTAGGTGGACGTTGGGGCCTTATCCAGCAACTCTTCGATAAAACGGTGGCCGACCATCCCGTTACCGATAACAGCGAGTCTGATTTTGTTCATTTTTGCCTCAAAATTGCTTTTTCTGAGGTTACCTTATCGCTCCAGAGGGGATGCTTATTGATGTGCATCAAATAGTCTTTTATATACTACTTTATGAGTATCTTTATGATTTTGTTTGTTTTTTATTAAGTCTTGGTTTTTGTTGGAGTTTTTGGGACTGGCAAAAATGGGATCTATAGCACGCTTTTGGTCAGAAGCCGACTGATTAGCGGCCAATCCGCTATCAGCATAATCGTCCTCCTCGTTAATCATTCGTGCGCCTGTGCTGCTTAAAAATAAAACTAAGGAATTATCCATTTGTTTAATAAGGATATGAAATTTTCTGGTGATAGCGCTCACAGATTTATGTGCGATTGCACAATTATCGGCGACATAATTTCGTCATATGGAAGAAATTGCCTAATGACTAACGGCGTAACAACCTTAATAATTGAAAATAAAACGCCATTTTTTTTTAATTAGCATGATATTTCTATTCTGTGACAGTGATCGACTTATAAGGTCGTACCAGAGAGATAGGCGCTTTTTATCTACTCGTCCCGACACCGTCATTACCGTTATTCTTTAATTATTTAGTCGCAAATCTTGTACATGAGTTGTGTTAAACATCAAGGCAGGTAACAACGTGAAAATAGAATCAATTGATGTCACCGTCTTCACTTATCCCACACGCCGGGTTTCCGACAGTGCGGGTCATTCACACCCAGGGCCTGAAAATCAGGCGAAGATGGCGCTGTTAACCATCACGGCAGATGACGGCCAAAAAGGTTACGCTTTCGCGCCGCCGGAAGTGATCCGTCCTCATATTGTTAATGCGTTCTTCCGCAAAGTGCTGATTGGGCAGAACCCCTTCGACCGTGAACGCCTCTGGCAGGATCTGGTGCATTGGCAACGCGGTAGCGCCAACCAACTGACCGATCGCGCGCTGTCGATTGTGGAGTCCGCATTGTGGGATCTGCAAGGCCGCGTGCTGAACATGCCGGTGCACAAACTGCTCGGCGGCTATCGTGAAAAAGTCCCTGCCTACGGCAGCACCATGTGTGGTGATGAGCTGGAAGGTGGCTTATCGACGCCAGAAGAATACGGCCAGTTCGCCGAAAAGCTGGTGCAGCGCGGCTATAAAGCCATCAAGTTGCACACCTGGATGCCGCCAGTATCGTTCGCGCCAAGCCCGAAGATCGACGTGAAAGCCTGTGCCGCAGTACGCGAAGCCGTCGGCCCGGACATCTGCCTGATGCTGGATGGCTACCATTGGTACAGCCGTAGCGATGCGCTGTATATCGGCCGTGAACTGCAAAAGCTCGATTTCACCTGGTTTGAAGAACCGATGGAAGAACAGAGCATGGCGTCCTACAGCTGGCTGACCAAGAGCTTGGATATCGATGTCATCGGGCCGGAAAGTCTGTCAGGCAAATACTTCAGCCGTGCTGACTGGGTTAAAGAAGGCGCATGCGACATTTTACGCGCGGGCGTGCAGGGCGTGGGCGGTCTCTGGCCGTGTATGAAGGTCGCTAGCCTGGCGGAATCCTTCGGTATGGACTGCGAAGTTCACGGTAACGGTGCGCCAAACCTTAACGTCGTTGGGGCGATCAAAAACTGCCGCTGGTATGAGCGCGGTCTGCTGCATCCTTTCCTCGATTACGACGAACCCGCAGCGTATCTGAATTCGATTGTCGACCCGATGGATGACGAGGGCTTTGTGCATCTGCCGCAACGTCCAGGGCTAGGAGAAGATATCAATTTTGATTGGATTGAGGAGCATACCCTGAGTAAAGAATAACTGTTGTATGAATGGTTTTTTGTTCGATCTGAAAGATAGCCTTACCTAAAAAATAAAAAGTTGTCGTCTTCCATGCTCCCACACCTTGGAGAATAACGATGAAAGCACGAGCAATACTCCGTACCCTGCTGTTAGGTTCACTCTGCATGGCCGCGACGCCGGCCATTCTATCGGCAAAAACGCCTGACGATCAGCTGATTGTCGGGATGAATATGAACAACATGCTCTCACTCGATCCGGCCGCCATGACCGGTAACGAGGTGGTGGGCATTATCGTCAACCTCTATGACTCGCTGGTGGTGCTGGATCCTGCCAACCTGAGTAACATTCAGCCTTCTCTGGCGAAAAGTTGGAGTGTCAGTGATGACGGTAAGGTCATTACTTTCAATCTGGTGGATAACGCCAAATTCCACTCCGGTAACCCCGTCACGGCGCAAGACTTCGCCTGGTCGATGAAGCGTCTGCTTAACCTCAACATGGCGCAAGCGACGACGTGGAAATCCTACGGCTTCACCGCGGAAAACGTGGAGAAAATGATCCGTGCCAAAGACGCGCACACCGTTGAAATCGAACTGCCAAAACCGAACGACCCAAAACTGGTGATCTACTCGCTGGCAACGCTGGGTAGCGGCTCGGTGCTGGATAGCAAAACGGTCATGCAGCATGAGAAAAACGGCGACTGGGGTAACGGCTGGTTGACCACGAACGAAGCAGGTTCTGGCCCGTTCAAGCTAGATGTGTGGCAGGCGAAAGACGTGCTGCGCATCAGCAAAGTTGAGAACAATTGGCAGGGCGATGCGAAAATGCGTCGCGTGATTTTCCGTCACATGACTGAATCACAGGCGCTGCGCCTGATGATTGAAAAAGGCGATATTGACGTGGCCTCTGGCATGTCGGTGCCGGATATCAATGCCTTGAAACAAGATAAAGACGTGGTGGTTGATGAGGTGCAAAAAGGCACGCTGTACTACGTTGCCATGAGCCTGAAGAACGAATACTTCGCCAAACCGAAAGTACGTGAAGCGGTTCGTTACCTGATTGATTATGACGGCGTTAATAAGACGGTGATGCCTGGCTATGGTTTCTATCATCAGCGTCCTATCCAGAAAGGAATGGATGCGACGTTGCCGGATCCTGGCTACAAGCTAGACGTGCCACGCGCCAAGGCACTGCTGGCCGAAGCGGGCTACCCGAATGGATTTGAAACCACGCTGCGTGTTCTGTCCGACCAGCCGTTCCTGAATCTGGCGACATCGGTACAGTCCACGCTGGCACAGGCGGGCATCAAAGCCAAAATCATCTCCGGCACCGGTAATCAGGTTTACGGCGCAATGCGCGATCGTAACTTTGATATGCTGGTTGGCCGCGGCGGTGGCGGCGTCGATCCGCATCCTCACTCCAGCCTGCGTTCTGTTGTCTATAACCCGGATAACAGCGACGAAGCCAAGCTGACCAACTTCCAGGGCTGGCGCACCTCTTTCTACGACAAACCGCTGAACGACATGATCGATCAGGCGCTGTTGGAGAAAGATCCTCAGAAACAGAAGCAGATGTATATCAACGTGCAGAATCGTTATGAAGAACTGTTCCCGGCCATTATTCCGGTGTCGCAGATGATCGATTCTGTGGTGTTGCGTAAGGACGTGAAAGGCTATGTGCCGCATCCGTCTTCTACGACGCATCTGCGCGAGGTATATAAGCAGCGCTAGTGTCCACACGCTAAACGGGATGATTAGCCGACACTTCCCAGCTAATCATCCCGATCAGATACGTTAAAAAGAGATAACCGCGTGAGTGGTGATTTGCTGTCGCCGCTCGCCGGGATATCAGGAGAAAGAACATGGTTTTCTCTGATTGGATCAAGCCGGGTGGAATACTGCGTCGTTTGGCAAAGCGTCTGTTTCAGGTGATCATCACGCTGTTCGGGTTATTAATCCTGACCTTCGTGATCGGCCGCGTGATGCCAATCGATCCCGTCCTGGCTATTGTCGGACAGGATGCCGACCAAAGTACCTATCAACAGGTTTACCAACAACTGGGGTTGGATAAGCCACTGTATGTACAGTTCTTTATTTACTTTAACTCGCTGATACATGGGGATCTGGGCAATGCGCTCCTGACCGGACGACCGGTTATGGATGACATTATCCGCGTCTTCCCAGCCACCGTTGAGCTGGCGACGATGGCGATTATTGTCGGAGCCGGTTTGGGTGTGCCGCTAGGCGTGCTGGCTGCGGCGCGACGTGGCAAGTGGGCGGATTATGTGGTGCGCTTTATCAGCCTGGCAGGTTATTCCACGCCAATATTCTGGGTCGGGATGATGGGGCTGCTGGTGTTCTACGCTTGGCTGAACTGGGTCGGTGGCGCAGGGCGGGTTGATATGGCCTACGACGGTCTGGTGGAAAACCGTACCGGTCTGCTGCTGGTGGATTCGTTACTGGCGGGTGAGTGGGATGTGTTCCGCAGCGCGCTGAACCATCTGGTGTTGCCAGCCACGATTCTCGGTTTCCACTCGCTGGCCTATATCAGCCGTATGACGCGTAGCTTCATGCTGGCGCAGCTTTCGCAGGAATACATCATTACCGCTCGCGTGAAAGGGTTGTCGGAGTTCCGTGTCGTCTGGGCGCACGCGTTTCGCAATATTCTGGTTCAGCTTCTGACGGTAGTGGCGCTGGCGTATGGCTCGCTGCTGGAAGGGGCGGTACTGATCGAAACGGTTTTCTCATGGCCGGGCTTTGGTTCCTATCTGACAGGCAGCCTGCTGCTGGGGGATATGAACGCGGTGATGGGCTGTGTGCTGCTGGTTGGGTTGATCTTCGTGACGCTTAACCTGCTGTCGGACATGTTGTATCAAATCTTTGATCCGAGGACGAACGCATGAATATTTCCTCTGAGCCGCCGGTCACTCGCGAATCGGTAATGCGAACACCGCCGGAAAAACGCGTGAGCCGTCTGCGGTTACGCGGTGCGCGAATTGGCGGGTTTCTCTTGACGATGCTGCGTAATCCGCTGACCGCTATGGGTTCTGCGATTGTACTGATGTTGATGCTGGTCGCCATTTTTGCCCCGTGGATTGCGACGCACGATCCGCTGGTACAGGATTTGGCTAACGCGCTACAGGCCCCGAGTGCGGCGCATTACTTTGGCACCGATGAGTTTGGGCGCGATGTGTTTAGCCGTCTGGTCTATGGTTCACGCATCACGCTGTATATCGTTGCGCTGGTGTCCGTCACCGTTGGGCCTATCGGGCTGGCGCTGGGCGTGGTGGCTGGGTATTACGGCGGGATCGTCGATACCATTCTGATGCGTATTACCGATATCTTCATTTCGTTCCCCAGTCTGGTGCTGGCATTGGCGTTTGTTGCGGCGCTTGGCCCTGGTCTGGAGCATGTAGTGATTGCGATTACGCTGACAGCTTGGCCGCCGATTGCCCGTCTGGCAAGGGCGGAGACGCTGTCACTGCGTCACGCGGACTTTATTTCTGCTGTGAAGCTGCAAGGGGCATCTTCTATTCGCATCCTGCTACACCACATTGTGCCGCTGTGTCTGCCGTCGGTGATTATCCGTATCACCATGAATATGGCGGGCATCATTCTGACTGCGGCGGGTCTGGGCTTTTTGGGGTTGGGGGCACAGCCGCCTGATCCTGAATGGGGTGCGATGATCTCTGCGGGTCGTCGTTACATGATGGAGTGCTGGTGGTTAGTAACTATTCCGGGGCTGGCGATTTTGATTAACAGCCTAGCGTTCAACTTCCTTGGAGACGGCCTACGTGACATCCTCGATCCCAGAACTGAATAAGTCTTCTCAACGTGCGCCGGGAAGCTCGCCCCTGATGGAAGTGGAAAATCTGCGGGTAAGCTTCGTGAACCGTGGTGCCGTGACGGATGCCGTGCGCGGCGTCTCCTTCCGGCTTGGCTGTGAAAAGCTGGCGATTGTCGGCGAATCTGGCTCCGGTAAATCGACGGTCGGCCGTGCGCTGCTGCAACTGCATCCGCACAGCGCGCGGATTACGGCAGACAAATTGCGTTTCGGCGATACCGACCTGCTGAAAGCGGATGAGGCGCGGATGCGTCAGATTCGCGGCAAGCGTATTTCCATGATTATGCAGGACCCTAAATATTCGCTGAACCCAGTGGTGTGCGTTGGCGATCAGATTGCTGAAGCGTATCTGGCGCACCATAAAGTGTCGCACCGCGAGGCGAAGGCAAAGGTCATGGCGATGCTGGACGTGGTGCGGATTCGCCAACCAGAGCGCGTCTACAATCTGTACCCTCATGAAATCTCGGGCGGGCAGGGGCAGCGCATCATGATTGCGATGATGCTGATTACTGAACCTGAAATCGTGATTGCCGATGAACCGACCTCCGCGCTGGATGTGTCCGTGCGTTTGCAGGTGCTGGCAATGTTGGACGATTTGGTGAGCGAGCGCGGTCTGGGGCTGATTTTCATTAGTCACGACATCAATCTGGTACGCAGCTTCTGCGATCGTGTGCTGGTGATGTATGCCGGGCGCGTCGTGGAGTCTATCGCCGCGGCCGATCTCGACAACGCGCAGCATCCGTACACGCGTGGGTTGCTAAATTCACTGCCGGATATCGATCATCGCCGTCCGCGTTTGCCGGTGATGAATCGCGATCCTGCCTGGATCAACGGATAAAGGGGATAAGCATGGCAACTGAAGCAATGCGTCAGCGTAAGCCGATGATCGAAGTGAATAACCTGAATCTCTCTTTTGGTCATGGCAGCGCGAAGAATCAGGTGTTGTACGATGTGAACCTCACCGTCAACGATGGCGATATCTTTGGTCTGGTGGGGGAATCGGGCTCCGGCAAAACCACGGTGCTGAAGTGTCTGGCTGGGCTGTTTAACCATTGGGAAGGCACGCTGCTGATTGGCGGGAAAAAACTGGCGCACCGGATCGATCAGGCTCGCTGTCGCCAGGTGCAGATGGTGTTCCAGGATCCATACGGATCGCTGCATCCCCGTCATACCGTAGAGTCGATTCTGGAAGAACCGCTGTCGATCCATCGCTTTGACGATCGTGACGATCGTATCGATACCTTGCTGGAGAAAGTGGGGCTGGGAACGCACTTCCGCCGCCGCTACCCGCACCAGCTTTCGGGCGGGCAGCGTCAGCGTGTGGCAATTGCCCGTGCGCTGATTCTGGAGCCAAGGGTACTGCTGCTGGATGAGCCGACGTCGGCGCTGGATGTGTCGGTGCAGGCGGAAATTCTCAACCTGCTTATGGAGTTGCAGCAGCAGGAAAAGCTGACCTACCTGATGGTGACACATGACTTGGGCGTGATTTCCCATTTGTGTCATAAAGTGGCGGTGATGCAGTACGGCAAGATACTGGAAACGCTGGAAACCGACGACCTGACCAGTGATGTGCCGAAGGATGCGTATACCTCAATGCTGGTGGATGCCAGCCGTCAGTATAGCCGCGATCTGGCGGTGCGCTCGGAGCGTATGGGCTAGGTACGCTTTGCGATAATTAACATTATGAGGGCCGGGCAATCGGCCCTTTTTTTATCTTAATGTGCAGGTTTTCGTTCACAGTTGGTTACGAACAGACTTTTATACGTAAAAAAAGGTAAATGGGTAGCGTTGAAGGATGTGGATACTTACAATCATTACGCTTTGTGTAGTCAGCCTCTTCAAAAAGGAATTCGCATGTTCAAACGTACTCTGGTTGCCGCGGCAGCCCTTATTTCACTGACGGCATTCTCTCCGGCCTTTGCGGCTTCCAACACCACCACGCGTGTGCTGTTGACGACGTCTGCGGGCAATATCGAACTGTCTTTAGATAATCAAAAAGCACCCGTTTCGGTAAAAAATTTCGTCGAGTACGTTAACAATGGTTTTTATAACGGGACGACATTTCACCGTGTCATCCCTGGTTTTATGGTGCAGGGCGGTGGCTTTTCTGGCGAAATGAGCCAAAAAGCGACGAATGCGCCGATCAAAAATGAAGCCGACAACGGCCTGCGTAACCAGCGTGGTACGATCGCGATGGCGCGTACCGCAGAAAAAGATAGCGCGACCAGCCAGTTCTTTATCAACGTCGCTGACAATGCCTTCCTCGATCACGGCCAGCGTGATTTTGGCTACGCCGTGTTCGGTAAAGTGGTGAAGGGGATGGAAGTGGTAGATAAGATCTCTCAGGTACCAACGAAGAACATCGGGCCTTACCAGAATGTGCCGACTACGCCTATCGTGATTCAGTCCGCGAAAGTGCTGCCCTGAGTGGTGAGATAGACAAGAGCTGAGAAGACGAAAAGGGCCACTGATGTGGCCCTTTTCGATCTTCACGTATTAACGACTGTGTTATTCCAGCGCTTTTGCCATCTGCTGTAGCCAGGCATCCACGCCGGTGCTCGGCACGTTCAACTGACGGTAGGTTGCCGTCGCAACAGGATAACCGCCAACCTCTTCCTGGCTGTTCACGAAACTGCCTTTCCGCTGTTTGAAATTGTCCACGATACGTTTATCGACTGCATCACGATCTTTGGGGCGTGCGCCTGCGCTTTGCAGCACCTGATTGGTGGTGGCGCTGGCGGATGCTGCCGTTAAGCCTGAAGGCCAAATAGGGGAAACCTTGAGTAAGTTAATCCCGCTGCCCCAGGTTTGTGGTGCCGCTTTTCCGTTGGCATCGTAAGCGAGGTTGTCTGACATCCAGACATCTCCGGAGCTGTTACTGCCTACGAGTCCTAAACCGGCTTTGGTATTCGCACCGTAGTGCATTACGTTACCCGCAACGGAAACGCGTGGGCTGGCTGGCATGGTTTTCCCTTCCCACTCGCCTTTGACTCCGCCAACGCGAATACCCCAAATACCGGGATTGTAGATCAGGTTATTGGCCATAACGCCCGTTGAACCAGCCTTGAACCAAGCGTTGCGTTCATTGTTGTGGGCGTACAGGTTGCCCACAATTGCCACGTCGGTCACGTTATCGTGAACCAACGTGCCCATTGAGTGAATGCCTTTGGTATGCGCTGAGTCGTATAGGCCTTCAGCAATGATGTTATTTGAAAGCGTGATACGGTGTGCAGTGCCCTGCGGCCCATCGTAGCGTGGGCCGGAAATAGACAGGTTCTCATCTGTTCCCCACGCAAAACTCGAGTGATCGATCACGACGTTGTAGGCATCTTTACCGTTGATTGAAACATCGCGTTCAAAGCCGCTTTTTTTACCCGTACCGGCATCGCCGATGCGAAAACGGATGTGCTGCATGAGCACATCATGCGTGCTAATGCCCATTCCACCGCGAATGATGGTGATGCCGGGAGAAGGCGCGGTCTGACCCGCAATGGTGACAAACGGTTCCGTTAACCGAAGGTCACTTTTGTTCAGGTCGATAATCCCGCCAACCTCAAAAACAATAATGCGCGGTCCTTTGGCGGCCAGCGCTTCCCGAAGTGAACCGGCTCCGGAAGAGGCCAGCGTTGTGACGCGAATAATACGCCCACCGCTGCCTGCGACGGTATCGGTCCCGAATCCTTTCAACTCTGGTGCTGCCGGCGTGGCGGCGCTAACCATTGGTATGCCGACACTGAATACGAATCCAGTGCTGAACAGTGCGGCAAACAGAAGAGAACGTTTCATTTCATTTCCTTGAATAGTAACGATAAAAATGAGCGAGCCCTAAGTGCTCGCTCAAGTGCGGCCCAAACAATAAACTGACGGGCGTTAAACTCACTTGCAGGCTCCTGCTAGCACAGGACGATGAGGGGCGGAGCCTGAAGTTCGCTTATTTACGTTTACACTTAGCAATTAGTTACAGCTTGCTGCCGTCAGGACGGCAAGGTTTTTGCCCACGCCAGCATAGTTCGCCAGTTTATCCTTCACGCACTGTGCTGAAACCGGAGAGTAGCTGTAAGGAAGAGAAGGGAACGTGCCTGTGCTCTTCCAGTCTTCAGCATTCACGTAGGGCTTGGTATCTTTATCCCAGGTGATGTTGTATTTTGTGAAGTCAGCTGGGCTCATGACGTTGTTATTACGCAGATCCCAGGTACCGAAGTTGGAACCGTCGTAGCGTGAGGTCACCGGGTTTTTCGCATTTTCGAACCAGTTACGTTCGATCAGCGCAATCCCATTCTGGCGCACATTCAGGCCAGAACTGGTGATGCCGGTATACAGGTTGTTGTAGGCGTGAACTTTACCGCCACGTTGCAGTGGGAGGCGAGCGTTAACGTCGTCGTAAATATTGTGATGGTAAGTCAGGTCACGGCCCGTATCGCTGCTGCTGAAGCCGCTCAGACCCACTTTCTTGATGCCGTGAATGTAGTTGTACGACACGGTGACATTGGTTGAGGCTTTCTTGATATCAATCGCGGATTCGAATGTGGTGTCACCGTCTTTTGTGCCTGCGCATTCAAAGTTTTTCGCGAAGATTTCGTTGTGGTCAATCCAGACGTTCGGCGTGTTATCGATACGAATCGCATCGCCGTCCTGCGCGCCGCCCGGCATGTAGCCAAAACGCATATTACGGATGACAACATCGGATGATTTCGTCAGCCAGATCCCGAAGTTGGCGGAAGATCCGTTGGTTCCGATGATGGTAATTCCTTTGGTAAACTCTTTGATTTCCACACCGCGTGCGTCTTTCTTCCACTGACCGCAGATATCGTTCTCTGCGGCTTTAATCAACGCATCTTCATTACCGTTATAGGTGATGACGAGCGGGTAAGCGCCCCCTTTGACTTTCTTACCATTGGAATCCAGCTTAGCGGCTTCGATGATATCAATGATGTCTTGCATGGAGCGTGCAGTTTTTTTCACGGCTCCGGCAACGTCACCACCATCAGTGGTAGCGTAACCGCCCGTATTTGCCGCCATCGTCGGTTGGGCTGCAAGTAATAACAGCCCAGCGGCTGCAGAAGGCAGTAGGTATTTCATTAAGGTACTCTCCTTGGAATTGAATTTTTTGGGTATAAATGATCCACATAACCCAGATTATATTATTGTGGTGTTTCAATAAAAATGAAATCAAGGTTTATTGAAATCCCAATTAAGTGTTACCATAAAAATAAAATAATTCAATATTTAGATGTTAAATGTATCGATTGAATAACATTGGCAATATTGGTGATTAATAACCTCCTATTTCAAGTGGTAATGTTTTTTCATTTTTTCTAAAATTATAACATTAGGCGTTTTTATGAAAAATAAAATTATATTTCGTTTTTTATTCTGTGATAGAGAGATTTTGATAGAGGTAGTAACTGTGAGCGACATCAACAAATAAGTCAAATTCCCTCATTGAGATGGTCGTGTTGAAAATAGTTGATGCTGATCAAATTATTAATTAATTCCGTTTTGATGAGTCATTATGCTTTTTATTATTTAATCATTAATTAATGACTGGTTTTTATTGATCAATAAATCTATTGATTAATTTATAAATAATTAGCCTGGTATTTAATTGTTCTCTCTTTAAGAAATAGGTATTCACGCTTATGTGCAGGTTGCCATAAAAAATGAGCGAGCTCTTAGAGCTCGCTCGGGTAGAGTCGTGTCTCTTCATGAAGAGACACCGCTGCGGGAAGTTCAGGCTGATGACTTCCTGTCATTCATATGACGGGAAAAGCCTGACCGCCTTTATTTACAGTTAGCGGCTGTCAGCACTGCCAGGTTTTTACCTACGCCAGCGTAGCTTGCCAGTTTATCCTTCACGCACTGTGCGGAAACCGGTGAGTAGCTATACGGGAGAGCAGGGAATTTGCCCGTGCTCTTCCAGTCATCCGCATTGATGTGTGGTGTGGATGGCTTACCCCAGGTGATGTTGTATTTAGCAAAATCAGATGGGCTGGTAATGTTGTTGTTACGCAGTTCCCAGGTCCCGAAGTTGGAGTCATCATTACGTGCGGTCACTGGGTTGAGCGCATTTTCAAACCAGTTGCTTTCGATCAGTGCGATTCCTTTCTGACGAACGTTAAAGCCTGAACTTTTGATGCCATCATACAGGTTGTTGTACGCGTGAACCTGGCCACCACGTTGCAGCGGCAGACGTGAGTTAACATCGCTATAAATATTGTGATGATAAGTCAGGTTACGACCCGTATCCGTGTTGCTGGAACCGCTCAGACCCACTTTTTTCACGCCATGGATATAGTTGTAGGATACCGTGACGTTGGTTGAGGCTTTCTTGATATCGACAGCGGATTCAAAAGTCGTATCGTTGTCTGGTGTACCGGCACATTCGAAGTTCTTGGCGAAGATCTCGTTGTGGTCGATCCAGACGTTCGGAGAGTTATCAATACGGATAGCATCACCATCGTTTGCGCCACCCGGCATATAGCCGAAGCGCATGTTACGCACGACAACGTTGGAAGAGTTTACAATCCAGATACCAAAGTTTGCGGAAGAACCGTTGGTTCCGAGGATGGTGATCCCCTTGGTGAACTCCTTGATTTCCACACCGCGTGGATCTTTGCTCCATTGGCCGCAGATGTTGGCTTCGGCGGCTTTGATTAGCGCATCTTCATTGCCGTTGTAGGTAATAATGAGCGGGTAGGCACCCCCTTTGACCGCTTTACCGCTTGAGTCTTTTTTCGCAGCCTCAATGATATCGACGATCTCTTGCAGAGAACGCGCCGTCTTTTTCACCGCACCGGAAATGTCGCCGCCGTCCGTGGTGGCATAACCTCCCGTGTTTGCCGCCATTGTAGGTTGGGCAGCAAGCAGCAACAGCCCAGCGGCTGCAGAAGGCAGTAGGTATTTCATTGTGTACTCTCCTTGACATAGATTTTTTTGGGTATTTATCACTACACACCCTGTGTAATAAGAAAGGCTGTTTCAACAAAAATGAAATTAAGGTTTGTCTATAAAGCCTAGATAAGTGTTAACAGAAAAAATAAACAATACAAGATGGGGCGTTAAATATATTAGTTAAATAAAATAGGATAACTTAGCGGATTTGGGTATATTATTTTTAAATAGAAACCAATTTCCAATTAAATTGTTTAAAATCATGCATTTATTTTTTAATGTTTGTTTATTCAATCTGGATTCTTTATTTTTATCCATTTCATATGCGTGGTTTATTCGCTGTATTAGCAATTGTGATCGTCATCAAAAATTAAAAATAAATATCAATGGGAAGGTTTTTTTACCTGGTTACCCTCTTCCTTTTTCAAAAAATTAATTAATTCATGAGTTTTTATGGTTATTGTTTTTTTGTTAAAAATAATTTCAGTCTAATCGTTTGCTGTAATGAATATAATAAATAAGGCCTATTAATAAAGATGGCTATTACGGAAATAAATTATTTGTGATCTATGTAATTATTATCATGCTAACTTTATGTTCTGACATCGTGTAAATACATAGCCCCGATTTTCCTATGTTTGTAGAGACGTTGTGCCGTTGAAGATTGCCGCTCGCTGTTGTGGAGCGCTAAAAATAACTAAAAAGAGGGAGGCTGGCGATGTGTTGCAACCGTTTATCTGCATAAATATTTTCGCCACATATTTTTTGTTGACAAGATAGGTTTTTTCTTGACTGTTTAATGTGTGGAGGGTAAAGTTATTAGAATGCATGGAAGCTATTTTCAAACACACTATTAGGATGGTGAGATGTTCATCTCAGATAAAAAAATCGCATCAAGTTTAATTGATAAATCAATTATTCTTATCGAACAAGTCAAAGCAGAATTAGCGGTGCTGAAAACTGAATTGCCTCAGGAAGAGTATGAAAAGTGCCGGCATGTTGCTGGGCATTTAATTTATACGCTAACGGGTAAAGTGATAAATGACATTTCAATTGATCATCCTGATTTAAAACCAGACGGCTTCACGGTTTATGTGAATAAGGATGTGAGTGAGGCATAACGGTTAGGTTTTTCTAATGGGAAATGAAGTGAATTATAGGGTTTAAGTCATCGTTAGCCTTTATCCTGGATGACGTTTAACGATTGTGCTTGTTGCTTAATCAATATCGAACAAATTAACAACGGCACTCTTCCTGCAGAGGACTTTCACCTCAGTATTTCATACCCATACAGGGTGAAAACAAAAACTTGAAATTGGGCTGACCTGCTCCCTGATTTTAGGCATATCATGATGTTAGAGACGTCTGCTTCTGTAACATAGCAGACCGTTAATCTATCTCCCAAAATAACCAGCCCAATCAATCAAACCAACACCTTTAACCCATGCTTCTGCACCACGGTAAGCAGTTTCAGCGACAACCCACTAGGGCGTTTTACGCCGCTTTCCCACTTTTGTACCGTTGAAACACTGGTGTTCAGGTAGCGGGCGAAAACTGGCTGGCTGACGTTTAGCTTCTCACGTAGCGCCTTAATCTCAAGAGGTTGAAGATCGTCCACATTGTTGAGGCACGCTTTGTCAAAGTTACGCATAGTTTCCTGAGGGATAGCGTCGACGCTGAATAATCCAGAAGCCGCGCTGTGGATAGCCTCAAATGCAGGACTCTTGAATTTACTTTTTGCGGTCATGGCAAATCTCCACCAGTTCTTTACTCTTAATAAGTGCCGTAATCTTTTCATCGGCAAGGGTTGCGTAGTGCTTCGCCAACTCGCGGAATCCGGCCAGTTCGCGATTATCAATGTTCGCCATATCCTGCTTGACATACAGGAACGTATAAAACCAGTGCTGTCCACCTTTCGCCAATATGATGGCGCGATCGCGATTCTGGTTCAGCCGCTTTTTATAAACGCCGCCGCCGAGATCGTCAGCTTTACCCTGCATCACCGCCTCAATAGCTTCACATAACTCGCTATCCTTGATGGCGTGGGATTTAGCTGCCTTAGTAAACCATTTGGTTTTGAATACACGCATCAGGCCGACATCCTGTCACCTTAACTATAGCACTTAGTGCTAGATTGCTCGCTTTTTATGCAGAGTCAAAGCGCTTGGAATCTGCAAAAAATGTGTAGTATTTTTGACCGTAAAACCCTGCTGTCGATGACAGCCACCAATATTTCCAGTATCGGGATGATACGAGTGACCTGTGAGAAATTCCTTCGGGCGACCACAAACACTTCCGTAGCCTGCAAGGAAAAACATGCTCAGTTGCGTGTGGTAAATCTGCCAGTCTTTGAAAGCAGATATCACCGGGTAGTTTGAACGTCATTGCGAGCGTGATGATGAAGGTTGTTTTGACTACTTTACTTCAATCCCAACATTGCTGTGGGCTTACTGTACCCACTCAGAGAGCGGCTTCCATACCGCAGCCGAAGACCCCATTATCCCCTGAGACATGCGCCTCAACCACTGTGTCATGCATCTGACACACCCCTTTCATGCCGGAGATGGGTACAATGGTTTTTCCGTTTTAGCCCAATAAGAAGGTATTGAAGAGAATTGCGGGTATTACAGCGGGCATCAAAAGGGTGTTTAAATTATAAATTTTCATTATTTATAAATAACTTAAGTAAAATATGCTGCTAATTATCGATAACTACGACTCCTTTACCTACAACCTTTACCAATACTTTTGTGAGCTTGGCGCACAGGTCGTGGTGAAGCGTAATGATGAACTGACGCTGCGTGAGATTGAACAGCTTGCGCCTGAGCGATTGGTGATTTCACCGGGTCCTTGCACGCCGGATGAGGCGGGCATTTCACTGACTGCAATTCATTACTTTGCCGATAAATTGCCTATTCTGGGCGTGTGTCTTGGCCATCAGGCGATGGGGCAGGCGTTCGGCGCGCGTGTGGTGCGGGCACGGCAGGTTATGCATGGAAAAACCTCTGCGATTGCGCACAGCAATACAGGTGTTTTTGCGGGGCTCGCTCAGCCCTTGACGGTGACTCGCTATCATTCACTTATCATTGATGCAGCTTCGCTACCCGATTGCTTTGAGGTTACAGCCTGGAGCGAACATGAAGGCAAGCGAGATGAGATTATGGGGATCCGTCATCGCTCACTGCCGCTTGAAGGCGTGCAGTTTCACCCAGAGAGCATTCTTAGCCAGCAAGGGCATCAGCTTTTGGATAATTTCCTTAAAATTTAGTGAGATAAAAAGTTATTCTCCTCATTAGCCGATTTAATATTGCCTGAAATTGATTTTTTATGCATATTTAGTGACTATATTTTCATTTCGATATAATGGACAGCAGAGTGAGGCAGCAAATGGCAGCAGAGCAGAAAGCAGTGACACGGGATACTCACGATAAAGTGATTTTGCCAGTTTATGCACCCGCGAAGTTTGTACCCGTGAAAGGTAAAGGGAGCCGCGTCTGGGATCAGGATGGCCGCGAGTATATCGATTTCTCCGGCGGTATTGCGGTTACGGCGCTGGGTCACTGTCATCCTGCATTGGTGAATGCGTTGCAGCAGCAGGGTGAAAAGCTGTGGCATACCAGCAATATTTTCACTAATGAGCCTGCGTTGCGTCTCGCCAGTAAATTGATTGATGCGACTTTTGCCGATCGTGTGTTCTTTGTTAACTCCGGTGCCGAGGCCAACGAAGCTGCTTTTAAGCTGGCGCGTCACTATGCGGTTAAACGCCATAGTCCGTATAAAACCAAGATCATCTCCTTCTACAATGCATTCCATGGTCGGACGCTGTTCACCGTTTCGGTCGGCGGACAGCCTAAATATGCCGATGGTTTCGGACCTAAGCCTGCGGATATTGTTCATGTTCCCTTCAACGATCTGGCTGCTGTTAAAGCAGTGATGGACGATCACACCTGTGCAGTCGTGCTGGAACCGGTTCAGGGTGAAGGGGGGATTACGCCGGCTACGCCTGAGTTTTTGCAAGGCGTTCGCGAGTTGTGCAATCAGCACAAGGCGCTGCTGGTGTTTGATGAAGTGCAGAGCGGTATGGGGCGTACTGGCAAACTATTCAGCTATATGCATTACGGTATTACGCCGGATATTCTCACCACCGCTAAAGCGCTGGGCGGCGGCTTCCCGATTAGTGCGATGCTGACGACGGAAGAGATCGCCTCTGCGATGACGGTGGGGGTACACGGAACCACCTACGGCGGTAACCCGCTGGCCTGTGCAGTGGCGGAAGCCGCGCTGGATATTATCAACACGCCAGAAGTGCTGTCAGGTGTGGCGGATCGGCACGCTCGCTTTGTCAGTGAACTGGAGAAAATCAACCAGCAGTACGGCGTATTTGAGCAGATTCGCGGTATGGGGCTACTGCTGGGGGCAGAACTGAAGCCGCAGTGGCATGGCCGCGCAGGCGAGTTTCTGGCTGCTGCAACAGCGCAGGGTCTGATGGTGCTGATGGCAGGGCCGAACGTCATCCGCTTTGTGCCGTCTTTGATCATTGATGAAGACGATATTGTGCAGGGGATGGTGAAGTTCGCCAAAGCCGTCGCACAGGTGGTTAACGTAGCAAACTGATTACATTACGCCATAAAAAAACGTAGGGAACGTTTTTCAACGTTGCGTTGCGACGGCCCGTAGGGTGGCGAGCAGGAAGCTCGTAATAAAAAAGCGTGAGGCCGAGGCTTCACGCTTTTTTATTGGTAGGGTACAGCGACAGGGGGTTTAGCGAGTGCCGTAAACGACAATCGTTTTACCGTGTGCAGAGATCAGGTTCTGGTCTTCTAACATTTTCAGAATGCGGCCCACGGTTTCACGCGAGCAGCCAACGATTTGCCCAATTTCCTGACGGGTAATTTTTATTTGCATGCCATCTGGATGCGTCATGGCATCAGGTTGTTTGGCCAGGTTGAGTAGGGTTTGGGCAATACGGCCGGTCACATCAAGGAAGGCGAGGTTGCCGACTTTCTCAGAGGTAACCTGAAGTCTGCTCGCCATTTGCGCAGACAGACGCATGAGGATATCTGGGTTAACCTGAATGAGCTGGCGGAATTTTTTATAGGAAATTTCAGCCACTTCACAGGCGGTTTTTGCCCGCACCCAGGCGCTGCGCTCCTGACCTTCTTCAAACAGGCCGAGCTCGCCGATGAAATCGCCCTGATTGAGGTAGGAAAGAATCATTTCCTTGCCTTCTTCATCTTTGATTAGCACTGCGACAGAGCCTTTCACGATGTAGTAAAGCGTTTCTGCTTTTTCACCTTGGTGAATCAGCGTGCTCTTCGATGGATACTTGTGAATATGACAATGGGAAAGGAACCATTCGAGAGTTGGATCTGTTTGCGGTTTGCCGAGAACCATTCGCTATCATCCTCTGTTGTAATTCACTGCGCAAATTACAGGGGTCAGAGTTCCCTGTACGGCGTGTTTTACTGCTAAAAAAATAAAATTCAGTCTAGGCAGAATGACGTCAGGGAATATACTGAAACCACTGTACCCTTTATTTTCCGGTTGCTGCCTTGCCGCACCGTAAACGTGGCTGGGATATGTCTGGCCAGGCCATCATCTTCTTCGTTTCTGGGGTTGTCCAGAAAAGGTCTATTCTGTTTTCGTTTTAACACAGCTTGAAGGACGTGTCTTGTGTTGTCTCGCTTCAGCATGACAAAGCGCTGATTAATGCTGGTTTTTGTACAGTAACGGTATAAATTTTCAAAAAATTTTTAGTGGAGAGGCATCATGCAGGCACGGGTAAAATGGGTTGAAGGCTTAACGTTTTTGGGCGAATCTGCATCAGGGCATCAGATATTGATGGACGGCAATTCCGGTGATAAAGCACCCAGTCCGATGGAAATGGTGTTGATGTCTGTAGGGGGATGCAGCGCGATTGATGTGGTATCGATTCTGCAAAAAGGCCGCAACGATGTAGCGGATTGTGAAGTGAAATTAACGTCAGAGCGTCGCTCTGACGCGCCGCGTTTATTTACCCACATCAATCTGCATTTTATCGTGACGGGAAAAGGGTTGACCGACAAAGTCGTCGAACGAGCCGTCGCACTGTCGGCGGAGAAATACTGCTCTGTGGCACTGATGCTTGGCAAAGCCGTTGAGGTAACGCACAGTCACGAAATTAGAGTGCTGGAATAATCCCTTTCTCTGGGCACGAATTCTGGTCACTTAAGCCTGTTATTACGGGAAACACAGGGGGAGGTTCCCGCAGGGTGGCCTCACCCCTGTGGCCGCCCCGTATATTGTATCTCGATGCTTATTCGATGGCTTTCCCTTCCATTAACCGCAGCACCAGCGGCGCCATGATCAATTCCATCGCCAGCCCCATCTTCCCGCCGGGAACGACCAGCGTGTTGATGTGGGAGATAAAGGAACCCTGCAACATGGCGAGCAGATAGGGATAATCAATATTGTCCAATCCCTGAAAATGAATCACGACGAAGCTTTCGTCCAGTGACGGAATCGATTTGGCGGCGAACGGGTTGGAGGTGTCCACGGTAGGCACTCGCTGGAAGTTGATGTGTGTGCGAGAGAACTGTGGCGTGATATAGGTGATGTAGTCTTCCATTGAGCGGACGACGGAATCCATCACCGCTTCACGTGAGTGACCGCGCTCATTAACATCACGCATCAGCTTTTGGATCCATTCCAAGTTGACAATCGGCACCACGCCGACGAGCAAATCGACATGCTGTGCCACGTCGTTTTGGTCGGTGACGACGCCGCCGTGTAGCCCTTCATAAAACAAGATATCGGTAGGTTCCGGCATCGGCTCCCACGGCGTGAAAGTTCCGGGAACCTGATTGTAGGGAATGGCTTCGTCGTAGGTATGAAGGTATTTACGCGTCTGGCCGCGGCCGTGTAGGCCATATTCGATAAACGACTGTTCCAGCAGGCTGAAGTCATTCGCTTCTGGGCCGAAGTAGCTGATGTGGCGCCCTAAATCACGCGCTTTGCGAATCGCCATGTCCATTTCCGGGCGGGTATAGCGGTGAAAGCTATCGCCTTCCAACTGGGCGGCACGTAGGTCAAACTGCTGGAAAATCTTACGGAAGGCCAAACTGGTTGTTGTCGTTCCCGCCCCGCTGGAGCCGGTAACTGCAATAATCGGATGCTGATGTGACATAAGGCGCGTAACTCCGTGATCGCGATACACGCATTGGCTGAGAGCCCGCGCGCATCCTCAAAAGTGACGTAAGTTTTTATCATTGTTAGCATGTTTGGCGCATTCTTTCACGCCTTTCGGCATGCTCAATAGGGGGGATGTCCTCCTTCATTGAACTGGTCACGCGGCATAATATTGAGGGTCTCATGTAACTCAGACCATACCAGCACCACCTCGCCGGACTTGAGCTGTCTGCGGATATCTTCCACTTTCTGCGCCAGCGACCGCTCCTGTTCGCCGTAATCAGTACCTTCCCGCAGGACGAAAGATTCGATGATGTTATCCAGCGTTTCTGGATCGAGTTGTTGCCAGGGAATAATCACGCTAGGGTTCCTGCGTCAAAGGGGAATCGGTGGCGTGGTCCAAAAATGGGCTAAGCCAGTTGGGAATACGTTGTTCCAGCCACATTTCCGGTTTCATCAGCGTTCCACCGACGAAGCCGACATGCCCGCCGTGTTCTGTTAGCTGATATTCAATATTAGACGGTAACTGCGACAGATCGGGGATCACCTCTGACGTCATGAAAGGATCGTCCTTCGCATGGATGATGAGCAGCGGTTTACGTATCTGAGGCAATAGTGGTAGAGCGCTACAGCGTCGATAGTAGTCGGCGGCGTCGCGGAAGCCGTGGATACGTGAAGTAATGACGTCATCAAACTCGCGTAACTGGCGGATGCGTTTCAGTTGCGGCAACTGAATCGGCAGCGTGTCCGGGTAGGCTGCCAGCTTGCGGCCGGCGTTTTGCTTCAGCAGTCGCAGCAGGTAGTGCTGATAGACACGGGAGAAGCCTTGTTCCATACGACGGCTACAGGGTTCGAGCATCAATGGCGCGGAAACAATGACGGCAGCAGAGAGATAGCAGGATTCGCCTTGCTGCGCGAGCAGGTAGGCCAGCATATTGCCACCGAGGGACACGCCGATGGCGGCGGTAGGGGCCTCGCCCAACGTCTCCTGCATCCAGTGCAGAAAATAGCTGGCATCGCTGGTTTCGCCGGAGTGATAAATACGCTTCATCCGGTTGGGTTTCCCGCTGCATCCACGAAAATGCATGATGACGGCCAACCAGCCGCGCTGTTGACAGGCATGCAGCAGGCCGTGGGCGTAGGGGCTATGAAAGCTCCCTTCCAGCCCGTGAAACAGTACCACGCGCGGTTTGTGCCGTGCCTGTTCGGGCGCTTCGCTCCACGCCAGATCGACGAAATCGCCATCCGGTAACTCAAGCGATTGCCAGACGGGCGAGAACTGCGCGTGACGGCGAATCAGACGCGGCAGTAGCGTTTGCAGATGCGGGTTATGTGCGCCGCTCAGCGGACGAAAATGGTCATACATAAAAGATATGGGAATCTTGTTGTTGGCTCTTGTACGATCAATATCACACTGTTAGCTTCAATGCTGCCAGTTGGTACGATATTTGGGTCAGGAGCGCCCACAAACAATGGAACTGAGTTTATTTCTGTCGATGTTAGGTTTTTTGTGGGTGGCGGCCATCACGCCGGGGCCGAATAATATGCTGTTGACCACCTCGGGCGCGAATTTTGGTTTTATGCGTTCACTGTGGCTGATGATCGGCATCATGCTGGGCATGCAGAGCATTTTGCTGCTGGTGGCATTCGGTGTCGGTGGGCTGATTCTGATTTACCCTTCGCTGCACGTTATCCTGAAAGTCCTCGGTAGTGCCTATTTGCTCTGGCTGGCGTGGAAAATCGCCACGGCGACTTACGAGCGGTTGGAAACCTCCGTTGCGCCGCCCAAGCCGATCCGGCTTTACCAAGGGTGGTTGCTGCAATTCCTGAACCCGAAAGCGTGGCTCATGGCGCTGGGCGCGGTGGCCAGTTTTAGTCTGGCGGGTGAAGGTTATAACCAATCTGTGATCGCGATAAGCATCGGGATTGTGCTGGTGAATTTGGTGTCCGGTGTTATCTGGCTCGGATTTGGCACGATGATTGGGCGACTGCTGCGCAGTAAGAAAGCGTGGATTATCTTTAATGTGTCGATGGGGCTGCTGACCGCCGCCTGCGTGTTGTTAATTTGGCATTAATACTGGTGTGATAACGTCGCGAGCGGTGTTTTGCTCGCGACGCCTTTCCGGCGAGATAGACCAAATTTACTCGCTCTGCATCATCTGCTCTAGCTGTTCCTGCGCATCCAGCCAAGACATTTCCGCTTCTTCCAGCTCGATTTTGACTTTGGTTTGTTGTTGCAGGCAGTCGGTGAGTTCGGCCTTGCGGCTGATGTCGTAGATTGCGCTGTCCGCTAATCGAGCTTCAAGTGCCGCCAGTGTTTCTCCCAGCTTTTCCATCTGCTGTTCAAACTTAGCGATCTGTTTGCGCAGTGGCTGGGTTTGCGTTCTCAACTCAGCTTCACGGCGTTTCTGATCTTTTCTGCCCTGAGCGCTGTTGGCGGCGTTCTCCTTTGGCGTTTCAGCCGCCGCATTTTCCTGACGTTGCAGGCCGACCAGCCACTGTTGGTAATCTTCCAAATCGCCGTCGAACGGTTCGACTTTCTGGTCGTGTACCAGATAGAGATCGTCGGTGGTTGAACGGATCAGGTGCCTGTCGTGCGAAACGACAACTAACGCGCCTTCAAAATCGATTAACGCCTCGGTCAGTGCCTGACGCATATCCAGATCGAGGTGGTTGGTCGGTTCGTCGAGCAGCAGGAGATTTGGACGCTGCCAGACGATCAGCGCCAGTACCAGACGGGCTTTTTCGCCGCCGGAGAAACGTTCGGTGATCTCGGTGACCTTATCGCCCTGAAAGCCGAAGCCGCCGAGGTAGTCGCGCAGTTGCTGTTCCGTTTCCCGCTCTGCCAAGCGCACTAGGTGTTGCAAGGGTGACTCATCTGCACGCAGAAACTCTAACTGATGCTGGGCGAAGTAACCGAGCTTCACGCCTTTTGCCAGCCCGATTTCCCCTTTGAGTGGGGCAAGTGTGCCAGCAAGCAGCTTGATCAGCGTGGATTTACCCGCGCCGTTATGGCCGAGCAGCCCGATACGGGAGCCCGGCACTAAATTGAGTTTAATCGATTCCAGAATCAGCTTGTCGCCATAGCCAGCGCTGACCTTTTCCATCTTCATTAATGGATTGGGCAGCGATTCCGGGGCGCGAAAGCTGAAGCGGAAGGGATTATCGACATGCGCGGGCGCAATCAACTCCATGCGTTCCAGCATTTTTATCCGACTTTGTGCCTGCTTGGCTTTGGTCGCTTTCGCGCGGAAGCGGTCAATATAGTGTTGCAGATGCGCAACGCGTTCCTGCTGATGTTCATAGAGTGACTGCTGTTGTGCAAGACGGGTGGCGCGCTGACGTTCAAACGAAGAGTAGTTACCCGTGTACTCATAGAGCGACTGCTGTTCGATATGCAGAATTTTGGTCACGACCGGATCGAGGAAATCGCGGTCGTGTGAGATGAGTACCAGCGTGCCCGTGTAGTTTTTCAGCCACTTTTCCAGCCAGATGACCGCATCCAGATCGAGGTGGTTAGTCGGTTCATCGAGCAGCAGCAGATCGGAGCGACAGATCAGCGCCTGCGCCAGATTCAGACGCATCCGCCAGCCGCCGGAAAAGGCGCTGACGGGCTGCTGTAACTGTGACTGAGAAAATCCTAGCCCATTGAGCAGGCTAGAAGCTCTGGCTTGAATCGTCCAGGCCTGAATCGCATCCAGCTTGCCGTGCAGTGTGGCAATGGCGTTGCCGTCGTTCTCTTCGTTGGCGGTCTGCAACGCCGCTTCCAGTTGTCGGAACTCGCGATCGCCGTCAATCACGTAGTCCAGCGCGGGTTTGTCCAGCGCCGGCGTTTCCTGATTAACCCAGGCAAGCGACCAATTTTGCGGGAATGTCGCGCTGCCGCCATCGGCGCTGATTTCACCTTTCAGTAAAGACAGCAGGGTAGATTTACCACAGCCGTTCTTGCCAACCAGACCGACTTTCTGGCCGGGATTAACCGTTGCTGTCGCGTTGTCGATCAGAACGCGTACACCACGTCGAATTTGCAGCGAAGAGAAAACAATCATAAAGCGCCGTATGTTCAGAGTATGTTAAATTATGGACATCTCAGGACACGCGGTGTCCTGTTTTTAGTCGTTGCGCAGCATGGTAACGGAAAACAATTATCATGACGACGCTTTGGAGGGGAATGATGTCGCAGCCACCGAAGATTTTGCTGCTGTATGCCCATCCGGAACCACAGGATTCGGTAGCAAACCGAGTCTTATTGCACCCGGCGCAGCAGTTGGCGAATGTAACCGTGCACGATCTTTACGCACACTATCCTGATTTTTTTATCGATATCCATCATGAACAACAGCTGCTGCGTGAGCATCAGGTCATTGTTTTCCAACATCCATTTTATACTTACAGCTGTCCGGCTTTGCTGAAAGAGTGGCTCGATAGGGTGCTATCCCGCGGCTTTGCCAACGGAATTGGCGGTAATGCGCTGGCGGGGAAATACTGGCGCTCGGTGATTACGACCGGTGAACCGGAAGATGCCTATCATCCTGACGGGAGTAATCGTTACCCGATGGCGGATTTGCTCCGTCCGTTTGAGCTGACGGCAGCAATGTGCCGTATGCACTGGATGCATCCCATGATTATTTACTGGGCGCGTCGGTTACAGCCTGATGTGTTGTTGGGGAAAGCCAAAGCTTACGGTGAGTGGCTATCCTCCCCTTTACCTGAAGAGGAACGCTAATATGGAGAGTTCTGCGCTACTGACTGCCGGAGTCTTGTTTTTGTTTGTGGCGGTCGTAGCTGTACCGATTGCAGCCCGATTAGGCATTGGTGCCGTACTGGGCTATTTGATCGCCGGAATCGCCATTGGCCCTTGGGGACTTGGTTTCATCCGTGATGTGGAAGCGATTCTGCATTTCTCGGAGTTGGGTGTCGTTTTCCTGATGTTCATCATTGGTCTGGAATTGAATCCCTCCAAGCTCTGGACGCTGCGTCGTTCGATCTTTGGCGTGGGGGCGGCTCAGGTCGGGCTGAGTACGCTGATTTTAGGTGGAGCCCTGTATCTGACGGATTTCTCGTGGCAGTCCGCGCTGATTGGCGGCGTCGGGCTGGCGATGTCGTCAACGGCCATGGCGCTACAGTTGATGCGCGAAAAGGGCATGAACCGTAGCGAGTCCGGGCAGTTGGGGTTCTCTGTTCTGCTGTTTCAGGATCTCGCGGTAATTCCTGCGTTGGCGCTGATCCCGATTCTGGCTGGCGTGCAGGGTGACTTCGGCGATTGGGAACGGATTGGGCTAAAGGTCGCTGCGTTTCTCGGCATGCTAATTGGCGGTCGTTATCTGGTGCGTCCGCTGTTCCGCTTTATTGCGGCATCCGGCGTGCGCGAGGTGTTCACCGCCGCTGCGCTGTTGCTGGTGCTCGGCTCTGCACTGTTTATGGAAGCATTGGGGCTTTCCATGGCGTTAGGCACCTTTATCGCCGGTATTCTGCTGGCGGAAAGCGAGTATCGGCATGAACTGGAAATTGCCATTGAGCCGTTCAAAGGCTTGCTGCTTG
Source organism: Pectobacterium sp. CFBP8739 (assembly GCF_013449375.1). Classification (GTDB taxonomy): domain Bacteria; phylum Pseudomonadota; class Gammaproteobacteria; order Enterobacterales; family Enterobacteriaceae; genus Pectobacterium. The sequence continues at coordinate 13,835 of NZ_JACDRR010000020.1, read as the reverse complement.
GACTGTTCTTTATCTCTGTAGGAATGGCGCTGAATCTCGGGATCCTCTACACCCACATCGTGAAGATTATGGTTGCGGTGCTGGTGCTGGTGGCAGTAAAAGCGGCTGTACTGTATGTCCTTGCGCGAATTAACCGGATGCGCCGCTCCGAGCGCTTGCAGTTTGCCGGGGTGTTGAGTCAGGGCGGTGAGTTCGCTTTCGTCCTGTTTTCCGCAGCAGCTTCATTCAACGTATTGAAAGGCGAGCAATTGCCGCTATTGCTGGTGACGGTGACGCTATCAATGATGACGACGCCGCTGTTGATGCAGTTGATCGACCGCATTCTGGTTCGTCGTTACAACGTACAGGATGTGCCGGATGAGAAACCGTATGTCGAGGACGACGAACCGCAGGTGATTGTGGTGGGTTTCGGGCGTTTCGGACAGGTGATTGGTCGCTTATTAATGGCGAATAAAATGCGGATTACCGTTCTGGAGCGTGATATCAGCGCCGTGAGCCTGATGCGCAGCTATGGTTATAAGGTTTATTATGGCGATGCCACGGAGCTGGAACTGCTGCGATCGGCGGGCGCGGATAAAGCGCGCTCAATCGTGATCACCTGTAATGCGCCTGAAGATACGATGGAGATTGTGCATCTCTGTCAGCAACATTTTCCAAATCTGGAGATTCTGGCGCGGGCCCGTGGGCGTGTTGAAGCTCATGAGCTGTTACAGACCGGCGTAAAACATTTCTCGCGCGAAACCTTTTCCAGTGCGTTGGAGTTAGGGCGTAAAACGCTGATGACGGTGGGCATGCACCCCCATCAGGCGATGCGTGCGCAGCAGCACTTCCGCCGTCTGGATATGCGTATGCTGCGTGAGCTGATGCCGCAGTTGACGGGAGATGTGGCACAAATCTCCCGTGTGAAAGAGGCGCGCCGTGAGTTGGAAGATATTTTCCAGCGGGAAATGCAGCGTGAGCAGCGTCGGCCTAGTGTGTGGGATGAAGACGACGAGTAAGCGCCAATAACGCCTAGTAGAATAGGTTCTAGATTTCAGGATCTAGATTTTAGGGCGGAGATGAATGGGAGTTATCATGCGTAAACGCTTTATTGCAGGAGCCGTGTGCCCGACGTGTCAGGCGCAGGACACGCTGGCGGTTGGACGAGAGGATGACGTCGAGGTGGTGGTATGCGTGAAGTGCGGATATCGCCAGAGCCAGACAGAGGAACCTGCGGCTGCATCTGCCCCGTTGGCTAACGAGATCATCGGGATCTTTAGGCCTGAATAAGGGAGATGTGTCCATGATGGCATTGTCATCAACCGTTGACGTTTTTTGATTCCGGACGGTACATAGGGACATTTTTCAGCTACAATTTGCGCCAGTTTGATTTCCAACGGTAGGAGATATCATGAAAGTAGCAAAAGATCTGGTGGTCAGCCTGGCCTATCAGGTACGTACAGAAGACGGTGTGTTGGTTGATGAGTCTCCGGTGAGTGCGCCGTTGGACTATCTGCATGGTCACGGTTCCCTGATTTCTGGTCTGGAAAAAGCGTTGGAAGGCCGTGAAGCAGGCGAGAAATTTGATGTGAACATCGGTTCCAACGACGCTTACGGCAACTATGATGAGAATCTGGTTCAGCGCGTACCAAAAGATGTCTTTATGGGCGTTGACGAGTTGCAGGTTGGCATGCGTTTCCTGGCTGAGACCGATCAGGGTCCAGTGCCAGTTGAAATCACCGAAGTTGAAGACGACCACGTTGTTGTTGACGGCAACCACATGCTGGCAGGCCAAAACCTGAGCTTCAACGTTGAAGTTGTTGCTATCCGCGAAGCAACGGAAGAAGAGCTGGCGCACGGTCACGTTCACGGCGAGCACGATCATGAACACGGTGACGGTTGCTGTGGCGGCCACGGCCATGATCACGACCACGATCACCAGCACGGTAAAGGCGGCTGCGGCGGCCACGGTGGATGCGGCTGCCACTAATGAGTCATAGCGTATAAAAAAAAACCTCAGGTTGATGACTATCACCTGAGGTTTTTTTATATCTGACCTGTCTTGAGCGCTAATATCATCGGCGCAGTTCTCAATAATGCGGCGGTGGTGTCTCTTCAGATTGGGGGGCAACGAGCGACGTTTGCTGGTTGCGTAGCCTGTCGGTGAGTAGGCGTACGTGTTCGCGCAGGCGGCTAATTTCCCGTTCGTGCTGAATCACTGTTTGGTTGAGTTCTTCTATGGTGACTTCCTGAAAAGCCTGTCGGCTTTCCAACTGTTCGAGCCGTTCTTCAAGTGCTGATGGTGACATCGCGATTCCCCTTACTTCTTGTTACCCGCGAGTTTGTCAGAAAGCGGAAACTTCTGGTAGTAAAAACGGTCGCAGTAGGGCGCAATGAGCCTTACAACGTGGGGCATATCGTTGCCAGATGGCCTTAGGGTGACAAAAATGATGTCGGAAAAGCTTCCTGACGTTTTTTATCAAAGGATTGTCGAGTGCGTCGTTGTGTTGTCTTCGTCCGCACAGTTATAGTAGGCGCGAATATATTTTAATGATGGCTGGAGCGCGTTGCTCCAGATGCTGGAGAAATGGATGAAATCACTGTTTAAAGTAACGCTGTTAGCAACAACGATGGCTCTGGCTCTGAACGCAGGCCAAGTTTTGGCGGCAGACAAGGCGCAGGCGTCTGACAATGCTGCGGCAGCCAAATTCAAGAACGATGAGCAGGCAGCGGCTTATGCGTTAGGAGCATCTTTAGGGCGTTACATGGATAACTCTCTGAAAGAACAGGAAAAACTAGGCATTAAGCTGGATAAAGATCAGCTGATTGCTGGCGTGCAGGATGCTTTTGCTGACAAGAGCAAGCTGACTGACGAAGAAATCGAGAAAACGCTGCAAGGTTTTGAAGGCAAAGTTAAAGCCGCCGCTGAAGCCAAAATGAAGCAAGATGCGAAAGATAACGCGGACAAAGGTACTAAGTATCTTGAGTCCTTCGCTAAAGAAAAAGGCGTGAAGAAAACGGAATCCGGCCTTCTGTATCAGGTTGAGAAAGAAGGTAGCGGCAACGCGCCGAAGGACAGCGATACTGTTGTGGTTAACTACAAAGGTACGTTGGTTGACGGTAGCGAGTTCGACAACTCCTACAAACGTGGCGAGCCACTTTCTTTCCGTCTGGACGGTGTGATTCCTGGCTGGACCGAAGGCCTGAAACACGTTAAGAAAGGCGGCAAAATCAAGCTGGCTATCCCACCAGCACTGGCCTATGGCGAAAACGGCGTGCCTGGCATTCCGGCTAACTCCACGCTGGTGTTCGACGTTGAACTGCTGGACATTAAATCCGACGCTGATCTGAAAGCAGCGGATGATGCGAAAGCTGAAAAACCAGCCGCAGAAGAAAAAGCCGCTAAATAAGCATCGCGATAACGATGATATAACCGCAGGTTTCGGCCTGCGGTTTTTTTTGCTTTAAAACGATTGTCTGCGATCTCATCCTTCTTCCCGCAAACGGCTTTTAATGGCGTTTATCCTCGGCACAGTGCATGCAGTACCTTTGCTAAGTGTTCGACCTGCAAGCCATCGGCGTCTAATGGGATCGGCACGCACGTGAGTCCGGCCGCTTCAAATGCCTTGCGTGCGCCATGGTACACGGGATCTTCAAGGCAGATCCGATCGCCGGCATCCAGCAGGACATTCGCGCACAGGGATGTGCTGTCCAATCTTAAAGGAATGTGTGCTACCGCTTATATTGTCGTTCAGACGGCGTTTAGGGATTCGTCAGGGATGGTAAGCACCACGCGGGCGAGGGTGCCGGAACCTTGCGGTCGATTACTCAGGAAAAACTGCCCATCGTGCAATTGAGCAATACGTGTCACGATACTCAGTCCGAGGCCGATACCGCCATAGCGGCTGTCCATGCGGACAAATGCCTTGCTCAGCTCACCAACCTTACTTTCATCAATACCCGGACCTTCATCTTCGACCTGCAATTCAAGATGTTGCAATGTTTTCAAACTTACAGTGATTTGGCTGGCTTCTGGGCTATAACGGTAGGCATTTTCTACCAGATTGCGTAACAGAAGTTGAAGGAGGGTGGCATCACCGAGGATGGCGGTATCGTCGTGGGGTAAAATAAATTTCAGTGTCTGCTGGCGTTTTTGCAGCATCTCAGCGAGTTCATCTTGCATGGGAAAAATCACATCTTTCAGGAACGCGACATTCTGATGGTGGCCTGCTGAAAAACTTTGTCCAACACGGGCAAGCAGCAGAAGCTGTTCTACCGTTTTCACCATTTTATCAATACGTTTGATAAGGGCGCTGCAATCGATCTGATGCTGTTGCTGGTGTAGTTCAAGATGTAACCGAATACCGGATAACGGCGTGCGTAATTCATGTGCGACATCTGCAGTAAAGCGTCTATCGCGTTTCAATGTATCGTCCAGACGTTGAAAAAGCTGGTTGATACTGTGTGTGACGGCAGCGATCTCTTTTATATCACTCTGTTGCGGTAAAGGTTCTAGGTTTTCGGCTGTGCGTTCCTGTAATTCTTCCTGTAAACGGGAAAGTGGACGAGTGATCCAACTGACGGCCTGAGCACACATGAGCAATGTTAATATGACCATGACCAAACTTGGAATGCTCAACGAGGCAAGCGCTTCATGGATTTCTTGCTCGACCTGCATATTTTGGGCGCTGGCGCTTAGCGACCTATCGACTAACAGACTGATTTGCTCTTCGCTTTCGTGCCAGAGCCAAAGTACGCTAATCATTTGGCAAACCAGTAAAATACCACCCAATGTCAGCACTAAACGCAGACGCATGCTGACGACGGCATCGTCTTTCATGGTTGTTCACCTTTAGTCAGCAGATAGCCAAAGCCTCGTAGTGTTCGGATTCGGTCTTTCCCTATTTTCTGCCGTAGGTTATGGATATGCACTTCTAGAGAATTGGAGGACGGGTCATCGCTCCAGGAGTAAATATCCTGATGCAGAACTTCTCGATGCACTTGGGAGCCTGCTTTAAGTACCAAACGAGACAGTATCGCGAATTCTTTTGGTGTCAGAACCACTGGTTTATCGTCGACGAGAACCTGTTGATTGTTTAAATCGAGTATGATGTTGTCGGCGCGTATCAAGCTGTTACTTGAACCTTGATTGCGGCGAATCAATGCACGTACACGTGCTTGTAGTTCTGTCAGGGCGAACGGCTTGGCGAGATAATCATCTGCGCCCATGTCTAGCCCGTTGACGCGGTCGTTGATTTTATCCCGCGCGGTTAAGATAAGTACGGGATGCTGGTAATCATTTTTACGCCAACGAGCGAGCAAAGTAAGGCCATCTTCGTCAGGTAACCCCAAATCGAGAATCACTAAGCTATAATGTGCGCTGTTGAGGAACGCATCTGCTTCTTTAGCTGTGCCTGCGCAATCGCAGGCATAACCTTCGTGACCTAATGCCAATAATAATCCTTCCTGCAACAGCTTATCGTCTTCAACAATCAATAATTTCATGTTGCCTTGTTCCTACATGGCTGAAGGATATCGAGCTGAGGCTGATATTCTTTCGTAGTGATAGTAAACATCCCCAGTATGGTATGGAAAAGGTTATCTTGCGAATATGCTTGCTGTTTCGCGTTCTGACGTAGGCAGGTGTCCTGAATCGTTTGCTGTTGCTGATAGCCTTGCGATAACCACATCAGCATTGGCACGTGTGTTTGCTGCGGCGGCGCAATGGAGTAGGGCATGCTATGCAGGTAGATGCCGTTTTCTCCTAATGATTCACCGTGGTCGGACAGGTAAACCAGTGAGGTATTAAACTTGTCCTGATGCTGTTTCAATAAATTGATCGCTTTATCTACAACAAAATCGACATACAGGATCGTATTATCATACGTATTGGTCAGCGCTTCCTGCGTACAGGTTTGAATCTGGTTGGTATCACACGTTGGAGTAAATGTCTTAAAGGTATCAGGGTAGCGCTGGTAATAACTCGGGCCGTGGCTACCGATTGTATGTAATACGATAATTCCGTCGTTATCGAGCTTATTGATATAATCTTCAACGCCGTGAAATAACGCGTCATCATGGCATTCGCCATTGGTGCACAATTCCGGTAGTTTCAGCGATGTCACGTCAACGGTTGGTACACGTGTGCAGGCATCTTTACAGCCGCCGTCATTTTCCTGCCAGAGCACATTAACCTTTGCCCGTTGTAATATATCCAGCAACCCTTCCTGATGGCTGGCTAAGTCACCGTTAAAGCTTTGGCGTGGCATGTTGGAGAACATGCAAGGAACAGAGACGCCCGTCGACGTACCGCACGATGAGGTGTTTTCAAAATAAACCACACTGTCTTTTGCTAGCAGCGGATTTGTTTCTTTCTCGTAGCCGCCCAGCGAAAAGTTTTGCGCCCGAGACGTCTCTCCTACGACCAGAATAACCAGGTTCTTTTTTGCCGTCGGGGACGATGACGACACTTTATGCGCGTCCAGACCAATTTGCTCCAAAGGCAAATTAGCCAACACGCTGTGTTTATGGTAGGACAGGCTGGCCGCCACAATGTTACTAGGCGTAATCGCTTTTACCAGCTCTTTGTTATTACGCATAAACGAGGCGTAATCTTTATAAAAGAACGCTGCGACAGATAAAATGGCGAATAATGAAATAATGACACTAAGAAAGCGCATGCCAATATAGAGCGCTGTCGGCTTGGCGGGCTTTATTTTTATCCAGACGGCGAGCGCGGCGGGAATGACACCAATAAAGAATATCCAGGCGACAAGCTGTGGTGTAAGCAGTGAAAAAGATTCGTCGGCCGTGGTCTCCATAATATTTTGAACCATGGTGCGATCGATGATAATGCCGTAGTTCAGCATGAAATACTGTGCGGCAGCGCCAGTCAGCAGGAAAAAAACAATCACTGTCTTACGCAGATAGGGCAATGCCAGAAGAGTGAAAAGAATATTCAGTACCGCGAAAATTACAACGGGCATGCTGAGAAAGAAGGGAATATTGCTCCAGTCTGTCATGTCCAGCAGTTGCAGCGTCTGACGGTAGTAAGCGATGTTCTGGAGCAGAGTAATAAAGGCAGAAAAGATCAGCACGAACGTGATGCTGCTTAGGTGTGGCCTGCCCAGCGGTATGCGCTTTTTCATATACGTCTCTCGTGATTTCCATGAATGAGAGGAAAGAAGAGGCAAACTTTAGCGGGATTAAATTAATACAACCTTAAGAGGTAGCCCGTTAAATTCGGGGACGCGAGAGTGGACATTTGCTAGACTATGTCCCTTGTCAACACAAAATAAAGATACCCGTCATACTTCAAGCTGCTTGTGCGTTGGCCGCCCTGACTCGCCCCAGTCACTTACCTGAGTAAGCCTCGGGGGATTTGCGCGGTTGCTGCGTTACTAGGCCATAAATGGGCCTTGCCCTAAAGGGTCAACGCAGAACGTTGTTCAAAACGCTCACGTTTTGTCACGCAGCTCGAATTATTTAGGGGATAATGATGCTGAGGGTGGTGTCTGCCATGTCTAATTCGCTTGTATCTGGCGAATCTTATGAGCTTGATTTGCTGGATGAACGTCCTTTCAGCCAGACGGACTATGAGATCCTGAAATCGTATGAAGCGGTGGTTGATGGCTTGGCCATGTTGATTGGCGAGCATTGTGAGATTGTGTTGCACTCGCTTGAGGATCTTAAATGTTCCGCCGTGCGTATTGCGAATGGAGAACATACCGGCAGGAAGATTGGCTCGCCGATTACGGATCTTGCATTGCGTATGCTGCATGACATGGCAGGTGAGGATAGCAGCGTATCGAAGGCCTATTTTACCCGAGCAAAAAGCGGTGTGTTGATGAAGTCAGTCACGATTGCAATCCGTAATCGCGATCAGCGCGTGATAGGGCTGCTGTGCATCAACATGAATCTGGATGTGCCCTTCTCCCAGATTGTGCAGACCTTTATCCCACCTGAAACGCATGATGCTGCATCTTCTGTTAACTTTGCGTCGTCGGTTGACGACCTCGTGGCGCAAACGCTGGAATTTTCGATCGAAGAAGTTAATGCGGATCGCAACGTCTCCAATAATGCGAAGAATCGCCAGATCGTACTGAGCCTGTATGAGAAAGGCATCTTTGATATTAAAGACGCCATCAACCAGGTCGCTGAACGTCTCAATATTTCCAAACATACGGTCTACCTTTATATCCGTCAATTCAAAAGCGGCGACTTCAGCGGACACGAACGTTGATGCTGAGTTACTGTTTGCTGGTGACTGGCCCTGCCTATGGTACCCAGCAGGCGAGCAGCGCGTTGCAGTTTGCGCAGGCGCTGTTGGCTGAGGGGCACAGGCTGAAAAGTGTGTTCTTCTATCGGGAAGGCGTGTTGAATGCCAACCAACTGACGTCGCCCGCTAATGATGAGTTTGATCTTGTACGCGCCTGGCAGCAGTTGGGGGCAACGCATCAGGTGGCGCTGAATGTCTGTGTTGCTGCTGCGCTGCGCCGAGGCGTAACCGATGCACAGCAAGCCACCCAGCTCAATCTTGCCGGTGCAAACCTGCAACCCGGCTTTGTTCTTAGCGGGCTGGGGGAATTGGCGCAATCGGTGCTGACCTGCGATCGGGTTATTCAGTTTTAAGGTAGCGTTATGAAGCGAGTCGCATTTGTTTTTACGCATTCTCCACACGGGAGCGCTTCTGGGCGAGAGGGGCTGGATGCGCTATTGGCGATGTCTGCCCTGACGGAAGACATTGGCGTATTTTTTGTCGGCGATGGTGTACTTCAACTGCTGCCACAGCAACAGCCGGACCAGATTTTGATGCGTAATTACATCGCAACGTTTGGCGTGCTGCCGCTGTACGATATCGACAGTTGTTATCTGTGCGAAATGTCCGTGCGCCAGCGTGGGTTGAATATCGATACCGACTGGGTTTTGGATGTGGAGCTGTTAGCGCCGGAAGCCTGGCGCAGCAAACTGGCTAGCTATCATTCCATCCTTTCATTCTAGCGACGGATCTCTCTCCATTTATGCTGCATACACTTTCATGCTCCCCTTATCACGCTGACCTCGATACGCTATTACGTAGCTTGGGTAACGGCGATGTTGTTGTCCTACTGCAGGATGGTGTTATCGCGGCTCTGGCTGGTGGAAACATTATCCACCGTCTTCTTGATTCCGCGGTTCCTCTCTATGCGCTCCGGCCTGATGTCGTCGCGAGAGGCATGGCTGAACAAATTTCAAACAGTATCGTGCTCATTGACTATAATGAATTTGTTCAACTGACAGTGGAGCACCCGCAGCAACTCGCATGGTAACGTCGAATTTTTGACTATTTCTTGACTCCTTCCACTGCCAGCCCTAAAATTCCGCGTCCTCATACTTTGCCTTGCGCAAACATGAGACGATTTATTACGTGTTTACGAAGCAAAACCCAGGAGCTTTTTTAATGGCAACAATTAACCAGCTGGTACGCAAACCACGCTCCCTGAAGGCTGCTAAAAGCAACGTTCCGGCGCTGGAAGCATGCCCGCAGAAACGTGGCGTATGTACTCGTGTATATACTACCACCCCTAAAAAACCGAACTCCGCACTGCGTAAAGTATGCCGTGTTCGTTTAACTAACGGTTTTGAAGTTACCTCCTATATCGGTGGTGAAGGTCATAACCTGCAGGAACACTCCGTGATCCTGATCCGTGGCGGTCGTGTTAAAGACCTGCCAGGTGTGCGTTACCACACCGTTCGTGGCGCGCTGGACTGCTCAGGTGTTAAAGACCGTAAGCAATCCCGTTCCAAATACGGCGTGAAGAAGCCAAAGGCTTAATGGTTCTCCGTTAAGTAAGGCCAAACGTTTTAACTTAAATGTCAAACTAAACTCGTAGAGTTTTGGACAATCCTGAATTAACAACGGAGTATTTCCATGCCACGTCGTCGCGTCATTGGTCAACGTAAAATTCTGCCGGATCCTAAGTTCGGATCAGAACTGCTGGCCAAATTTGTAAACATCCTGATGGTAGATGGTAAAAAATCTACTGCTGAAGCAATCGTCTATACCGCGCTGGAGACCCTGGCTCAGCGTTCTGGTAAAGATCATCTGGAAGCTTTTGAAGTAGCTCTGGACAACGTTCGCCCGACTGTCGAAGTTAAGTCGCGCCGCGTTGGTGGTTCTACTTATCAGGTACCAGTAGAAGTCCGTCCGGTTCGTCGTAATGCGTTGGCAATGCGTTGGATCGTAGAAGCTGCTCGTAAACGCGGTGATAAATCTATGGCTCTGCGCCTGGCGAACGAACTTTCTGATGCAGCAGAAAACAAAGGTACTGCTGTTAAGAAACGTGAAGACGTTCACCGTATGGCCGAAGCTAACAAGGCGTTCGCTCACTACCGTTGGTAATCCCTTCGCTGTAGGCATGCTAACCAAGCGGGCGCTAAAAATAGCCAACCCGCTTGGGTTAACTAAATTGAACGCCCTAGTATATAGAGGATACAAATGGCTCGTACAACACCCATCGCACGCTACCGTAACATCGGTATCAGTGCGCACATCGACGCCGGTAAAACCACTACTACCGAACGTATTCTGTTCTACACTGGTGTAAACCATAAAATCGGTGAAGTTCATGACGGCGCAGCTACCATGGACTGGATGGAGCAGGAGCAGGAGCGTGGTATTACTATCACTTCCGCAGCGACTACTGCATTCTGGTCTGGTATGGCTAAGCAGTATGAACCGCATCGCGTAAACATCATCGACACCCCGGGACACGTTGACTTCACTATCGAAGTAGAACGTTCTATGCGTGTACTTGATGGTGCGGTAATGGTTTACTGCGCAGTTGGTGGTGTTCAGCCACAGTCTGAAACCGTATGGCGTCAGGCAAACAAATATAAAGTTCCACGCATTGCGTTCGTTAACAAAATGGACCGCATGGGTGCTAACTTCCTGAAAGTTGTTGGTCAGATCAAATCCCGTCTGGGCGCGAACCCTGTTCCGCTGCAGTTGGCAATTGGTGCTGAAGAAGGTTTCACCGGTGTTGTTGACCTGGTGAAAATGAAAGCCATCAACTGGAACGATGCCGATCAGGGCGTGACCTTCGAATACGAAGATATCCCGGCTGATATGCAGGATCTGGCTGACGAATGGCACCAGAACCTGATCGAGTCCGCAGCTGAAGCTTCTGAAGAGCTGATGGAAAAATACCTGGGTGGCGAAGAACTGACTGAAGAAGAGATCAAAAAAGCTCTGCGTCAGCGTGTTCTGAACAACGAAATCATCCTGGTAACCTGTGGTTCTGCATTTAAGAACAAAGGTGTTCAGGCGATGCTGGATGCAGTAGTGGATTACCTGCCATCTCCGGTTGACGTACCTGCGATCAACGGTATTTTGGATGACGGTAAAGACACGCCGGCTGAGCGTCACGCAAGTGATGAAGAGCCGTTTGCTGCGCTGGCGTTCAAAATCGCTACCGACCCGTTTGTGGGTAACCTGACGTTCTTCCGCGTGTACTCTGGTGTTGTTAACTCCGGTGATACCGTACTGAACCCAGTTAAATCAGCACGTGAACGTTTTGGTCGTATCGTTCAGATGCACGCTAACAAGCGTGAAGAGATCAAAGAAGTTCGTGCAGGCGATATCGCTGCTGCTATCGGTCTGAAAGATGTAACGACGGGTGACACACTGTGTGATCCAGATAACGTCATCATTCTGGAGCGTATGGAATTCCCTGAACCGGTAATTTCGATCGCGGTAGAACCAAAAACCAAAGCTGACCAGGAAAAAATGGGTCTGGCATTGGGCCGTCTGGCTAAAGAAGACCCGTCTTTCCGTGTATGGACTGACGAAGAATCTAACCAGACTATCATTGCTGGTATGGGTGAATTGCACCTCGATATCATCGTTGACCGTATGAAGCGTGAATTCAACGTTGAAGCGAACGTGGGTAAACCACAGGTTGCTTATCGTGAAGCGATTCGTGCGAAAGTTACCGATATCGAAGGTAAACACGCCAAACAGTCTGGTGGTCGTGGTCAGTATGGTCATGTTGTTATCGACATGTACCCACTGGAGCCTGGCTCAAACCCGAAAGGTTACGAGTTCATCAACGACATCAAAGGTGGTGTAATTCCTGGTGAATACATCCCTGCCGTTGATAAAGGCATTCAGGAACAGCTGAAAGCGGGTCCTCTGGCTGGTTACCCAGTGGTTGATCTCGGCGTGCGTTTGCACTTCGGTTCTTTCCATGACGTTGACTCCTCTGAATTGGCGTTTAAACTGGCTGCTTCTATTGCCTTTAAAGATGGCTTTAAGAAAGCAAAACCTGTTCTGCTTGAGCCGATCATGAAGGTTGAAGTTGAAACGCCGGAAGAGAACACTGGTGACGTCATCGGTGACCTTAGCCGTCGTCGTGGTATGCTGCGCGGTCAGGAATCCAACGTTACTGGCGTTGTGATTCACGCTGAAGTTCCGTTGTCTGAAATGTTCGGATACGCAACTCAACTGCGTTCTCTGACCAAAGGCCGTGCTTCTTACTCCATGGAGTTCCTGAAGTACGATGATGCGCCTAACAACGTTGCTCAGGCCGTAATTGAAGCCCGTGGTAAATAAGCCTCAGGGTTAAAACAAAATCCCGTGCTCTCTCCATACGGGGAGAGCATTTGAGTAAGGAATATCGCCGTGTCTAAAGAAAAATTTGAACGTACAAAACCCCACGTTAACGTCGGTACTATCGGCCACGTTGACCATGGTAAAACAACGCTGACCGCTGCAATCACTACCGTTCTGGCTAAAACCTACGGTGGTAACGCACGTGCATTCGACCAGATCGATAACGCGCCAGAAGAAAAAGCTCGTGGTATCACCATCAACACGTCTCACGTTGAATACGATACCCCGTCTCGCCACTACGCGCACGTTGACTGCCCAGGACACGCCGACTATGTGAAAAACATGATCACCGGTGCTGCTCAAATGGACGGCGCGATCCTGGTTGTTGCTGCGACTGACGGCCCAATGCCTCAGACCCGTGAGCACATCCTGCTGGGTCGTCAGGTTGGCGTTCCTTTCATCATCGTGTTCCTGAACAAGTGTGACATGGTTGATGACGAAGAGCTGCTGGAACTGGTTGAGATGGAAGTGCGTGAGCTGCTGTCTCAATACGACTTCCCAGGCGACGATACGCCAGTAGTTCGTGGTTCCGCGCTGAAAGCGCTGGAAGGCGAAGCTGAGTGGGAAGCAAAAATCATCGAACTGGCAGAGCACTTGGATTCTTATATCCCAGAGCCAGAGCGTGCAATTGACAAGCCGTTCCTGCTGCCAATCGAAGACGTATTCTCTATCTCCGGCCGTGGTACCGTTGTTACCGGTCGTGTAGAGCGCGGTATCGTTAAAGTCGGTGAAGAAGTTGAAATCGTTGGTATCAAAGATACCGCGAAATCTACCTGTACTGGCGTAGAAATGTTCCGCAAACTGCTGGACGAAGGTCGTGCAGGTGAGAACGTTGGTGTTCTGCTGCGTGGTATCAAGCGTGAAGAAATCGAACGTGGTCAGGTACTGGCTAAGCCGGGTTCAATCAAGCCACACACCAAGTTCGAATCAGAAGTGTATATCCTGAGCAAGGATGAAGGCGGCCGTCATACTCCGTTCTTCAAAGGCTACCGTCCTCAGTTCTACTTCCGTACCACTGACGTAACGGGCACCATCGAACTGCCAGAAGGCGTAGAGATGGTAATGCCGGGCGACAACATCAAGATGGTTGTTACCCTGATCCACCCAATCGCGATGGATGACGGCTTGCGTTTCGCAATCCGTGAAGGCGGCCGTACAGTAGGCGCGGGCGTTGTTGCTAAAGTTATCGCTTAATCGCTGATAA